>JAUXDD010000166.1 GCA_030618465.1 Desulfobacteraceae bacterium
CCCAGGGTATTCAGGGTTTCACAGGTGATACCGGTCCGCAGGGCACCCAGGGTATTCAGGGTCTCACGGGTGATACCGGTCCGCAGGGTTCCCAGGGCATTCAGGGTCTCACGGGTGATACCGGTCAGCAGGGTTCCCAGGGTATTCAGGGTCTCACGGGTGATACCGGCCCAGAGGGTTCCCAGGGTATTCAGGGTCTCACAGGTGATACCGGTCCAGAGGGTCCCCGGGGTATTCAGGGTCTCACAGGTGATGCCGGTCCGCAGGGTTCCCAGGGTGTTCAGGGTCTCACAGGTGATAAAGGTGATACCGGCCCTCAGGGCGAACAGGGTGATCCCGGTGTTTCCGGTTATCAGATAGTATATAAAACCGAAACAATAAATATGGTAGGAAACGGCATAACACCTTATGCATTTACTGTTACGTGTCCTTCAAGCAAAAAAGTTATGGGTGGTGGTGCTTATTCATTAACTTATCCGAGAATGACCCTGGTAAGTACCTATCCTTCAAGCAGCACGTCATGGAGTGTCGTATATGTCAATAACACCCCCTATACGACGAATAATGCTTCCATGAGAATTTATGCGGTATGTGCTGAATGCAAATAATCTTTTGATACCGGATGTTCTGGATACAGGGGTTCTTTTTGCTGATGGCATCCGGTTACAGGCGTTTACTTTTTTACGACCCAGTATAAATAAACACCCCATCCCAATCATTATCAGGCGGTTTTTTTCGTAGCGTATCAATTCGATCCAGGTACAACGCGTACAATTTATGGGGATTGTTTTTTTGCAGAGAATCAATTTCTGCGAAAGCGGATTCAAAGTTTTTATCCTGATAATTCTTCAGCGCTTTTTCAAAGCGAATGATTTTATCGCGTAATGTGGAGTCCGGCTCACCCTCAATGATCGGTTCATATATTTTTACTGAGGCCCCTTTCCCTCTTAATCTGACGGTGTCGATAAAACGGCAGAAAAACCGATTGTTCAGGGCATCCTTAGTAAACTCGGTTATCAGTATATTGGTGCCATAGATTTTATTCAGTTTTTCCAATCGTGAAGCGATATTTACATTGTCACCGATTACTGTGTAGTCAAATCGCCAGTTACTTCCAAAGTTGCCCACCACCATATTGCCCGTATTGATACCAATTCCAATACTAATATTCTGCAACCGTTTTTCCGTCCATACGGAGCGGAGTTTTTTAAGCCTTTCCATCATACTAAGAGCCGTTCTTACGGCTTTTGCCGCATGGTCATAGTCATCAAGGGGGGCGCCCCAGATTGCCATTATAGCATCCCCGATAAATTTATCCACCATACCGTTATTTTCAATGATTATATTACTCATGGCGGTAAAATAGTCATTCATAAACCGGCTCAGTCGTACAGAGTCCATCTCTTCGGAAATCCCGGTAAACCCCCTGATATCTGAAAAGAAAACAGTAAGTTTTTTCTGCTCGCCTGCCAGAGACAACCTGTTCGGACTTTTTATGAGCTGGCTTACGACACTAGGGGACACATAATGACCGAAAGCGCCGTGGATGAATCGTTTTTCTTTCCCCTCAAGAAAATAATTAAACAGGGTCACCACACAAAAGACAGTAATAACCGTCAGCAGGGGATACGTTACACCGACGATTTCATTATTCAAAAAAAACAGATTATAATTTCCAATAATTGTCAGAGCGATAAATGCAAGCCCCACAATACCTCCGGCCAGCGGCCCGGTGTAAGCCAGAAGGGCACTGAGGAGCATGCCACCGGTTATGAGCAGCGCGTATGTCATCCCTATTTCTGTAAATACATCGTGGGAAAACGGGTTTTTTGCTATGATATTGTCAATAATATTCGCATGAATTTCGACTCCCGGACAGGTATTTGAAAACGGTGTTGCCTGTATGTCATGGAGCCCCTCTGCAGAAGTGCCGATGAGAACAAATTTATATGTCAGTGCCTCATGCATTTTACCTGTCAGAATATCGTAAGCGGAAACATATTTAAATGAATTCGCCGGTCCACGGAAATTTACGGTCAGCTGGCCTTTTTCATCCGTGGGGACAATATAATCACCCAATGATACGCCAAGAAGATCTTTTTCGTAACGGCCACCGCGTTGAGAAATATGGAGGGTAACCTCTTCAATACTCAGCCCTGCCCTGGTGATTTCAAACGCCAGCGACGGATAGGGCACACCATCAAGTGCCATGAAAAGGGGTACTTTCCTGATCATCCCTGAACGATCCGGAAATACATTAAAAAAACCTTCAGTTTCAGCCTGTGCGATTTCTTCCACATTGACAATAGCCCTGTAGGCTGAAATCAGTGAAAGATCGTCATAATTATATCCACTGGGATTAATACGGATATTTATTGAGGGAAAGGGTTTGTCTTCCTGTAATTTCAGCCCGTCATTTTTACATTGAAACGCATATCCAAGGACCGTTAAAGAACCTGAAACCGCATTTCCCAGTGCAACGTCATGATCAAGGGCATTATTTGCC
Organism: Desulfobacteraceae bacterium; assembly: GCA_030618465.1. Lineage (GTDB taxonomy): Bacteria > Desulfobacterota > Desulfobacteria > Desulfobacterales > SURF-7 > JAUXDD01. Next base: position 2,507 of record JAUXDD010000166.1, read on the forward strand.
CTAAGTAATTCAAGTTCAGATTTTGAGATTTGCCCTTCAAGAATTTTCCCCATATCATCAATAAATTTCACCGGTGATGTCCGGTCTTTTTCAGGGAAAAAAATATCAAAGCCCACGACCCTGGCACCTGCTGCATGTATATTTTTTACAAGGTCTGCAACGATATCCCTGGGCCATGGCCATTGGCCAATGTTTCTAAGGCTTTTTTCATCAATATCAACGATGACTACTTCACCTGTGGTAGGTGTGGCACCCCGCCAGCGAAACATGGTGTCTGCCATCTGGTTGTCAAGGGCAGTTAACAGGGCCGGTTTTTTTTTGCCAAAGGAATAAAATAAAAGACATGATAAGAGAACGACAATGCAGCCGATTTTGAATGGCGTCGGTTTTAAAATGTTTATAATTGTTTTTTTTAACATTTAATGTGTAAAAGCAAGTCTGATTTAAAAAGTATATCGTATAAGAAGATTTTGACACATTATTATTATATGTCGTAATTGCTTATGATTTCAATAAATAAGTGTGGGTTTTTTTGCTGTATAAGCCGTCTTGCTAATACTGCAGACAAAACGGCTTATATGATTAAATAGTGCCTGACAACCAGAAGTGTAATTTAGAGGTTACGGTTTCCACCGAATATTCCTATGTATTTATCTCCACTTGATATTTCAGCATTGAAGTTTCCTCCAATTGAATTTGCATTCGGGCCATAGAATGCTCCATTTACCATACTTGATACGGGGGCCTCATTTCCTGCCGGAGAAGTGATATTAACATTAGAAATTTGCGTACTAAAACCCGCATTGGTTATACTTCCACCATTAATATCAAATCTTACCTGATCAAAGTGTATATTGCCGGTCACGGCAGATGTTCCAAAATTCAATGTAAGATCTGTCATTCCGCCGGTGAGCTCTGCCACTCCAGTGGTGTTTACATGAATTCCCTGTGCGCCACCTGTATATGTGCCTGTAATATTGCCCGCAATCATGTTGTCAACATATGTTTCCGGTGTTCGTTCACCTGCAATCCATACCGAACCCGGTTGCCTGGTATGGTATTGGGCGCCGCTTGCCGGATCAACATAGGCAGTTTCCCAGTAGCCCCATTTTGCATAATCTGCGAACTGTTTGTCCGGATCAGCAGTCACCATATAGTTGCCATAGGGTTTGAGTCCCCCAACCTGTTCTTCAAAAGGGGCTGTTTTTTGAGTAACTTTAACCGCAGTGGTCCCACCCAGAACAGCAATCATTGCATCATCAAGAATGTATGCTGAACCATATGTGCCACCAATCTCGAGGTTTGTTATTTCAAATACTTCTGAGGGCTCAGCAAATGCATCAATAGCCGACATTGCACCACTCACTTCGCCAGTATCCCTGTTGATTGCCAGCTGGAAATCAGATGCGGCATTATTCATGAAAATTTTTCGGTTTACATTCGGATCAGCCATATTTTCAGACACCCCCACAACAAAACCTTCCCATGAAGTCGTACCGGTTAAGGCGGTATTGCTGAAATGCTGGGAGGCTGTATCCCGGAATGCCCCGGCTGCCGTCAACCGCTCATCCAGTGGTGCGCTCATATCTGAGTCCATGCTGTAAATGTCTGTTCCGGCTGTAAGCCCGACACCCTGGCAGGCAGTACCGTAAAACTGCCCGAAGGTTCCGGTGCCATCTTCGCTTATGGCGCTGGTTCCCGTTTCATCGAGAATTTTGGTGCCGACAATCCGTATATTGGCAAGGGACGTTCCTGAAACATCACCAAAAAAGTATGTGGGGGAAGTCCCGGGAGTTCCCATAATTCCCATTACTTTTCCGTTGCCCCAGTTGACTACCATCTCCATAGTGGATGCCGTATACAGGTCGTTTCCAATTGCGCCCTGACTGGCGGCGAGGTAAGGTCCCACATAGGTGTCTACACCGGAACCGGGGACAGTCGGGGCCTCAACTCCCGCAAACCCCAGCTCATTAAAATTGTAAGTGGAAATGTCATTAAACACACCATCGGTTATGGTAAAAACGGCAAATTCACCAAGGTTAGAATAAAGGACTTCAAGTGTCTGGAACTCACGGTCATCTCCCACCAGGCTGACCACACGCGTCAGGCCTGAATCCTTTGTCGCCCCTGTATACCCGGCATCAGGATTGTATGCGGGAATACTGAAGCTGAAAGGGATAGTCCCGTTCTGGGTTGAGGCTTCACCCGTAACTGTGCCCATATCTTCATTATAAGGTGCGGAAGATATCGCGGAAGTTTCGCCATACAGTAATGTGTAGTTATTGCCGGAGCCGTCTGAATCAGATGTTACACTTAAATAGTGGCCTGTAAGGCCAACTTCTGTAGGTTCACTTTCTTCAACTTTCTGGTCCAGGCTTTTCTGGTTATTATCAGTTATTGAATTATTTATTGTATCAGCAATCGCATCAGTACTGGTCACGGCAATATTATCATCAGGAGTTGATGATGATTTTTGGGGATCTGTTACCGTGCCGCCATCATAAAGTTCAGACATCTGTCCACTGGTAAACAGGGATGGCGTTGCCGGTGCTTCGGTTAAACTGCTCACGGTTGTCCCGTAACCCGGTTCAAGAAGTGCAACCGCCCCCGCCCCATTGGTCACATCAATTCCCGTGCCTCCGAGAAAAACAACTGTAAGCGATCCATCTTCAGAGACTTTGCCTGCGTACATTGATCCCCTTATACCGATAGAGGCAGCCGGGGTTTCCGTAACAAACTTTTTCGGGGCAACCTTTGTAATAACGCCGCCCATTACCCGGAATACGCCTTCTTTCACCTGGGTTCTCATGGCGCCGGTTTTCTGATCGGGATTCCACTCATAATCGGCAATTTTAATGATGCTTTCCTGGCCCAGGCTGATAATAGTATTGTCCGTAAACATTACCTGGACCCGGCCGCGCTTTCCGGTCTCTATTGTATCTTCCCTGTAAATTGGGCTTTTGATGGATAATTTCCGGGACTCTCCATTGGCATCTTTAGCGATCACATCACCTCTTACCGCCACAACATGCCCGATGAGCATAGTCGTGTTATCTGCCATGGCCGCGAATCCGGCCGGCAGGAAAATTAAAAATAATATCATACCAACAAAATTTTTTGTGGTTTTCATGGCATACTCCTTCATATGGTGAAAATAATGCCAGGTATTTCATTGTAAATACCTGTTTTCTCCATGTTATGTTGCAATATATATGCCTGCGCAGGGCAATTTTAGTTTATTCAACAATTCGAGACCATTGCTGTCACATCAAATGAATTCGATTGATGTGAAGTTGCACTTTTTTTAACATTCAGGTGTATAATAAAGTGCAAAATCTGATGCGAAATTTATTCCACCCATTTCATAGTACTAAAAATATTTAAGTGTTTCAGAATAGTTAGAACCCAAACACAAATGATGTGGCAATGACCTGCTTGTCAAATTTGTAAATTCCAATGTTTGAATCTGCATGTGTATAGGTGTAACTGATCTGGGCATTCAGACTGAATTTCCTGTCATAAGACCGCCACACTGTGTCTGACAAACCGGTGCTTAGATAGTGAATATTATCTTTACGTTTTTTATCTGACAGAAGTGCGATCCGGGGATTTTCTTCTTTGTAGTGTGTTCCCCGATATCGCCAGTCTGCATACATGCTGAAATTGAACGGAAGCAGGGCAGAGTAACGACAGGACACACCGTAACGGTCATAGCTGTTGTAATGTTTTTTCGCATCTTCTTTTTCAAATGAAAAAATTGCATTGATACGATTTCGCCCGGATATAAAAACCGGGCCTGAACTGAAATGCAAATTTGTCGAGTTCTTATCAGAGTCCTGTATAAACTCTCGTTCCTCTATTTTTCCAGTCAGTCCAAATACCCAGTGCCTGTCCAGTATGCAGTTGATGGACGACCCACCCCCCATGGCTTTTAAGTACCGGTCGCCATCAATCTCCATATGATTAAAAAGACCGTAAATTTCCACCATTATTTTATTTGTCTGGAAGGAAGGGCCAGACAAAATACCTGCAAATAAAACGTTAAGGTCATGTTCGTCATGGTAAAAATCATTATATGTAATGCCCGTGTTATTCCAGGAAAAGCCGATAGTTTCAAATTTATATATATGGTTCAATGTGTTTGTCATATTGTAAACATAATCGCTTTTCGGTGTGTCAAACGTGACGGTACCATAATCCAGGATATAATCACTTTTGGATGGGGAAACATATACATTGTCGTCCCAATTGACACCCAGAGAAATGGAGCCGTTAAAAAAATGACGTTGTTCGGATCTGTCAATAACGGCAATAAATCTCAGGATGTTTTTCCTGACTGCTTCCGGAGGGTTTTCCGCAAGGACTTCATGAAAATAGTGCCTGGCCAGTTTATTGGATCCCAGTTTTAAATAGCTCCGGGCAAGTTCAAG
>JAUXDD010000023.1 GCA_030618465.1 Desulfobacteraceae bacterium
ACTTCAGGTACAATCCGGATATCTGAAACCAGGCCGGTTGCCGCGGATGAAAGGAATGCAGGGGCAAGACTCCGTTCGTTATCAGCACGGGTAAATATGGCCCGGTGGCAGACAGGAAGAAGGCTTTTGAGCATGACCCCATAGGGTTTGTCATCTAAAATGCCGGCAACAAGGGTAATCTTTTTATCTGCCAGATTTTCAGACAGATAGGTTGCCAGATTTTTTGCCGCCACAATATTGTGAGCCCCGTCTAAAATTATCAGGGGTGAGGTTGAAACCACCTCCAGTCTTCCCGGCCACCTGTTTTTAATCATTCCTTCCCTGATTTTTTCCAGGGGCAGCCTCACCGAATCCTTGTTTAACAGCTCACAGGCAGCAAGAACTAACGCGGCATTGTCTACCTGGTAGTTCCCCTGCAGTCCCGTATGCATTTCCCGCCATGTGTTTTCAATTCCAAAATATGAAAATGCACCTTTTTTACTGTTTCTTCTGACAGAAAAATCTTTACCCATGCAGTATAGCGGGGCATTTTTCTCTAAAGCGGTCTTTTTTATCACCGATACGGCACTCTTTTGCCTGGCTCCGGTCACAACCGGTGTATGGGGTTTGATGATCCCGGCTTTTTCTCCGGCTATTTCCGCGATGGTGTTTCCCAGATAGGTTTTATGTTCAAGGGAGATGTTTGTTATAATGGAAACCTCCGGCTCAACCAGATTGGTGGCATCAAGCCGCCCCCCCATACCGGTCTCAATGATGGCCCACTCCACATTCTGTTTTCCAAACACATAAAACGCCATTGCAGTGGCATATTCAAAAAAAGTCAGGCGCCGCTTTCCGTGGTCCGCACGTTTCACTGCCCGGTATGCCTCAACAACAGCTTTATCTGAAACAGGCGTATTGTTTATGCAGATTCTTTCATTAAACCGAACAAGGTGGGGAGATGTATAAAGGCCGGTTTTATAACCGGACAGGCTGAGAATGGATGAAAGAACCGAGGCAATGGACCCTTTGCCGTTGGTGCCTGCCACATGGATACAGGAAAACCCTTCCTGCGGATTCCCCAGTCCCTCTAAAACCGTCCTGATTGTAGAAAGGCCAAGGATAATGCCGAATCGTCCCAGTCCATATAGTGCCTCAAGGCAGGTATTGTACGCTTCTTTATTCATAATAATAAAAAACCCGGGCAGACTTGGTTATCCTGACCGGGTTTTACAGACTTTAACAAACCATTATTTTCTTCGTATCAACGACGCCTGCTTTTTAAAGCGGCAATTCTCTGTCTTCTCACTGCTTCGCGTTGTTTGCGTCGACGATATTCACTGGGTTTTTCATAGTTTTTCTTTAATTTCAATCTTTTAAAAAGGCCATCATTCTGAATTTTCTTTTTTAGTGTACGCATCGCCTTTTCAAGATCATTATCGTAAACCTTAACCTCAATTTCTTTCAAATTCCTCGCCCCTTTCGTTCCAGTAGAAATCACTGGTTATTTTACACATTCAAACAAGTCATATAATTTATCTGAAAAAAAATATTTTTGCAAGAAAATAAATCAAGCATGTTGTAATTAAAGTTTTGAAATAAGTTCAGCCGTAACATCTTTAACACTGGGGGCACCGTCCAGCGTCATGTATTTAATCTTTCCCTCTTTAGCTGCCAGATCTTTGAAGTAGTAGGATGATGCCAGTGTTCCCGTATCTGCGTCATAGTAAATGTTGTGCCGTTTGCCAATTGCATCTTCATCCTGGTCATCGGCTCTTTCTGACAGGTCACCGCCGCATACCCGGCATTTATCACCATCCGGCTTGATGACGTCAATAAAGATATTATTGGGATGATTGTTGTCATTGGCGCAGAGCCTGCGGCCCATAATCCTGTTCTTGGCAATTTCCCTGTCAAGAATGATCTCAACAACAATATCAAGCTCTATATTCGCCTCTTTCAAAGACTCATCCAGTTTGATTGCCTGGGTTTTGTTTCTCGGAAATCCGTCAAGTAACCAGCCGTCTTTGCAATCATCTTGCTGAAGCCGATCAAGAATCATGGGAATTGTAATTTCATCCGGTACCAGATCTCCTTTGTCAATATACTCTTTTGCTTTTGCCCCCAGTTCGGTTCCACCTTTGATATTCTCACGAAAAATCGCACCGGATTCTATATGGGGAAGATTGTATTTATCCTTCAGGATTGCGCCCTGAGTTCCTTTTCCGCTACCGTTTGGGCCAAAAAATAAAATGTTCATAGAATTCTCCTTTTTAACTGTGTATGGTTGAATATTATATTTACCGAATTATCTTAAATAATATAAAAAAGATTTTTCCTAATAAAAAAGATGCGTTTTGTCAAGTACTGATGACGTCGGAAACAGGATAACCGCATTTATAATTATCCTGATAAGACCTTAAGCGGGTAATCATTTGTCAATAAATATGTCTGATTTTTATGCAATATACCAAAAACGGTCAAAAGCGCTTGACACATCAAAAAACATACTATAGATATAAGCATTGACAAAAAATTTTAAGTGCCTGCCTATTTGGAGAATTCCTGACTTAATTCTGCTATCACAGGGTACAACTCAATAATTCGCTCATAACTTCTGCAAAAATTTATGAATTTATTCCAAAAAAATTAAACAGCGGCCACATAAAAATAAAAATCTGAAGGGGTAACTTTATGCTAAACATTGTTGAATTAAAAGAGATGAAAATCAGTGAGTTGACGAAAATGGCCAAAAATATGAAGGTAGACTATGCCGGCCTGAGAAAACAGGAGCTTATTTTCGCCCTTCTCCAGGCACAGATAGAACTGGATGGCTTGATATTCGGTGAAGGCACACTGGAAGTCCTGCCTGACGGATTTGGTTTTCTGAGAGCCCCTGACTGCAATTATCTTCCCGGCCCGGACGATATTTATGTGTCGCCGTCGCAGATACGTCGATTCAACCTGAGAACAGGAGATACCGTATCCGGCCAGATTCGCCGGCCCAAAGATACCGAACGATATTTTGCACTCCTGAAAGTTGAAGCCATCAACTATGAAGATCCGGAAGTGGCACGGGAAAAGATGCTTTTTGATAATCTGACCCCCCTTTATCCCAATGAAAAAACTCAACTTGAAATGGATCCTGAAAATTATTCCACACGGATAATGGATCTCATGACCCCTATTGGCTTTGGCCAGAGGGGACTGATTGTTTCACCGCCCAGGTCAGGTAAAACAATGCTGCTTCAGGCCATTGCCAATTCCATTATTACCAACCACAAGGATGTCGTTCCCTTTGTTCTTCTTATCGATGAGCGCCCGGAAGAAGTGACAGATATGGAGCGGTCAGTGAATGCGGAGGTTATCAGTTCCACATTTGATGAGCCCGCGGAACGGCATGTCCAGGTAGCTGAAATGGTTATTGACAAGGCAAAACGACTGGTTGAGCACAAAAAAGATGTTGTCATACTCTTAGACAGCATTACCCGGCTTGCCCGTGCCTATAATTCGGTGATGCCCCCCAGCGGGAAAATCCTTTCCGGTGGTGTTGACTCAAATGCACTTCATCGCCCCAAAAGATTTTTCGGTGCAGCCAGAAATATTGAAGAGGGTGGAAGCCTCACAATCATTGCAACAGCCCTTATTGATACGGGAAGCCGAATGGATGAAGTTATTTTTGAAGAATTCAAGGGCACTGGAAATATGGAGATTGTACTGGACCGCAAACTTGCAGACAGGCGCATCTATCCGGCAATTGATATTAAGAAATCCGGCACCCGAAAAGAAGAACTCCTTCTGGATAAGGAATCCCTTAGCCGCATATGGATATTGAGAAAATTGCTTGTCACATTAAATTCTGTTGACAGTATGGAGTTTTTACTTGATAAAATGAGCGGAACAGTGAATAATAAGCAGTTTTTAGAGTCCATGAATGCTTAAAATAACAGTTAAGGAGTTGTAATTAAAATGAAAAAAGATACCCACCCTGAATATTTTGCCACATCCATCAAATGTGCCTGCGGCAATGAAGTTACGGTCGGATCAACAAAACCAGATGTAAAAGTTGAAATCTGTTCAAAATGCCATCCCTTTTTTACAGGAAAACAGAAGCTGATTGACACTGCCGGACGGATTGAGCGATTCCGCAGAAAATACGCGAAATTTCAGGACCAGAATTCAGCCGGTTAATGCTGCCTGTGTTGAGCGATTTTTTTCTCGGGCTGCACGCATATCTGCGCATCAAGGTCTTAGAGTATATCTTCCTGAAGAATCGTTCAACAGAGGTATTCGTTTTTCTGTGACACATCCGGTTCCATACCTTTTGCAGGATTTAAATAAGCATGTTTGAAAAATTAAAAGGTGTTGAAGAGCGTTTTACAAATCTTGAACAGATGTTGAGTGATCCCGAAGTTGTCAAGAATCGTAAATTGTATCAGAATTATTGCCGGGAGCATGCGGATCTGGGCAAGATTGTATCTGTTTTCCGGGACTACAAGGATACGGTTTCCGAGCTTGAAGACAGCATGGAACTCTTAAAAGACAGTGACCCGGAAATTAAAGATCTGGCCAAGGATGAAGTAGAAACGCTTACTCAAAAAAAAAAGGCGCTTGAAATTGAGCTGAAACAGCTCCTGATACCCAAAGACCCGAATGATGAAAAAAATATTATCGTGGAAATCCGGGCAGGTACCGGCGGGGACGAGGCCGGACTCTTTGCGCGTGATCTTTTCAGAATGTACAGCCGGTATGCTGAAACCAGAAACTGGAAAGTGGACGTCTTGACCCATAGCCCGACCGGTGTCGGGGGGCTGAAAGAAATCATTGTAATGGTTCAGGGCAAAGGGGCGTACAGCAATTTTAAATTTGAAAGCGGCACCCATCGCGTTCAACGCGTTCCCACAACTGAAACACAGGGGCGGATTCACACCTCTGCTGTAACTGTAGCAGTACTGCCCGAAGCAGAAGAAGTGGAAATTCAAATCGATCCGAGTGATATTAAAGCCGATGTATACCGTTCAACCGGACCGGGCGGCCAGAGTGTAAACACAACCGATTCAGCCGTACGGTTAACCCATCTTCCCACCGGTCTTGTGGTCACATGCCAGGATGAAAAGTCCCAGCATAAAAACAAAGCCAAAGCACTGAAAGTTCTCAGAGCGCGTCTTCTTGACGCTATGATCCAGGAACAGAATGCAAAAATATCAGAAGAACGGAAAAGCCAGGTGGGGTCCGGAGATCGCAGCGAACGAATCCGCACATACAACTTTCCTCAGGGAAGGGTTACGGATCATAGAATCGGCCTGACCTTATACAAACTGGAAAGTATTCTTCAGGGTGATTTAAACGAATTACTGGATGAGCTGACAACGTATTTTCAGGCCAGGGCATTAAAAAATGGAGACCCCGTTAATACCTAAAACGTCTGAATGGACGATTGCCAGACTTCTCAACTGGACCACATCCTATTTTAAAGCCCACACAATAGACAGTCCCAGATTAACCGCAGAAATACTTCTTTCCCACGTGCTGGATTTAAAAAGAATCGAGCTGTATTTGCGTTTTGATCAACCGTTAATCAGCAGTGAGCTTGCAGATTTCAAAATGCTTATAAAAAGGCGACTGCTGCGGGAACCGGTTGCCTATATTGCCGGTTCAAAAGAATTCTGGTCAAAAGATATTGTCGTCACCCGGGACGTGCTTATACCCAGACCGGATACGGAATGCCTTGTAGAAACCAGCCTTGCCCTTCTACCGGAAAACGTAAACTCCGAATCCCGACGAATTATCGAACTGGGTACGGGTTCAGGGGCATTGATCATCGCCCTTGCCTCAGAACGACCCGGGCATGTCTTTTATGCCTCCGACGATTCCTTAAAAGCACTTGAGGTGGCAAAAACAAATGCACGCCGCCATCAACTGGACAATAAAATTGCATTTTTTGCAGGCAACTGGCTGTCATCACTGAGTGCCGACAAAACCCGATTTGATATGATTATTTCAAATCCACCGTATATCCCGACAAATAAAATAAACAATCTTGCGCCTGAAATCTGTGAATATGAACCCCTTGCTGCCCTTGACGGCGGTATGGACGGGCTTGATTCAATTAAACAAATAATTCACAGCGCCCACCACTTTCTCAATAAAAACGGATTTTTAATTCTTGAAATGGGATATGATCAAAAAACGGCCATCCAGGCAATTGTTAATACTTGCGGATATTATGAGGATATTACTTTTACAAAAGATCTGGGGGGTAATGACCGGGTTGTCCGGATGTCGAAAAAATAGCTTTTCATATTGAATATTGTCAATCTTCAATTATTACTCCCCTGCCAAAAAAACAATTGCCAATCAATTTTTATTCTGCTACAAATATCGGATTTAGGTGATATCATCACATCACACACTTTTGGACCTGTATCCCGGTGCTTTCAATGGAAAGTCGGATTCAGGGATGACATAAGTGGTGGCAATTAACCGTTAAAGTGAGGAGAAAACAATGGCTTACGTTACAATGAAGGAACTCCTTGAAGCTGGAGTTCACTTTGGTCATCAGACAAAACGATGGAACCCAAAAATGAAACCGTATATTTTTGGGGCAAGAAACGGTATCTATATTATTGACCTGCAGAAAACCGTTCGCATGTTCAACAACATTTACAATTTTGTGGCAGATACAGTGGCAAACGGCAAGTCTGTCCTTTTCGTAGGGACCAAGAAACAGGCCCGTGAGTCCATATATGAAGAAGCCAATCGGTGTGAAATGTTCTACGTCCATAACCGGTGGCTGGGCGGTATGCTAACCAACTTTCAGACGATTAAAAAAAGTATCGAACAGCTGAACCACCTGAACACCATAAGCAATGACGGAACCATCAATCTTTTCCCCAAAAAAGAACGAATTAAACTCGAAAAAGCACGGGTCAAACTGGACAATACACTGGGCGGAATACGTAATATGAACGGCCTGCCGGGAGCGATTTTTGTTGTTGACTGCAAAAAAGAAGGCATTGCTGTTCGTGAAGGAAAACGCCTGGGCATACCCATCGTTGCCATTGTTGATACAAACTGTGATCCGGATGAAATTGATCATATCATTCCCGGTAATGACGATGCCATCCGTGCCATACGGTTGCTGACATCAAAAATTGCCGATGCATGCATTGAAGGCAAGCAGCGCCAGGAAGAAAAAAAGCAGGCAGAAGCTGACAAGGAAACAGAAGAGGTCAGTGAAATTACTGTTGCTTCTAAAAAAATGAAACCCGGAGAAAAAACGGTCGTTTCAGGCGGAACTGAAGGTCCGGTTGTTGAAATAATTAAAAAATCCGCACCCAGTAAGGACAAACCGGAAACAGGTGACGCAACCCGGGAAACCCCGGATTCAGAAAATACAGGAGAATAAAGATGGTAACGATAAGTGCAGCATTGGTAAAACAGCTCCGCGACAAAACAGCGGCGGGCATGATGGATTGCAAGGCAGCCCTCTCGGAATGCGATGGAGATCTGGAGAAAGCAGTTGATTGCCTGCGGAAAAAAGGTCTGGCCACCGCTCAGAAACGAGCCGGTCGTGAAACATCTGAAGGAATTGTATATTCTTATATACATATGGGAGGAAAAATCGGTGTCATGGTTGAAATGAACTGCGAATCTGATTTTGTGGCAAAAACAGATGATTTCAAGGAGTTTGCAAAAAATATCGCCATGCATATTGCAGCGTCTAATCCTTCCGGCATTGTGGAAGAAGATGTGCGGGAAGACGTTATTGAAAGAGAAAAGGGAATTTACCGTGAGCAGGCACAGGAACTGGGTAAGCCGGAAAACATGATAGACAAAATCGTTGCCGGAAAACTGAAAAAATTCTTCAAGGACAGTTGCCTGATGAATCAACCGTATGTGCGTGATCCAAATATTACGATTGAAGATGTTTTAAATGAAGTTATCGCAAAGCTCGGTGAAAATATTAAAATAAGACAATTTGCTCGATTTCAAATAGGGGATTAACTACTTTTGAATCATTCTCCACAATATAAAAGGGTTCTGTTAAAATTAAGCGGTGAAGCCCTGATGGGTGACCAGGAATTTGGAATCAGCCCTGAAACCATCCAGTATGTTGCTGACGAAGTACTTTCCGTTCACAGCCTCGGCGTTCAGTTGGGTATTGTTGTGGGCGGCGGCAATATCTTCAGGGGAGTCGCCGCCAGTTCATACGGAATAGAAAGAGTCTCCGCCGATCACATGGGAATGCTGGCCACCGTCATCAACAGCCTTGCCCTGCAGGATGCACTTGAAAAAAAGGGCATTCAGACACGTGTCCAGTCCGCCATATCAATGAAGAATATTGCAGAACCATACATTCGGCGCAGGGCTATCCTTCATCTTGAAAAAGGACGGGTAGTCATTTTTGCTGCCGGTACCGGCAACCCTTATTTTACAACAGATACAGCCGCTGTTCTCAGGGCGCAGGAAATTAATGCGCAGATTCTGTTCAAGGCAACCAAAGTGGACGGCCTCTACGATTCAGACCCGGTGACAAATAAAAATGCGGAATTTATTGCTGAAACCAATTATAAAGACGTCATAAACAGGCAGCTTCATGTTATGGACATGACGGCAATTTCCCTGGCAATGGACAATAATCTTCCTTTGACCATTTTCAGCCTTAAAAAAAAGGGCAATATTAAAAGTGTCGTATGCGGGGAGAAAATTGGCACACGAATCACCAGATAAGTTTCACATGCGAGGTAAACGGCGATGATTGCGGAAATACACGAAGAAACCGAAGAGAAGATGGAAAAGACCCTGAATTCCCTTACTGTGGAACTGAATAAAGTCAGAACCGGCCGGGCTTCTCTTAACCTTCTTGACGGAATACGGGTTGATTATTACGGGACGCAGACACCCCTGAACCAGATGTCATCCCTTTCTGTCCCTGAAAGCCGCATGATCACCATACAGCCGTGGGATGCCACCGTAATTAAGGATATTGAAAAAGCCATATTAAAAGCCAATCTTGGCCTGACACCTTCCAGTGACGGTAAAATTATCCGGATCTCCATTCCACCCCTTACGGAAGAGAGAAGAAAAGAGATTGTCAAAGTTGTAAACAAAATTTGTGAAGATCATAAGGTGGCGGTTCGCAATATCAGGCGTGATGCAAATGAAATGTTAAAGGAATTGAAAAAGGAAGGTGAAGTTTCAGAAGACGATTGTTTTAAGGCTCAGGAAACCGTCCAGAAGATAACAGACGAGCATGTAAAACAGATCGACGATGTCTATAAAGAAAAAGAGAAGGAAATCCTTGAAGTCTAACCCCGCAGACTATACTGATCTGGATCCTGAAAAACTGCCGGCACATGTTGCCATAATTATGGACGGCAACGGAAGATGGGCAAAAAAAAGGCTTGTGAATCGGGTGAAGGGACATGAAAAAGGAACGAATACAGTTCGAACGATGGTAAGGACCTCGCGTGAACTCGGAATTTCAACTCTTACCCTGTACGCCTTTTCAACAGAAAACTGGCAGCGATCAAAAATGGAAATCGCCGGCCTGATGGCTCTCCTGAAAAAATTTCTGAAATCAGAACAAAAAGAGATGCTCGAAAATGATATCCGTCTTAATGCCATTGGTGAGATTGACCGTCTCCCCAAAGGTGTTCAGCAGGAACTGCAAAACACCATGAATATTACAAAAAACAATTCAGGCATGCTGTTGACTCTTGCATTGAGTTACGGGGGCCGTTCAGAGATTGTAAAAATGGTTCGCGAAATTGCACTGGCGGCAAAAACCGGTCAAATTGGCCCGGATTCAATCACACCCGAGCTTATCGCCCGGCATCTTTACACAAAGGATATGCCTGATCCGGATATATTAATACGAACAGGCGGAGAAATGCGTATCAGCAATTTCCTCCTGTGGCAGATTGCCTATTCTGAAATATTTGTCACCAACACCTTATGGCCGGATTTCAGTAAAGAAGAATACGTACAGATATTAAAGGCATTTCAGGGGCGCGAGCGCAGGTTTGGTAAAACTGAATCATAAAAGTGTTTACCGGTCAACCGGTTGGCCTGTTGGCCTGTTAAATAAGGTTGTTGTCATTTTTTTGCCGGTTAACCGGCGAACCGGCAAACCGGATAACCCCAAAGATACAATCTTTTGCAAATGCATTTAAAACGATGGATCACAGCCATTGCAGGCACCCCCTTACTGATATTTCTCATATTCAAAGGCGGGCATCTGTTATTTTCCCTGTTTATCGGCATAGCCGCTGTTATTGCATTGAAAGAATATTACGGTATTGTTTATAACAGGACAGGACCGGCTGTTTTCAGCGCCATCCCGCTTGTTGGATTTATCACATGCCCGCTTATTGTGGGTGCTGCTTATTCTACATCATTTCAAACAATTACCAGCATCATTGCTATAAACCTGTTAATTACCGGGCTTATTTCTCTCTCCCGGTATAAATCCGATCCCTCTGTACAGGACACCATTACCAAACAGGCGCTTGGAATAATCTACATACCGCTTTTTCTATCGTATCTTGTTCTTATACATACCGGTGATGATGGTGACACATGGCTCCTGTTTTTGTTAATCCTTGTTTTTATGGGTGATACCGGCGCATATTATATTGGAAAAGCTATAGGCCGCAACAAGCTCTGCCCTTCAATAAGTCCGGGCAAAACCATTGAAGGGGCCGTGGGCGGCCTGCTGTTAAGTGTAGGCGCCGGTTTGCTGTTCAGGTATATTTTTCTTCCACACCTGCCACTGGGTTTGAGTATTTTGTTCTTTATCTGCATCGGTATTGTGGCACCTGCCGGTGATCTTTTTGAGTCTGTATTGAAAAGGGCGGGCGGTGTTAAAGATTCGGGAACAATACTGCCGGGCCATGGCGGTATTCTTGACCGGATTGATGCGCTTTTATTTGCCGCACCTGTTTCATATTTATTTAAGGAATTTATATTGTAGCATGAAATTAATTTCCATACTGGGATGTACCGGATCGATCGGCCGAAATGTATTAAACATTGTTGACATGTTTCCGGATACGTTTGCCGTAAAAGCGCTTGCTGCCGGAAACAATATCGGGCTGCTGGCCAAACAGATCCGGCGGTTTGAACCGGAACTGGCAGTGGTTCTCAATGAAGGCCCGGCACGAGAGTTAAAAAACATGCTGCCTTCTCATGCCAATGTAAAAATTATGCACGGAGCAGAAGGCTACCAGGCTGCGGCCACATATCCTTCGGTTAATATGGTGGTCTCATCCATGGTGGGAAGCGCAGGCCTTGAACCAACGCTTTGTGCAATAAACGGGGGGAAGGATATAGCCCTTGCCAACAAGGAAACACTTGTTATGGCCGGTGATATTGTAATGGCCAGGGCCAGGGAAAAGGGTGTACGGATTCTTCCGGTGGACAGTGAGCACAGTGCCATTTTTCAGTGCATATCCGGCCAGCGCCGTGAAGACCTTGATAAAATCCTTCTGACTGCATCCGGGGGCCCCTTTTTAAACAGGTCGGCCGATGAATTTGAAAAGATCACACCGGAGGACGCGCTGAATCACCCCACCTGGAATATGGGGCAAAAAATATCTATTGATTCTGCCACGCTGATGAATAAAGGACTTGAGGTCATAGAGGCCAAACATCTTTTTGAAATTTCCCACCAGCAGATTGAGGTTGTGATACACCCCCAGAGCATTGTACATTCAATGGTGGCTTATAAAGACGGAGCCGTTATTGCCCAGCTTGGCATCCCGGACATGAAAGGGGCGATCTCCTATGCCATGTCCTATCCGGAACGGCTACCATTAAATCAACCGCTGCCTGACTTTGCCGGTATTGAATCACTTACATTTCAAAAACCGGATGTGAAAAAATTTCCCTGCCTGTCCCTGGCGTTTAAGGCCTGTGAAACAGGCGGATCCCTTCCTGCTGTTTTAAATGCGGCAAATGAAATTGCTGTGGACGGTTTTTTAAAAAAACAATTAACATTTTCAAAAATTCCAGATATGATTGCCCGTATAATGGATATGCACACAGTTGTTCAAAATCCCTCTTTGCCGGATATTAAAGAATCTGATCAATGGGCGAGGGATCAGGCAAAAAAAATACTATCGGAAAACAGGAACTGAGGTTTTAGAGTCACTATGGCTACAAATATTTTTGCATTAATCATTGTTTTAGGCATACTCGTTTTTATTCATGAGCTGGGCCATTTTGTTTTTGCCAGATTATTCGGTGTTGGTGTTGAAAAATTTTCGCTTGGCTTCGGCCCTAGAATCTGCGGAAAAAAAATTGGCATTACCGATTACCGGATATCGGCCATCCCCCTTGGCGGATATGTGAAAATGGTGGGTGAAGAACCGGATGCCGAGATTTCCCCGGAAAACCTGCCCCTGTCCTTTACCCACAAGCATGTTTTTAAACGGATATTAATCGTTGCAGCAGGCCCGCTATTTAACTTTCTTCTTGCTGTTGTCATTTATTTTGGTCTCTTTCAAATTGACGGTGTCATTCAACCGGTTATCGGGGAAATCCAGACGGACTCAGCCGCGCAAACAGCAGGGCTTGAAAAAAGGGATCTGATTCAAAAAATTGACGGCCTTGAAGTAAAAAGCTGGAATGACATGGCAAAAAAAATCGTATCTTCCAATGGGCAGCCCCTGGAAATGACGGTTGTACGTGGAGATTCAACGGTTGTTTTAAATGTAACGCCCATTTTGGAACCGTCTTATAATGAGTTTGGTGAAGAGATTGAACAATATGGAATCGGTGTTTTCCCTGTCATAAATCCTGTTATTGGAAGCGTTCAGGAAGACTCCCCTGCCCAAAAAGGCGGTATAAATGCAGGCGACCGGATTGCTTCCATTAATGGTATTCCCGTGGATACATGGAATGAAATGGCTCACATTATTTCCCAATGCAACGGAAAAAGCCTTGAAATATTAATCCGTCGTGAAAAAACCGATTTCACGGTTACCATTACACCGGAATTAAAAATTCAGGAAAATGAATCCGGTGAAAAAACCGAAAGATATTTAATCGGCGTGGCCACAGCCGGTGATTTTCTGTTGAAACGACTGGGGCCGGTTGATGCTTTTTCCGAAAGTATCCGCCATTCATGTAAAGTTGCCGGACTGATTGGTATAAGCGTTATTAAAATGGTAAAGGGCTCTATCTCAAGCAAAGAACTGGGCGGCCCGATTATGATTGCAAAAATGGCAGGCGACCAGGCACGGGTAGGTGCTGTGAACCTCATTTCATTTATCGCATTTATCAGCATCAACCTCGGCATACTGAATTTTCTGCCCATCCCTGTTTTAGATGGTGGACATCTGGTTTTTTTTGGTATAGAAGCTGTTTCAGGCAAACCGGTAAACACACGGCTGCGTGAAACAGCCCAGCAGGTTGGAATGTCCATACTGCTTCTGCTGATGATCTTTGTATTTTACAATGATATTGCCAGACTTGTTTTTGGATAAGGAATCTATCCGGATTAACTCTATTTACTCACAATAATAGTATGCCATGCCGCATCGTCTTGAAATAACGCTCAAACCCGACATTGTAGATGCTGAAGGCGAAACCATTCGCCAGAAGGCGCAGAGTTATTTTAACATCACACTTGAAAATGTCCGCACCATTCATGTGGTTACAATTGATGCGGACTTAACGGAAGATCAGCTGAAAACGATTCAGACGGAGATATTTACAAACCCGGTCACCCAGGTTTCTTCCTATGATCCGCTTAATATTGATTTTCACTGGTGTATCTGGGTCGGTTTCCGCCCCGGTGTGCGGGACAACCCGGGAAGTACCGCAGTTGAAGCCATTGAAAACTGCCTGCAGATTAAAATGGGCCCGGAGTATGCTGTCTTTACGTCTAAACGCTTCTGCGTAAAAGGCGCGGGGCTTACAGCTGAAGATATGGATACCATCGCAGGTGAGCTCCTGGCCAATGACATTGTACAGCAGTGGAAAATTTATGATACCCATCAGTGGGACCCGGCTTCAGGGATCGGCCATATCATCCCCAGGGTAGTACTGAATCATACCCCGGTTGTCACAACCATTCCTGTGGGCAGTGATTCAGAACTTGCAAAAATAAGTGACCAGAGAAACCTGGCGTTAAATCCCAACGACATCCCGACCATCCGGGCGTATTTCCTGAAAAAAACCATTCAGGATGAAAGAAAATCCGTCGGTCTTTCAGACCCTACGGATATTGAACTGGAATACATATCCCAGGCCCGAAGCGACCACTGCAACCACAATACCTTCCAGGGACTCTTCCGGTATGAGGATCTGTCAACCGGTCAAACCGTTACGGAAGACGATCTGTTTAAAACCTATATCAAAACGCCGACCCTTGAATTAAAAGAGAAAAAGCCATGGGTCATATCTGTTTTGTGGGATAATGCAGGGGCAGGCCGTTTTGATGACAAGCACCATTACGTGATTACCGGCGAAACCCATAATTCTCCGTCCAATATGGAAGCATACGGCGGTGCAATCACCGGTATTGTGGGCGTTTACCGGGACCCCCTGGGTACGGGCAAAGGATCAAAACTGGTGATGGGAAGTTATGGTTTCTGCGTGGGTCCAAGGGATTATGAGGGTGAACTCAAACCCCGTCTTCATCCACGGCGACTTTTGGACGGCATCATAGAAGGTGTGAAGGACGGCGGCAACAAGAGTGGTATTCCCACGCCCTTTGGCCAGGTCCTTTTTGATGACGGATATTTGGGGAAATGCCTGGTTTTTGTGACCGCATTAGGCATTATGCCTGCGCAAATCAATGGCGAACCGGCCGAAGAAAAAAAGACCTCTCCCGGTGATCTGGTAATCATGTGCGGCGGCAGGGTTGGAAAAGACGGAATTCACGGAGTAACGGCATCATCCGAGGTTTTTTCCGAGCATACACCAGCAGGCCATGTACAGATCGGCGACCCTTATACCCAAAAAAAAATGCACGACTTTATTTTAGATGTCCGGGATCAGGGGCTTTTACAGTTTATCACGGATAACGGCGGCGGGGGCCTGTCATCATCCGTGGGTGAATCCGCACTGTTTTCCAATGGGTGTGAAATTCAGCTTGAAAAGGTCCCCCTGAAATATGAAGGCCTGGATCAGTGGGAAATATGGATATCCGAGTCACAGGAACGGATGACCGTGGCGGTTTCTTCTGAGAATATCGACCAATTTCTTGCTCTCTCAAAAAAACATGCGGTTGAAAGCACGGTTATCGGCACGTATACGGATTCCGGCAAGCTTCATATAACATACGAAGGTAAAACATGTGCGTATGTTGATCTGGACCTTCTCACGTCCGGTTTTCCCCAGTGGGAATTTGATGCACAATGGCAACCGCCGGAAAGACGGGGTCTTTATGAGCCGGTTTTAAAAGAACCGAAATTTATGGATGCCCTGTTATGTGATTTACTGTCCCGGCCCAATATCTGTTCAAAAGAATGGATCACCCGGCAGTATGATCACGAGGTGCAGGGGAACAGTGTCATAAAACCACTTGTTGGCGAAGAGCGGGACATGACAAGTGATGCAGCCGTCATCAAACCGGTGCTGTCGTCAGAAAAGGGGCTGGCCTTTTCCCAGGCTCTCATTCCTGCCTATTCCAGAATTGACGCTTACCACATGACAAGCTGCACCATTGATGAAGCTGTGCGCCGGCTCATTTCCGTGGGCGGCAACCCTGACCATATAGGCGGTGTGGACAACTTCTGCTGGCCGGACATTCAATATGATCCAGTAATAAATCCGGACGGCAAATTCAAGGCAGCCCAGCTGGTTCGCTCCTGCAGGGCTCTCCGCGATATGTGTATGGCTTACGGGATTCCACTTCTTTCCGGAAAAGACAGTATGTATGTAGACGGTCATCTTCCCGGCAAATTCGGTGAAACCCGCAAGGTGTCCGCCCTGGAGACAATCCAGTTTTCTGCCACAGGGGTTATCGAAGATATTTCCAAATGCATTTCAATGGACAGCAAAATCCCGGGAGACCGGGTTTACCTTATCGGCATGACGCGAAATGAACTGGGTGGCTCTGAATACTATGAACGCCTTGGATTTACCGGCCTTAATGTACCAGCGGTTCATCCGAAACAGTTTATCCCCTGTTATAAAGCTCTTTTTCTGGCAATTGACAAAGAAATGGTTGCATCTGCCCACGGCATTTACAGGGGAGGCCTCGGCGTCCATCTTGCCCTGGTTGCAATGGGCGGAAATCTGGGTATGAATATTGATCTGGGTCATGTCCCGGTTGATATTTCCGAAAAAGCATTGCGTAACGATACCATCCTTTTTTCCGAATCTGCCGGCCGTTTTATTATTACCGTGGCACCGGAAAATAAAAACCGGTTTGAAGACATGTTTCAGGATCTGCCGTGTTCGTGCATTGGTACCGTTACTGAAAAATCCGATCCATTTAAAATCAAAGGGATTGACAATAAATCCCTGATTTCAACCCCTGTGCAGGATCTGAAAACCGCCTGGAAACAGCTTTTTGGAGATCTCATATGACCCCGACAGATGTAAAAGTCCTTGTTTTAAGCGGGTACGGTTTAAACTGCGATCATGAAACTGCATATGCCTTTGAGCTTGCCGGAGCCACATCAAGCCGGGTCCATATAAACGAATTGATCGACGGCAGTGTTACACTTGATCATTTTCATATCATGGCCTTTGTGGGTGGTTTCAGCTGGGGAGATGATCATGGGGCAGGTGTGATTCAGGCGGTTCGCATGAAAACCAGCCTGGGTGAAAAGATCGTATCCTTTATTAAAAACGGCAAGCTGGTTCTCGGCATCTGCAATGGTTTCCAGACCCTTGTGAATATGGGGCTTCTTCCCGGATTTGACAATGAATACACTGCCCGGTCCGTGGCATTGACATATAATGACTGCGGTAATTTCAGGGACGCCTGGGTGAACCTGAAAACAAACCCCCAATCCCCCTGTATCTTTACCAGGGGGATGGATCAGATGGAATTTCCCGTGCGGCACGGGGAGGGCAAGTTTTATGCGGATGACGCCATTGTAAAACAACTTATTAAAAACAACCAGGTGGTGATACAGTATGCCACCGGCACCGGAGCACCGGCAGAAATAAAATTTCCGGAAAACCCAAATGGTTCTGTTTATGACATTGCCGGTATATGCGATCCCACGGGAAGGGTTTTTGGCCTGATGCCGCATCCGGAAGCCTACTGTCAACTGACCAATCACCCGGACTGGACGCGTATCAAAGAAAAAAACAAACGCGGAAAACAGGCGGAACCAGACAACATGACCCCCGGAATACAGCTGTTTAAAAATGCTGTGGATTATATGAGCAGACAATGATCATTGACTTCCACACCCATATCTTCCCGGAAAAAATTCAAACCGCCCGGGAAAATTATTTCCCTGGTGAACCGGCATTTAAACTCCTGTATCATTCGCCGAAATCCAGAATGGTAAGCGCTGAAGATATGATTGCATCAATGAATGAAAATGGTGTGGACAAGTCGGTTGTTTTCGGATTCCCATGGGAAAACAGGCAGCATTTGCAAAACCATAACGATTATATCATTGATGCGGTTGCAAAATTCCCGGACCGCCTGATCGGTTTTGGATGCCTTTCCCCGTATATGAAATACGGCGCAGCCGAAGTTCAAAGGTGTCTTGGAAACGGCCTTTCCGGTATTGGCGAACTGGCTTTTTATCAGTCGGGTATTGATAAAGAGGCAGTGGAAAGTCTTGAACCGGTCATGGAAATATGCAGGCAGAAAAATGTTCCCGTCCTGATCCATACAAATGAACCGGTGGGTCATGCTTATCCGGGTAAAACGCCGATTACCCTCGGTCAGATATACAGTCTGGTGAAAGCATTTCCTGAAAACAAAATTGTTCTGGCTCACTGGGGTGGTGGGATCTTCTTCTTCAACCTCTTGAAAAAAGAGGTAAAGGCATCGTTGAAAAACGTATATGTGGATACAGCAGCCTCCCCGTTTCTTTATGATCCTGAAATATATGCCGCTGCAGTGCGATTTGCCGGAAAGGATAAAATACTCTTTGGAAGCGATTTCCCGTTGATACCGCCGGCAAGATATTTTAATGAGCTTGAAAAAACCGGACTATCAAAAGCCAGCATTGATAATATTTGCGGCCGGAATGCAAAACAGCTTCTTCATCTATGAATCAAAACACCGGGAGGGTAGATGAAATACACCCTTGACATTTTTTTAAAATACAGCCTAAATAGTTGCTTGAAAAATATTCGGCAAAATCTAATCGTTTAATTCAAAGGATACATTTCTTATGAAAAGTAAAATAATTATTTTAACACTGTTTGGCATGCTTTTGTTTGTTTCGTTTTCATTTGCAGTTGAGCAACAACCAGCTGATACCTCCTCCCCGCAGGCTTTTATTGCTCAGGATATTTTTGAGTTTGAAAAAGTCGTTGACGGCATACCGGTCATTCATGATTTTATTATCAAAAATAAAGGCGACGCCCCTCTTATAATCAAGAAAGTACAAACCGGCTGAGGGTGCGCCACTGTCTCCCATGCGGAGCAGATCCCTCCCGGCGGCGAGGGAACAATCAAGATCAAAGTTAAGACAAGTGGTTATGGCGGGAAAAAACTGAAAAAAACCATCCGTGTTCAAACAAACGAAGTAAAGAGGCCGAAATTCAACCTCGTTATTACCGGGGATGTTGAAAAATTTGCCACGGTAACACCACGCACGGTGAAACTGAACGGTTTTGTGGGAGATGCGCTCACAGCCTCGGTAAAAATTATTCCTGAACAGAAATACCCGTTCAGGATTACCAGAACCAGGGCCAAAGATGGAAAAAACATTCGGTTCAAGCTGGATGAAATCAATACGCCCCAGGAAAAAGGCTACCTGCTCACGATTGACAATATTAAAGCTGAAAAAGGCCGGTATTACGATACAATCTTTTTAAAACCGGATAATAAGGAACTTTCAGAATTGCGCGTCCGGATATATGGTAAAATAAATGATAAAACACCTCCCCAAAAACCAGTTCAAAAAAACAACACCGGCCAGAACAACGCGCCTGAATAACGTTTATGAAGAATATTAAAGTTGTCGCATTTGACTGCGACGGGGTGATGTTTGACACAAAAGATGCGAACACGGCCTATTATAATCGCATATTAAACCATTTTGGCAGGCCGGACATGACCCCGGAGCAGTCTGTCTTTTCTCAGATGCACACGGTTGACAAATCCATCTCCTTTCTTTTTCATAATGATGGAAAGGCCATAAAAACCGCACAGGCCTTTCGGAAAAAGATGCGCTACTTTTCCTTTATCCCATATATGAAAATTGAACCGTTTTTAATACCGCTGCTTAAAAAGCTCAAACACATATGCAACACGGCTGTTGCCACAAACCGCACCGATACGATGAACAGTGTGATTACCGAACATGGTCTGGAAGGATATTTTGACCTGGTCGTCAGCGCACTTGATGTCAAATACCCCAAACCTCACCCGGAACAGCTTTTAAAAATCATGAATTATTTTAATATCAAATCCCACCAGGCCTTATACATCGGCGATTCGGAACTCGATGAACAGGCTGCTGCAAAAGCCGGTGTCCCCCTGATTGCTTACAAAAACCCATCGCTTTCAGCCGATTTTCACATTGAAAGCCTGAAAGAGGTTGAAAACATTCTCGAACTTTAGATTGTTGATATTTTTCTAAAGTTATGATATATATAAATAAATTTCTTTTTATGCCCATTTTATTTATATCTGCCGTTGAAGGGGACAATCATGCCATATACACGAAATAGAAACATACCATTCATTATTTTTTTCCTTCTGCTTACCCTGACCCTCCAGCCATGCACCCGGGTTCGTGCAGATACACGGTATGTCTCTGATATGCTTATTATTACACTACGCGAAAATCCCGACAAGGATGCTGCGGTCATCAGGTCATTAACAACCAATACGCCTGTTGAAGTATTGGAGGAAAGCGACCGCTATTTAAAAGTCCAGACAGGGGAAGGCGAAGTGGGATGGGTGGGAAAGCAATATATAACTCCGGATATACCCAAACCCCATATCATTTCAGGATTAAAAAATGAGAAAATCAAACTCAATGACAGGATTAGAGGGATAGAAAAAAATAACACCGCCCTGAAGTACGATCTAAAGGCGGCCCGGGAAAAACATTTAAATTTAAAGGGAAATATTAATGAAAACCAGCAGGAAATATCCGGTGCTGCAAAGAAACTGGAAGAAATGACCGAACAATACAACACCCTGGTGAGTCAGTCAAAAAATGTGGTGGAACTTCTTGAAGAAACAAAAGCCCTTAAAGAAGAAAACAAGACGCTTAAAACTAAAAACAGGCACATCGATACGAAAATCATAGATTTGAATAAAGAGATTACCAGCCTTATTATCAAAGGACTGGCCAAATGGGCTGTGGTGGGGGCCGGTATTTTTATTGTGGGTATGATTCTGGGCAAAGTTTCAAAGAAAAGAAAGGATTACTATTAGTATTGCACCTTCCTTGTAGTTGTAATATATAGAAATTATTTATAATGCACATTCACTTACGTCATAAACAAACATCACACGTGCAAGATGACAGCATGTTAAAAACATATACCATAAGAGACTTTACGGATGTATAAAAATTTTTACGGATTTAAAGAAAAACCGTTCCAGATCGTACCCAACCCGGGCTACCTCTATATGAGTAAAAAACACGAGAATGCCCTGACCTACCTGGAGTATGGAATCGTTGAAGGGGCTGGATTTATCCTTCTTACCGGAGAAATCGGCACCGGTAAAACAACATTAATCCGGCATATGTTAAATCAGATTGAAGAAGAAATTGAAGTGGCTGTTGTTTTTAACACCAATGTCACATCTGATCAGCTTTTTGATTTTATTATGCGTGAATTTGAACTGACGCCTGAAAAGGATAACAAAGCTGAAAATATGGACAGGCTGAACCGGTTTCTCATCAACAAATATGCTGAAGGGAAACGGGTGCTACTTATTATTGACGAAGCCCAGAACCTGTCTGTGGAAGCCCTGGAAGAAATCAGGATGATTTCAAACCTCCATACGGATGAGCAGATGCTCCTCCAGATCATGCTTGTGGGCCAGCCGGAACTGCGGACAAATCTCAAAAAACCCAATCTTGCCCAGTTGGCCCAGCGTATTGCTGTAAATTATCACCTTTCGCCATTAACCCTGGAAGAAACCGGTCAATACATCGCCTACCGGCTGGTAAAAGCAGGGGGAAAGCCCGGACTTTTCACGCCTGAGACAATAGCACTTATTCACCAGGCATCAAACGGAATCCCGAGAACAATTAATCTTATATGTGATTCAGCACTGGTATACGGATTTGCAGATGAAATTGAAACCATTGACAAACCGTTAATTGAACAGGTCTTGAAGGAGAATGAAAAAATCGGGTTTGATGATGATGCAGGGGATGATATCCCGGCGCAGTCCGCCAGGGCTGAAGGCGAAAACAACGGGATGCTGCTTCAGCGGCTGGAGTCACTGGAAATGGATGTCCGGCTTCTTCAGAAGCAGGTTGACTCGCAGATGAACGAACTTGAGCGGAAAGACAAGGGGCACACGGATAAACTGGTAGTCAAACTGAAGCGACTATTGCTTATGGAGCAAGAAAAGTGTAAACGACTGCTGGTAGGATACGCGAGGCTTAAGGAGAAATACGAGGCATTAAAAGAATCAGAAAACAGTGATGTGCATATGGAACATTGAGAAATTAAATTATTAGTCCTTCCCGTACTCTTTTATGGGATTGCTTCCCCGGTTTAAGACAAATCCGAGAAATTTTTCCTGTGGAATCAGTTCAATGGCTTTTTTCACATCATGAATGGATGTTCTCCCCTCTTCAACAACGCCTATAATACAATCCACCATCGGGGCAAATGCGATGGCATCGGCGCTACCCAGAATCGGCGGTACATCAAAGAGAACAATACGATCGTCATAGCGGGATTTCAATTCCCCCATGAGGCTTTTCATTTTCGGCGAGACCAGCAGTTCCGTGCTTTCCTGTATTTTTCGACCCCCCGAGATAATAGTCATCTTGTCAATGCCGGGCCAGGTAATCAGCTCTTGAAGAGGAGTGCCATCAACCAGGTAATCCACCAGGCCTTTCGGGCTGGGATAGCCAAGGTATTCATGTACTTTCTGCATCCTCAGGTCGCAATCCACCAGCAGCACCGTCCGGCTGAACTCCTTGGCAAATGTAATTGCCAGATTAATTGCCGTCACGGTCTTGCCTTCACCCGGCAAAACGCTTGTAATCATGACCGTATTCCAGCCTTTTTCTTTCATGCGATGCTGGATATGGGTCCGAAGAACCTTATATGCGTCCATTTCAGGGGCATCCGGAGAAATACATACACATCGGTTTTCTTTCACAACAGTCGGATCAAGACTAATGGTTTTTGATTTCGAGTATACATGGGCTGCAGACTTCGGTCCTGTATCAGCAACCGGTACCTCACGCGATACATCCCCGATACCTTCCATCCGTTCCTTTTTTGCCTTTTCAAGTGCCTTCCGTATTTTCATTTCATAACTCCTGAATTTATTTGAAGTAGTGGCCCACGACGCGCAACTGTTCTTATCGGGTCATCATCTTATCCGTCTTTCTTAATACCTTGGCCTGGAATATATCAAGATCCATTATAAAAAAATGAAAAATAGTGACACCCCCAATAATTAAAGCAACCACTCCCGCTGAGATGGCAATCCGTTTCTTTTTCATCCGGGCAAGGTCTTTTTCGGTCACGATCTCAGGTATTGAAGAGAGAACAGGAAAGGACGTCTCCTGTGAAAGACTGATTGCATTGCGCACCGAACTGTCTGAAAATTCCAGAAGGGAAGCTGTTCCAACCCCTGCTCCTACACCCAGGATAAGACCTATCAGAACAATGGCGATTCGATTGGGCTTAAAAGGTTTTTCCGGCAGTCTGGCAGGATCAATCAATGTAAAACGCTCGCCCTTCTGCTCCTTCTGAAGGCCGTGCGCCACTCTTGATTCCATGAGTTTGAGCATCAGATCATCGTGTTTT
>JAUXDD010000052.1 GCA_030618465.1 Desulfobacteraceae bacterium
CCCAGAACATTCAGGTGATGCTTGGAACTATCCGTTCGGATGAATTTAAGAAACGTGTAGAGGGCCTTGGGGGATACAGTACGGAAAAGACCGGAGAGGTAATGAATATCCAGATGGAAGGTATTGAAAAATATGAATGACTTCGATATTTATAAATTAAGGAAGAAACCCAATTATGAAACTAATTTTACATAAAATTGTATGTCAGTATTAAATTAAGAACTTATATGGAGTATTTTCCCCGGCAATTCAGAAATTTCTTTTATCCTGAAAACATAACCGGCGGCGATGAGGAGGAACAGGAAAAGAATACCTGAAATAACGGAGACGAGGAGACAGCCTGCAAAGGTCATAGTGTTTATCGTGTATAAAAATGTTTCTTTAAACCATGTCAGGGAAACCCCGATAAAAAGGCTTATAAGAAGTATCTTCAGATAAAATGTATACACTGAAATGCCTTCTTTATTTGTTGTTTTCCTGTTCCAGACAGCATAGAGGAGCAACACTTGGAGAATCGAGGAAAACGACAGGGCAGCGGCAACACCGATTATTCCCCAGCGCATCATACCTATGTAATAGACGGGAATGCTGATAAGGACGGCAATGGTCCCGAAAATCGCCGGGAGCAGGGTGTTCTGGATTGCGTAATATCCCCGCACGACAACTGTCTGGGCGGCAAATGCGAATGCACCGGTGAGAAGAAAAAGAAGCGAATCCGCCGTAATTCTGGTAGCCTGGGCATCAAATTCCCCCCGTTGAAAGAGCATGAGAACGGTTTCGTGTCTCAGTACCATGAGAAGCACGGAAAACGGGATTACGAGGGAAAGATATTTCAGGGTTGTATTTAAAAGATCGTTCATCTCCTGAATCCTGTTTTCCGCAGCCAGCTTTGCCATGAAAGGGAAAGAAGCAACCCCGGCAGCCTGTCCAAAAATGGCCACAAGGATCAACATGATCCGTAGAGCATAATTCAGGCTGGCAGTGCCCCCATCCGGCAGGAACGATCCGAAAAACCGCATGAATATCTCGGTTGAAAATGTCATGGTCAGGCCGATGACAAGCGGCAGGGTCAGAAGGACATACTTTTTCAGATCAGGATGCCTGAAATTAAAGGTCAGGGAGTAGGTCATCCCGCACTTTCGCGCGCCATAAAGCTGGATCGCGAAATTCCCCACAAATGCCCCGCCAAGCACGCCCCATGAAAATCCGTCCATGCCGAATGTGGAACCCAGGATTAAACCGCCTGAAATAATCCCGAGATTATAGACAAGGGGAGCCAGCGCCGGGATAAAAAATCGTTCTTTTGCAAATTGCACCGCCATGAACATTCCGCCGGTAAAAAAGAAAAACTGGGCAGGAATAATAATTCTGGTCATACGGATGGTATCGGCCCTTATGCCCGGATTGCTGATCCCCGGCGTGAAAATAGATACGAGATCGGACGTAAAAATTTCAGCGATTACAATAAATACAATGAGCAGGGAACCAATACAGTTCAGGATAATGGAAAAGACCTTCCATCCTTCTTCTTCCGCATTTCGTATAAGATACCCGGAAAATATGGGAATAAAGGTGACGGACAGGAAACCACTGGCAACCACATGATTGAGTATTTCGGGAACGGCAAATGCATATTGGTACGCATCCACAGCGGCATTGGCGCCTCCAACGCCGGCAATAACCATTTCACGAAATACACCGATCAACCGGCTTAAAAAAATGGAAGCCATCATGATCAGTGAGGCAATGCCGACTTTTTTGTATGTGGAACGGTTCATGTATGTGCTGTTTTTTCTTTCAATATATCGGGGTTTTATTTTAACGCAGATGAATTCCGGATGCAAAAAAACTCCTTTGCAAATTTCATCGTGTTTTGCTAACTTTGCGTTTATTAACAACACAGAAAAACATCTTTATTTATCATATTATAAAAATGAAATGTTGTATATGATTTTTAAAAATGAATTTATATAATCAATCGGTTAATCATATTAACCATATAGTAAAAGATTTTATTGCCATGCCGTACATAATCTGATTTTCAAATGTTAAAAATTTAATACAAAAAGGAAATTTTCTGAAAAACGCCATACCCTCTAAAAAAATGAGGGGGTATGGCAGTTTTTTATTAGAACTATAATATTTTGCTTGAAAAAATTAATTTGCTGTTATAGATATAAGGATAATGAAATAAAATTTTCTTAAAAGTTTGGGAAGGAACACATGGAATTCTGGCGGGTACCATTTGATGCAGATGAAATTGATGTAACTCAGGGGGAAGTGCATATTCTTGAAGACCGCTGCAAGGGATGCGGGTATTGTATTGAGTATTGTCCGCGACAGGTCCTGGAGTTTTCTTCAAAATTCAATCAAAAGGGATACCATCCTCCTGCTGTCAGAAAACCGGATAACTGTGTGAACTGTCATTACTGTGAAATTATTTGCCCGGAATTTGCCATTTATTCGGTAGAAACCACCTGACAGGCAGATGGGCTGCCTTATTATATACGGAGATTGATGCCGGATATTTTTTTCAATTTAATATAAAACAAGTAGACGGGGACCAATGAAACCTGCTGTACTTACAGGTGAATATTTTATGACAGGTGATGTGGCCTGCGCGGAAGGCGCAATGGCTGCAGGGTGCTTGTTTTTTGGGGGGTATCCCATAACTCCTGCAACTGAAATTGCCGAACATATGTCCGGGCGGTTGCCTGATGTGGGTGGAACATACATCCAGATGGAAGATGAGATTGCAGCCATTGCTTCTGTTCTTGGTGCATCATGGGCCGGCGTAAAAAGCATGACAGCCACTTCCGGACCTGGGTTCAGCCTGATGATGGAAAATCTGGGTCTGGGGATCTGCACGGAAACACCCTGTGTTATTGTCAATGTCCAGCGTGGCGGCCCGTCCACCGGACTTCCTACAATGGGAGCCCAGAGCGATATGATGCAGGCCCGTTGGGGATCGCACGGGGATTATGAAATCATTGTCATGTCACCGTCTTCCTGCCAGGAAATTTTTTACCAGACCATTACTGCATTTAATCTCAGCGAGGCATACAGGATACCGGTGGTTATCATGACCGATGAGATTATCGGCCACATGAGCGAAAAAGTGATTATCCCCAGGGCAAAAGAGATTCAGACCGTATCCAGGGTGAAACCAAAAGGGAAAAAAGAGAACTTCAAACCGTTTAAGCCGGGGCCAAACGGTGTTGCACCCATGCCGGCTGCCGGGGAAGGGTATAACGTCCATGTGACCGGTCTGACCCATGATGAAAAGGGATACCCGGCCATGGCGGTTGAAGCCCAGGAAGAGATGATGAAACGACTTATCGGAAAGGTTCGAAACAACCTGGACGATATCATAAAAACAGAAGGCTACCTTTTGGAAGATGCGGAAATTGTGATTGTTTCCTATGGTGTTTCCGCACGAACAAGCTTTGCAGCGGTTGGTGAAGCACGAGCCATGGGAATTAAAGCAGGGCTTTTACGGCTGATTACCATCTGGCCGTTTCCGGAAGAACAGATTAAGGAACTGGCTGAAAAAGTAAAAGGATTTATCACTGTTGAAATCAATCTTGGCCAGATTCACAGGGAAGTCCAGCGATGTGTGGGCTATAGAACTCCTGCATATCTTGTGGGGCACCATGGCGGTACCGTCATTACCCCTGACCAGGTACTTTCGGTATTAAAGGAGGCCTTTTAATTATGGCTAAGAAAAATAAAAAGGCTGAATTACAACCGGCCCATCCTCTGGATGATCTCATCCGTACTGACCGTATTCCCCATATCTGGTGCCAAGGATGCGGAATTGGAACTGTTTTTTCCGCATGTCTCATCGGGATGAAACATTCGGGCCTTGAATTAAACAAATTTGCAATGGTGTCGGGCATTGGATGTTCAGGGAGGGCTGCCGGTTATGTGAATGTTGATTCCTTTCATACCACCCATGGAAGAGCTATTCCTTTTGCTACCGGGTTGAAGCTGGCAAATACTGATTTGAATGTGATCGTATTTTCAGGGGACGGCGACCTCTTTGCCATAGGCGGTAATCATTTTATCCATGCTGCACGGCGAAATATGGATCTGACCGTTATTTGCGTAAACAATCTTACTTATGGAATGACCGGCGGACAGGTTGCCGCCACAACGCCGCACATGGCCAGGTCCACGACAACGCCTTCCGGAAACCCGGAAAATCCGTTTAACCTCCCCCTGCTTGCCTTTGCATCCGGTGCTACGTATGTTGCCCGATGGACCATGCTGCATGCACGGGATCTGGCTGAATCAATACAGGTGGCACTTTTGAAAAAAGGGTTTTCATTTATTGAGGTGCTTTCGCCTTGCCCGATTAACTACGGCAGGCGGAATAAGGAAAAGGCACTTGATACACTGAATATGTACCAGGAAAAAACGATTATTAAAAACGGTGCGGATCCGTCTGAACTGGATATTGATTTTGACAAGGGCGTCATCCTTGGAAAATTTATTGATGTGGATAAACCCACACACATTGAAAATTATGACAAAATCTATCGGACCCGGGAATAGTTAGCAAAGATATAAGCAGGATTAAACCTTATGACTGAAACAAAAAATAAGGAAACAACAAAAATTGATGTGGTTGTCACAGGATTCGGCGGTCAGGGAATTGTATTGACCGGCCGTATCCTTGGAAAAGCTGCCGCTCTGGGAGATCACAAGGAAAGCACACTGGTCCAGTCATACGGGCCGGAGTCCCGCGGCGGGGCCTGCAGTGCCCAGGTGGTTATTTCAGATAATACGATCCATTATCCCTATATCAAATTTCCTGACATTCTCGTGTGCATGTCACAGTCCGGGTATGAAAAGTATATTGGTCAGCTGAAAGAGGGGGGGGAACTTTTGATTGATCAGGACCTGGTACGTCCGGGCAAAGAGGCAGGGGAAATATGGTATTCCATACCGGCAACGCGCATGGCCGAAGAACTTGGCAGGAAGATGATGGCAAATATTATTATGCTTGGTTTTTTTACTGCCATTACAAAAGCGGTTTCATTGGATTCTGCCAGAAACGCCGTTGTTGGATCCGTACCCAAAGGTACTGAAGAGATGAATTTAAAGGCCTTTACCAAAGGCTGTGATTACGGCCTGGCTACATTAAAGGGCCTTGAAAAGAAGGCCGCAGGCCGGACAGGGGCCATTTTATGAAACGTCCGAAAGATCGGCTTCACAGAGTCATTGTAATTGGAGCAACACCGGCCGGCATAGCCGCGACAAATAAGCTGGGTGAACTCGGTATTCCGGTGATATTAATTGATTCAGACGCTGATCTGGATGAAAAATTTTCAAAAGAAGAGTGGCGACTGGAAACAGGGGTGCCACTCAATTTTGCTCATCGACCGGGACTTCTAAGAATAATGAGAAATCCCGGTATCCAGTGTCTTCTGCCCGCAGGAGTGACGTCAATTAAACATAATGCCCAGGGATTCCGGGTAAAAATAAAAAAACAGCAGACATATGTGGATTTTAACCGGTGTACACTCTGCGGTCATTGTGCGGATGTCTGTCCGGTCATTCTTCCTGACGGAAATAAGGCCATCCGATTCAACAGTCGAATGTCCCTTCCGGGCAGAACGGTCATCGATAAAAGACGTCAGCCGCTTTGCCAGGAAAACTGCCCGCTGGGTGTAAATGCCCAGGGGTATATCGCCCTTGCAAAAATCGGCAGGTTTGAAGAGGCTCTGGCCCTTGTGAGGGAGAATAACATACTTCCCGGGATATGTGGAAGAATCTGTAACCATCCGTGTGAATCTGCCTGCAGAAGGGGGGATCTGGATGAGTCCGTATCTGTCAGGAGTATTAAACGGTTTCTGGCAGATTATGAGATAGCCCATAATAAAGAGGTACCTCTTCCGGAAATTAATAAGAGGAAAGAAAAAATTGCGATTATTGGTTCCGGTCCGGCAGGTCTGGCCGCTGCAGCCGATCTGGCACGTTGGGGATACCAGGTCACTGTTTTTGAAAAAGAAAAAGAGGCAGGGGGGCTTCTGAGATACGGAATAGGGCCTCACCGTCTGCCGCGGGAGATTCTTGACAGGGAGCTTGCTCACATTGAAAAGCTGGGTGTGACGTTTGTTACATCCCATCCGGTTGAGCTTTCAAAAGGAGCTGACAGTAGCCTGGATAAAATAAAAAAAATGTTTGACGCGGTAATTCTTGCTACAGGATCATGGGCTGATCGTAAACTTGGCGTACCTGGTGAAGACCATGAAAATGTAGAAGGATGCCTTTCCTTTCTGGGCAGGTTTTATCGTGGAGAAATAAAGGAGCTTAAGGAAAAGGTTGCTGTCATTGGTGACGGAAATGCCGCCTTTGATCTTGCCAGAACACTTTCCCGTGTGGGCGCAGAAGTCACGATTCTTTCGTGGTTTTCTAAAGACCTTATTCCGGCCGACCCTGAGGAAATAAAAGGGGCCCGTGAAGAAGGTATTGAAATTAAAGATGCTCTCCAGACAATAGAATTCATCGGGAACAACGGAAAACTGGATTGCCTGAGATGCATGCCGACCCGGCCGGGCGAACCGGATGCACAGGGAATTCAATGGCCTGTTATCATTGAAGAAGGACAGCCAGTTAAATTAGCATTTCACAGGGCGTTTGTTGCTATCGGCCAGACAGGTGTGTTTAAAAATGCTGACAATATGCGGTTTAAGGTCTCCGGGCACGGTTTTATATCTGTTGATGAGAAGATGCGCACCAGTCTTTCACGCGTGTATGCTGCCGGCGATATTGCATCAGGACCTTCTTCGGTTGTTGATGCCATGGCCTCCGGCAGGAATGTTGCCCGGACGGTTCACTGTCAAATTTCCGGGGAAACGGAT
This sequence comes from Desulfobacteraceae bacterium, assembly GCA_030618465.1. GTDB lineage: Bacteria > Desulfobacterota > Desulfobacteria > Desulfobacterales > SURF-7 > JAUXDD01. The sequence continues at coordinate 6,870 of JAUXDD010000052.1, forward strand.
TTACATGCATGCCCGGATATTCGGACGACCCGGCCGGAACAAAGGGATTTCCTTGAGATTCCCAGGGACATTCCCTTTATGGCGCGTCCTGCCATGCCGGAAAGGCAGCCGGCTGCCCGTAAAGGAAATTTTTCTGAAGTTGCCGGGGGGTTAAGTGCATACCAGGTAACCTTTGAGGCTGAGCGATGTCTCCAGTGCGGTGTATGTTCAGAGTGTTTGCAGTGTGTTGATGCATGTCCGGCATCCGGTGTAATCAATCACAACGTTCCGGAAGAAGAGATGGTTGAGCATGCCGGTGTGGTTATTATCGCTGATTCAGGTATGGCACCGATGGTTAAGGGAGAGGATGTCATCCGGGCATATGATTCAAGGGTTGCAAAATCAGATGTGCATGCCATGTTTTTGCGCGGTTACGCGTCAGCTGCAAAAGCCATGGTTCTGCTTAAAGGAGCCACACAGCGTCAGAGAGGGCATGGGATTTCGTTTTCACCACCTGATCCCGGTCTCTTGCCTGAAATTCGTGTGGGTGTTTTTGTATGCAAGTGTAATGAATCCATTGGATGGCTTGATGAGATGGACACATATTTAGACGGGTTGATAAATGAAGACGGAATTGTTCATGTTGAAGCTGTTTCATCAGCCTGTGTGTCTGAGGGATATTCCGGTATCATACATACGATTCGTGAAAAGGGGATTACCCGGGTCGTTCTTGCCGCCTGTATATGCTGCCCGTTAAACTTTGTCTGCAGTTCCTGTACTGACCAGAGAAGCCGGCTTAAAGATGCCCTTTTTACAGGAACAGGGATCAGTCGTTCAATGGTGGAAACCTGTAATTTAAGGGGGGAAGTTCTACGCCTGGTGGAAAAGGATGAAGAACTGGCTTTTGAGCGATTTAAAGGACTCATTGATCGTTCTGTTTTACGTGTGAGGAAACTGAAATCGCTGCCGGCTCCGGCAAGAAACTATAATTTTTCTATTGCTGTAATTGGTGAGTCCGAAGCAACCAATACCTGTGTACAGACCCTTGCTGAAGCCGGTTTGGATGTATTTCTTTTCGGCACTTCAGGCAGTCCTTTTCCGGAAGAAATGGTTCATTCAAATATTCACTGCTTTGAAGGATATACCGTAAAGGAACTGCGGGGGACGCTCGGAGGTTTTCAAGTACTGGCGGAATCGGATGGTATTCAGCATAACATTGAGGTGGGGGCTGTTGTCCTGAGTGAAAAAGCAAGAAAGACGATTCAGTATATTCACCAGGAAGAACTGCCCGGCCAGATAGTTGATTCAGCACTTCAGAAAAAAGATGTTCCGGGGATTCCATTTTCCTATCCCGGAACGACGTCAATTTCAGGGCTTTTTCTGGCAGATATTCCCGGCATCAATGTTTCAAACAGAAAAAAGGGTGCCGCTGCTGCAGTTATGGCTGCCGCTCTTATGCCGAGAGGGCCGCGGCAGAGTAAGGGGTTTACCGCTGCTATTGATGAGGACAGGTGCCGCGGATGCGGGCGATGTATCAGAGTTTGTTTATATAATGCCATTGAATTGCGAAGAAATTCCTTAGACGGATTCTGTGCATCAGTGGACGAAGCGTTGTGTAAGGGGTGTGGCAACTGTATTTCTGTATGTCCGACAAATGCCGCTGACAGCCCGTATCGTGCGGTGGTTTTTCTTGAAAAGGCGCTTGGGGAAATATTGCAATTTAAAACGCCGGGTCAGAGTAAGACGGCGTAAAACTTGATCGATAAATAAAAGAAAAAATGGAAAATATCAACATTATATTATTTGTATGTAACTGGGGACCGCACACGGCGTTTCAGACACTTCAGGATATCAGGGCAGACATACCTCCTGAAATTAAAATGGTTCGTATTCCATGTACAGGAAGGATCAGCAAGTCGCTTCTGTTTAAATCGTTTGAAAAAGGGGCGGACGGGGTCATGCTTGTAGGATGTAAGTCCGGTGCCTGCCGCTATGGGAGTGGTACAACAACGGCTATTGAAAATATCAGGGACACCCGGGAACTGCTTGAACTTGTGGGTATTGGAAAAGAACGGCTGCGGCTGGCCACATTTCTTCCGGATGAATCTGAAGCGCTGCTGCAACTACTCACGGAATTCACAAATAAAATACAGGAACTGGGCTCCAGTACCGTGGTGCCTTCCAAAGGCCAGGCACCCGAATTCATCAGCAGGGAATTACTGGCTGAAACCGTTTCTCTTCACGATGTCTTTACCTGCCAGGATTGCGGAAAATGCACGTCAGCCTGCCCCTTAGCTCTGATAGGCAAACCGTTTTCACCAAGGGCGGTGGCAAATTCCGTCATTGCCGGAGACATTTCTTCTTCCGTGAAAGATGATATCTGGTCATGCCTCACATGCGGGCTGTGTTATGAACGGTGCCCGTCAGCCGTTAATTTTTCCGAATTTATCCAGGATATCCGCTACCTGCTAAAAAAGAGTGAGCTGACCGGTCATGAAACCCATGGTGGCTTTTTTCATTCCCTGATGCGGACAATGACCACACCTGAACTGAAAACAGATCGCTGGAACTGGCTGCCGGATGATGTGAAAATTGACAAAAAGAGCAAGACGTTGTTTTTTGGCGGGTGTGCTCCGTATTTTGATACATTTTTCAGAAAATTTATGGATGTGAATACCTGCAATATCCTGTCAGACAGTATTCGTCTCCTGAATTTTTTTGATATCCAGCCGGCATTGCTTGAGAATGAGCGATGCTGCGGGCATGATCTTCTCTGGTCCGGTGATAAGGAAAATTTTCTAAAGCTTGCCAGGTTGAATGCAGAAGCGATCAACAACCTTGGAATAGAAGAGGTTATTACTGCCTGCCCGGAATGTTACAGGTCTCTTGGTCATGATTATGCAAAACACGGGGTGGATATTCAATTCAATGTAACTCACCTGTATGATTTTCTTGAAAGGGAGATTGGAAAAGGCGCGGTTGATTTAAAGAAGATGGACAGGAATATCACCTATCAGGATTCGTGCCGGTTGAGCCGATTTGAGAACAAGAGTGATCTTCCGAGAAAACTTTTAAGTCGCCTGAAACCGGATGGATTCCAGGAAATGCAGGAAACGGCAAGCGCGGCATTGTGCTGTGGTAACTCTGCCTGGATCGGGTGTGACGCCTACAGCAAGGCACTTCAGGTTAAGCGTCTCATGCAGGCGAAATCGACCGGGAGTGAACTCCTGGTTACTTCCTGCCCCAAGTGCCAGATTCATCTGAAATGTGCGATGGAAGATCCCTTCCGCGGAGACGACCTTAAAATTGAAACAATGGATCTGGCGAGTATTGTAGCCAGAAGTATCTATTGGGAATAATTCTTTTGTATGAAATCGTATACATGAGCTGAAACTATGTATATGTAACGAACTTCCTAACTCATAAAATTTGAGGAAAGAAGATGGACGCACGTATGAATGAAAAGATGGTAATAAATGTGGAAGAAGAGGTGCGTATTGGCGTCTATGTATGCCAGTGCGGCCTGAATATCGCCCAGACAGTAAATTGTGAAAAAGTTGCGGAAGAAGCATCTGAGATTGGTGATGTTATTGTATCAAAGAGTATTGGATATGCCTGCTCTGAGCCGGGGCAGAAAGAAATACGGGAAGATATTCTTGAAAACGGATTGAATCGTATTGTTATGGCTTCATGCTCACCACGGCTGCATGAACCGACCTTTCGTCAGATGATACAGGATGCCGGTTTAAATCCCTATCTCCTGGAAATGGCCAATCTGAGGGAACAATGTAGCTGGGTTCATATGAAGGAGCCTGAGGCGGCAACGCAAAAGGCCCTGGATCTTGTTGAAATGGCTGTTTCACGGGTTCGGCTTTTGGAATCGCTATCAGAGGAAACACTGCCGCTGATAAAGCGTTCGCTGGTTATTGGCGGGGGGGTCGCCGGAATTCAGGCTGCCCTTGATCTTGCTGACAATGGCTACGATGTTGTTATGGTGGAAAAACATCCCTCCATCGGGGGGACTATGGCCCAGCTTGACAAGACCTTTCCCACAATGGACTGTTCCATCTGAATTCTCGGTCCGAAGATGACGGATGCCGGTCGGCATCCACGTATAACACTCCACACTATGAGTGAGATTGTGGGTGTAAAAGGGTATGTGGGCAATTTTGACGTTAAAATTGTAAAAAAAGCACGCTATGTGGATGAAAAGGAATGCACTGCATGCGGCGATTGTGTCAAGGTCTGTCCGGTGGTACGTCCGGATGAATTCAATATGGGGCTTTCATCAAGAAAGGCTATTTTTTCACCGTTTCCCCAGGCGGTTCCTTCCGCATATTTAATTAATATCAATGAGTGCCTTGGGCATAATCCTTCGGTATGTGCAAAATGTGTGGATGCATGTGACAAGAAATGCATCAATTTTCACATGTCTGACGAAGAGATTTCACTGAATGTGGGTACTATCATTGTTGCAACCGGTCATGAACCGTACAATCCAAAGGAGCTTGACGAGTACGGATATACCCGCTTTGAAAACGTTCTCACCAGTCTGGAGTTTGAGCGCCTGGTAAATGCCGGTGGCCCTTCAAATGGTGAACTGGTACGTCCTTCAGATCGAAAACATCCCGAATCAATCGGATTTATTCAATGCGTGGGGTCACGGTCAGCAAGGAAAGGAAGTGAATACTGCTCCAATATATGCTGCATGAATACCATAAAAAGCACTCTTATTTTAAAAGAGCATTATCCGGATATGGAAATAAAGGTTTTTTATATGGATATCCGTGCTTTTGGAAAAGGGTTTGAAGATTTGTACAAGCGGAGCCGCCGGCTTGGCGTGCAGTATTTAAGGGGCTTGCCGGGAACTGTTGAGGAGACGGAAGGCGGGAAAATTCGGGTAGCTGTTGAAAATACGGCAACCGGAAAAATTGAATTCTATGAACTGGATATGCTGGTGCTTGCCATAGGGATAAAGCCTTCCAAAGGTACCCGGAGACTCCAGGAAATGCTTGGTCTTCAGTTAACACCGGATGGCTTCTATCTTGAAGCCCATCCCAAACTGCAGCCGGTTGATGCGGCAACACGGGGGATTTTTTATGCCGGAACAGCTGAAGGACCGAAAGATATCAAGGAAAGTGTAACCCAGGCCTCGGCAGCAGTGGCCCGTGCCATTCGTCTGATGCACAGGGGGGAAATCAAAACCGAACCGATTACAGCAGAAATTATTGATGAAAAATGTAAATTCTGTGGGAAATGTGCTGAAGTCTGTCCGTATAATGCCATAAAAGTAGATACCAAGAAAAAGACACCTGCCGCAGTAAATACGGCGGCATGTGCAGGGTGCGGTACCTGTGCGGCTGAGTGCAAGTTTGATGCGATCATCATGAATCATTATACGGATGATCAGATCAACAACCAGACCGATACCATGCTGAGAAACAAGAGTGAAGAAAGAATTCTCGTATTTGCATGTAACTGGTGTTCGTATGCCGGGGCAGACTATGCAGGAGTTTCCCGTTTGCAGTATCCTTCCAATGTGCGGCTCATCCGAACGATGTGTTCAGGTCGTGTGGATGAAAAATTTATCTGGCATGCATTTCTAAAAGGTGCTCCGGTTGTTCTTGTGAGCGGGTGTCATATCGGTGACTGCCACTACATTGACGCCAATCGCTGGACCGAAAAGCGAATTGAAAAAGTTCACAAGAAAATGGAAAAAATGGGTATTCGGCCCGAACGTCTTCAGCTTGAATGGATAAGTGCGGCAGAAGGCATCCGGTTTGCCGGTGTCATGAAGAAAATGGAGGGGCTGAGAAAGAGTGTTTCAGAACATGAAATTACCGAAACAGTTGAAATTCTCAAGAAAAAGATGAAGAAAAAGAAAAAACAACGATCTTGACTCATACCGCTATTGTTGATAGATTTAAAGTAGATTTCGGTTTGTTTTTTACTAAAGTGTTCCTGTGTAATTCTTAAGGGAAAATAACTATGGCTATTTCCGGGGAAAAAAAAGAAGATAGAAGAAAAAAACCAAGAGTCGAATGTTCAGAAACCGTTAATTTTGTCATTAATGGAAATTCCTACAAGGGGATTCTGGATAGTATGGGTGTTGGAGGGTTTTTTATAAATACCGACAAATCTTTTTCAGTGGGGGAGAAAGTCAAAGTTTCGTTTTATTCAATTATTAAAAAAGGGCATGTTAATTTTTCAGGAGAAATTATGAGGGCGAATGTGAAGGGATTTGCTGTGAAAATATCAGGGGGGGGCTCGTGGTAGTAAAACCGCTCAGACTTCATCGGCAAGTCGGCGTTTAAGATTCACTCGTCTGTCAATTCCGCTTCTTCGATCAATTGTAACTCTTCTTTCAGGTATGTAGGATGAATATGAAAATTGTCTTCTTTCAATTCCTATCCTTCTGTCTACAGGTGGCTGCTGAACCAATTGTGCGTTATCCAAACTGGTAACTCCCTATAATATATAATAGATTGCATAATGTAATAATCACCATAGAGAGAAGCAAGAAGACTTCTAAATGACCCCTTTTGCACAATCCCTGCGTCAGTCTCAAATATTCACCCCAAGGGCACTTCCCTCGGGGCGCCTGCGGCTAAAATTTTCGGTTTCCCTGAATCTGGAGTAGATTATCTGGGCTTCTGGAATAAAAGCAAACCTGGTGTTGATTTTTACATGCTTCTTACTGTTTGTACCAAGCAAAAACCGAGCCATTGTTAACACTATAATGAAAAGGCAATGAACATCAATAGTTAGGGTGCAGGAGAGTGAGGCAGTCTCTATTATTATAACCTCTTGTACCTAAAATGCTATGAAATAGATTTCACATTATGAAATATAGTTCATAATTTTTGAAAAGCTGATTTCGGTGAATTTAAAATGATACGGTTTTGTAAAACTTGGATTGTATATAAAGGTGAGCTGGCAGTGGAAAAGTGCTTGAAAAAAATGTTTAACCTGCTTTAAATTTATTCAGGTTAATAACCATCCTTAATAAAAACTATAAATTTACAAATTCTGTGGTGCTGAGTCAGCTATTGAAAAAATGCCCACCAGACATAGAAAAACAAGGCAGTCCATGAAATAAGTAACATAAAATACCCACGCCAGTTTATAGCCCTTTTTGCCAGTCCGTTTTTGTCTGCATCACCGACTTTCTGCTTGCAGGAAGTACACGCTTTTGCATTAAGCGGGAGATTGGTCAAACACTCCGGGCATCTTTTATAATTATGTACAAAACTTTTTTCTTCCATATATTTCCTTGTAATAATATAAATGAATTAATATTTACAGGCGAAATCAATATACGTCATGTTTATAAGTAAAATTAACCTGGATTTTATTCTAAAAATTCCTTTTCAATATAAATATCGGTACTTTCTTTTATTTGTGACAGCCAGGTTTCAAATATTTTTAATTTCTTACTACGCAGTAAATTTTCAATAATTTTTTTCTTTTCATTTTCAAATCCATCGGGGGCGGGAGCTTTTTTATCATTGAATTTAATAATAAAATATCCTTTCTGCCCTTTTAATACATTGTCTGGTAATGTATTACCCGAGGAAAGTTTAAATGCGGCATCAGTAATATTTTGTTCATAGCCAATACCTGGTATTGAATCATTGCGCTTTATGAGGCCTGTGGTTGTAATATTCATATTAAATTTTTTGCTTTCTTCACTTAAAGAGCTGCCTTTTTTTAATGCCGCCAGCATTGTGTTTGCATCCTCAGCAGCCTTTGCATCCTGGATTTTCTTAACAAGATCCGGGATTACTTCCGCTTTTACATCTTTTAGTTCAGGTATGGCTGCAGGCGTTTTTTCAATAACCTGCATAATACAATAACCATCGCTCAGATCAATAATGTCGCTTATTTCCATAACATTCAGGTTAAAAGCCGCGGAAGTAAATTTGATTTGATCCTTTATCCCTTTAGCAGGATTATTTTTTGTGAAAAAGTCTGTAGTCTCCAATTCAAGATTTTTTTCTTCAGCTGTTTGAATCAGATCGTCGCCCTCTAAGGAAATATCATAAGCTGATGCAGCTTCATCATATGCATACGTCCTGGCTTTTTCATCAATAAGTTTACTGCGAATTTCGGGCTCAGCCGCTTTTTCTGAAAGAGTCGATTCTTCATTGATTTTTTCGACTTTGATAATATGCCATCCAAAACGGGTTTGAACAGGTTCGCTTATTTCACCGGTCTTCATAGAGAAAGCTTTGTCTGAAAAAGGTTTAACCATAGAACCTTTTTCAAATGCACCAAGGTACCCACCCTGATCTTTACTTGGGCCTTCAGAATATTTTTTTGCAAGCTCGGCAAAATCGTGATTTGATTTCGCCATTTTCAATACTTTTATAGCCTCTTCCTTTTTTTGATTAATAATTTCAGGTAGTGCGTTGCCGTCGACTTTAAACAATATATGGCGGGCTTCAATCGTTTTGGGGGAGGAAAAGTCGTTGATGTTTGTTTCATAATATTCTTTTATTTCATCCTCGCTTATTTCAATCTTATCTCTGTAAGAATCAGGGGTAAAGGGCAGATAGCGCACTTTTATTTCAGGGTCTGTTCTGTAATTATTTTTTTGTTTTTCGTAGAAATCATTTATCTCATCTTCAGAAGGTTCAATATCTTTGTAATTATCCGGTTTGAAAAGGACAACGTCGAAGTTCATAGACGCTTGATCCCAGCTATACCAGTTGTAAGCTTCCTCTACCGATACTTTTGCGTTGTCTGTAATAAACGATCTCATTTTTTCCATCAGCATGACTTCTCTCTGATTTGCCTCAAAGGCTTCAGGAGTAAGTCTGTTTTGTTCTAAAACAGCTCTGTACTGCTGGATATCAAACGCCCCGTTTTTATTAAAAGCATTAATTCCTCTGACTGAGTTTGTAAGTTCTTCATCTGGAATCTGAATTTTCAGCCTACCTGCTTCCTGAAGAATGAGTGTTTTATTAATAAGATTGTTTACAGCCTGATTTTTTAACTGAAGCATTTTGATCATTTCATCGTCCAGACTTCTCCCGAATCGTTGACGATAACTTTCAAGAAGGTTGTAGTACGCGTCCCTGTACTCATCCATTGAAATCGATACGTCATTTACAAGGGCCACCTGGTTTGCACTTTTATCATTGTGGGAACCGGTTCCCCACAAAATAAATACAAGAATAACAATACCCAGAAGGATTTTTATTATCCAGGAAGAGGCATTTTTGCGCATTAATCTGAGCATATGAGTTTCCTTTTCAATTAATACTAATAAGTTGGAGAGAAGACCCGCACTTTTTAGCAGATTTTCAAATACAGTAAATTAAATCAGTAGCTACAGGCCGAAACTATTACCACAATTGAGGTGTTATGTTATTATTAATCCCCAATATTACATAGTGTCTATCCAGAAATGGCTATTTTGTCCAATTTCTGCGTCAGGCTCAAATTTTAATCCTCGAAATATTAAATATATTACTCCGGTTAAAATTTTCGCCTTCCTTGAAATTGAACA
>JAUXDD010000128.1 GCA_030618465.1 Desulfobacteraceae bacterium
GGAAAATTATTGGATGGATGCAAAATTTGTTTGGCACATATGGTATTTTTCTTATAAGTAATGAAAATGAAGAATTTTGATAAAAATACGATTGTCTGTTATAAAGACAATTCATGCCGGGCCCATGAACAGGAGCAGGCACTGGTTATAGAAGAACCCCTTGCCATACGGGTTGAAGGTCAACCCTATGCGGTTGTTATGCGCACGCCTGGAAATGAAATTGCCCATGCTGCCGGGTTCTGCCTTGCAGAAGGTCTTGTTGATCATCCGGATGATTTTGCAACCATCGGTTATTGTACGGAGCAGGACACCAATGTGGTTACGGCTACACTGAATACTGAAAGAAGGAAAAAAGTAGAAAATTTACTGGAAAGAAGAGGGTTCGTCAGCCAGACCAGTTGCGGTATATGCGGAAAGGAATTGATAAAGGATCTTTACCAGATTCTGACGCCAAATACGGATAATACACGGATAACGGTTGATGACGCCTTTGCGTTTGCCGACAGTTTATCTGAGAATCAGCATCTATACAAAAAAACACATGCATCCCATGCGGTTATGGTGTACAATTCCAAACTTGAACTCATGTCTGTGGGGGAGGATGTGGGGCGGCACAATGCACTGGATAAGGCCATTGGCGAAGTTTTCATGGCTGGAAACATGGTGGCGGCAAACATTGGTGTGCTGTCTTCACGAATCAGTTACGAACTGGTTCAAAAGGCTGCCCGGGCAAAGCTGGCAGTTTTAGTGGGGATGTCCCGGCCAACGGAACTGGCCGTTCAACTGGGGGAATCAATGAATATGACACTGGCCAGTGTCAGAAAAAACAGGCTTTTGATTTTTTGCGGAAAGAAACGCTTCGGGATATGATTCATCATGATTTATACACAATGCGTTAAAGGGAGTTATTTTGAAAGATAAAACGGATGAAAAGGAAACAATTGAAAAAATCCTGAAAATAAAAAAAGAACTGGGAAAAGAACTCATCATTCTGACCCATCATTATCAACGAAAAGCGATTGTTGATCTGGGTGACTATCGTGGTGATTCCTTTGGTTTATCGCAAAAGGCCGCTACGGATAAGGATGCCCGGTACATTGTCTTCTGCGGTGTTCATTTTATGGCGGAAAGTGCCGCTATTCTTTCGCAGGAACACCAGATCGTTCAGATCCCGGACCTTGATGCCGGTTGCTGGATGGCGGATATGGCCGATTTAATTATGGTGGAAAAGGCGTGGAACGATGTTGCGGGTATAGTGGAAAAAGATTCCGTGACACCATTGGTATATATGAATTCCGATGCTCACATAAAAGCGCATTGCGGACGTAATAACGGGGCTGTATGCACGTCGTCAAATGCACCGGATGCCTTTGTCTGGGCGTTTGACCGTCGTGGGAAAATATTTTTCTTTCCGGACGAACACCTGGGGCGGAACACGGGAAACCGTATGGGACTAGCCCCTGAAGAGATGATTGTCTGGGATCCGGATAAGCCCCTGGGCGGCAATACCGAAGCACGTATAAAAAAAGCAAAGGTGTTTTTATGGAAAGGCTACTGCCTGATCCATACCCGTTTTACCGTAGATCATATAAAGAAGAAGAGAGAAGAATTTCCGGATATAAAAATAGTGACACATCCTGAATGCACGCAGGAAGTGGTAAAAGAGTCTGATGCCGTCGGTTCCACGAGCTTTATTGTGAAATATGTGAAAGAAGCGCCGGCCGGCAGTACCATTGCCATTGGTACGGAAATTAATCTTATTGAAAGACTGGCAATAGAATATCCGGATAAAACCATAATGACCCTGTTTGATTCTTTATGCCCGAACATGTATAAAATCAACCTGGATAAACTGTTGGAAACCCTTGAGAATATCGGAATGGTTAATGTGGTAACCATTCCGGAAGAGATTAAGCACGATGCACGCATCGCGCTTGATAACATGCTTTCGTTATAGATCTAAATAGGAGATGCTGACAGATGGCTGTTAAAAAGAATAAAGTAAACAAAACCTACGCGGAAATTAATGAAAAGATCAAATCCGGTAAAGTGGTTGTGGTAACTGCTGAAGAGATAATTGATATTGTAAAAGATAAAGGACCGGTTGAAGCTGCGCGGCAGGTAGATATCGTAACAACCGGAACCTTTGCTCCCATGTGTTCGTCAGGTGCGTTTATTAATTTTGGACATGCAAAACCGACAATAAAGGCATCAAAAGTATGGCTGAATAACGTACCTGCATATGCCGGGGTTGCGGCTGTGGACTGCTATATCGGGGCCACCGAATCCTGTGAGGATGATCCTCTGAACAAGGTCTGGCCGGGGGAATTTAACTACGGCGGCGGGCATGTCATCCAGGATCTTGTTGCCGGGAAAAAAGTACATTTAAAAGCCACCGGGTACGGGACATCGTGTTATCCAAATAAAATGGTGGAAAAAGAAGTCAGCCTGAAAACCCTGCCCATGGCAACGCTGTGCAACCCGAGAAACGGATACCAGAATTACAACTGTGCGGTAAATTTTACGAAGAAAACCATATACACTTACATGGGCGCATTAAAACCCAAGGCCGGCAATGCCAATTACTGCAGTGCGGGACAGTTGAGCCCGCTTTTTAATGATCCGTATTATAAAACTATTGGCCTGGGAACAAGAATTTTTCTGGGCGGGGGCCAGGGGTATGTCACATGGCAGGGTACCCAGCACAATCCTTCCGCAAAGCGAACAAAAAAAGGTGTGCCCGTGACACCTTCCGGTACTTTATGGGTCATGGGTGATTTAAAGCAGATGAGCCCGAAATGGCTCATGGGGATGAGCCTGCAGGGATATGGATGCAGCCTTGCTGTGGGACTCGGAATTCCCATTCCCATATTAAACGAGGAGATGGTACAGTTTACTGCCATATCGGATGAGGACATTTTTACCCAGATTATTGACTATGGGAATGACTATCCAAACGGTATTTCAAAAAGCTACGGGAAGGTCAGCTATGCAGAGTTGAAAAGCGGAACAATAAATGTTCAGGGAAAAGATGTGCCCACCGTTCCCCTGTCCAGTATGATAAAAGCCCGTGAGGTTGCGGATATTTTAAAGCATTGGATCAAAAAAGGTAAATTTTTTCTGGGTGAGCCGCAGTTTACGCTTCCTTCTTGACAGGCGTTTTTCAGTACACTTGAATATTAAAAAGGCAGGAATTGTTTTTATTCCTGCCTTTTCTTTTAGTTGACAAATATTAATATTACCTGATTGTTCTGTCTTCTTCTTTTAAAAGGGCAGCCTTTTCAGATTCACTCAAATTGGCCCGGACACTGCCTGGTTCAAAGGGCTGGCGATAGGCTTCAGGTAAGCTGCCTCCAGCATCCGTACTGCTTTTCCATGCAATTAATTCATGTGTGCGAATGGTTCTGTCTTCTTCATATGCAAGGGCCTTGTCTTCATTTACACCCAGAGTATCCCGGACACTGGCATTTGTGTAAAATCTTTCGTGAAATTCTTCTGTCACTCCATAATCCGATGGATCAGCTGCTTCCTTCAATATCACGTAGGTGGGAAGGGTCTTGTCCTCCTCTAACATCAGTGACGCTCTTTCATTATTGTTCAGGCTGTATCTGACACTGGAGTCGCTTGCATAGGCATTTGCTCCCAGTGTAATAATAGCAACAGCAAAAATTACCAATCCTGTTATGTTTAAATGTTTTGTCATAATGCACCTCCATTTTTTCGAGTTATGTTTTTATTGATCATTGCTTAATTTGTTTGAATACATATAAAGCAAGGCATGTGCCAGTTTTCTGTTGAAAGCCATAAAAGGTATAAGTTGTTTAATTTAAAATAAAAAACTATGGATATCATCGGAGTGGCATCCAGCATGTGGATGTTTTTATTAATCTTGAAGCAGGTGCAGGCGCGAAATTTATTCGCAGAATATGCAGAATTTGCGCAATTATTTTTGATGGCGTCGTAAAAAGTTTAATTAATGCCGTATTCCTTAAGTTTATGCTGAAGCGTACGACGGCTGATCCCCAGAATGTCGGCCGTATGGGTCCGATTGCCGCCGGTTTCTTCCAGGGTTCGGATGATCATCTCTTTTTCAACCTCTTTGAGTGAGCGGCCCGGAGATAGATCCACATTCGTTTTGGTGTCCGGTACTTCAATCTCTTTAAACGTGTCGGGATATTCTGCCGGTGTGATCATTTCACTCCGGGCAAGAATTACTGCCCGTTCCACGACATTCTCCAGTTCCCTTACATTTCCCGGCCAGGAATATCGTATGAGCATATCCATGGCATGGGGGCTGAACCCTTTGATATGCCGCCGGTTTTTTTCAGTATATTTTTTCAGGAAGAAATCGGCAAGAAGCGGGATGTCATCATGCCGTTCACGCACAGGCGGTACGTTCAGATTGACCACATTGATGCGGTAGTATAGATCTTCCCGGAAATTGCCGTTTTTTATCTCTTCCTCCAGGTTTTTATTTGTGGCGGCAATTACCCGGGTATTCACTTTCACCGTTGTGGAACTGCCCAGGGGTTCAAATTCTTCTTCCTGGAGGACACGCAAAATTTTAGCCTGGGTGGTTTGCGCCATTTCGCCGATTTCATCAAGAAATATGGTTGCATTGTGGGCCAGGTGAAATCGTCCCTGCCTTTTTTTTTCAGCACCGGTAAACGCCCCTTTTTCATAGCCGAACAGTTCACTTTCCAGCAAATTCTCCGGCAGGGCCGCGCAATTAAGTTTTATAAACGGCCGGTCTTTTCTCATGCTGTTCTGGTGGATGGCATTTGCAATGAGTTCCTTGCCGGTGCCGCTTTCTCCGGTAATAAGGATGGTTGCCTCTGAAGGGGCCGTCATTGAAATGGTGTCAAACAGCCGGATCATTTCTTTACTGCCGCCGATGATATTGGCAAAATCAAAACGATCATCCAGGCGCTCTTTTAGATTCAGGTTTTCCATTTCAAGCTCACGAAACCGCAACGCTTTTTTTACCAGGAGTTTGAGCTCTTCAATATCAATCGGTTTTATAAGATAATCATGGGCGCCGAGTTTCAGAGCGTCTATGGCTGTTTCTATTGACGCATAGGCGGTCATCAGGATCACCAGTATGCCGGGGCTGATCTCCTTGATTTTTTCAAGTGCTTCAATCCCGTCCATCCCGCCCATTCGAATGTCCATTATTATCAGGTCAAAAAAACGGTCTCCTACAGCATCCACAGCTGATTTGCCATTGTCTGCCTGCTGGATGGCATAGCCTTCGTCATCCAGAACCGCTTCGATCATCTGCCGGTGGGCGAAATCATCGTCCACGACTAAAATATTGGGTTTTATTTCATTTTTCATGATCAGCCGTTAATTTTCTTTATTTATTGGGACGGTTATCGTAAAACGGCATCCTCTGGATTTTTGATCTGGAGGGCTTTCCACGGTTATTTTTCCGTTATGGTTTTCAATAATTTTACGGACAATAGACAGACCCAGGCCTGTTCCTTTATCCCGCGTTGTAACAAAGGGGTCGAAAATCTTTTCCATGTTTTCAGGCAAAACACCGGGTCCGTCATCTTCAGCCCATAACAGCAGGTCATTCCCGTTTCCGGAAAAATCGCTGCCAATTTCGAGAGAGCCGCCGCCTTTCATCATTTGCACGGCATTTAATGTCAGGTTTAACAATGCCTGAGTCATTAAATTGGGGTCAATACCCATTTCAGGTAAATCCGGTGAAACATTATTTCTGACATCAATACCGTATTTCTCTGCATCTGCCTGTATCAGGAAGATTATGCGATCAACCAGTTCTGCAATATTGGTTGATTTGATTTCGGCTTTCATGGGCATGGCAAATGTCAGCAGGTCAGATACAACATTGTTGATCCTGTCAATTTCTCTGACCATGATATCTGCATATTCCTGCTCTTTGGGTTTTCCGGCCAGTGCGCGCCGGAGAAATTGTGTAAATCCCCTTATGGAACTTAAGGGGTTCCTGATTTCATGGGCGACACTGGCGGCAAGTTCGCCAATGGCAGCCAGTTTTTCCGATCGTCTGACCTCCTGCTCCAGTTGTTTTATTTCTCTTAAATCTCTTAAAAGAATAACAGCAGAGGAGCAGTTCCCGGCATCATTGAGTATCGGCGTTACACTGAGTGAAAGGGGAATGATGATGCCGTCTGCTTTTTGAAAGTTGATCTCTTTTTCCAGAATCGTCTTGTTTTTTAATAAGGTGTCAGAGATGCCGCTGCTCTGAAAATCAATGACAGCAGAAAGAGCCATCCCTGAGATTTCAGATTCATCAAGGCCAAGAAGATCGAGTGTCAGCCGGTTATATGAAACCACTCTGCCGCCAGTATCAATACTCAACAACCCGTTTGCCATATTATCAACAACCAGCCTTGAATAATCCTGGATCTCCTGGAGCCTGCGGTTCATGAGATGGTATTTACGAATGACAAACATGAAGAAAATAGCACCGGCTCCCAGCGCAACAACAATGGCAACCATAAAGGCAGCATGATGGATGTCCATCTGCCTGGCGTCCTCAAAATCT
This sequence comes from Desulfobacteraceae bacterium, assembly GCA_030618465.1. Classification (GTDB taxonomy): domain Bacteria; phylum Desulfobacterota; class Desulfobacteria; order Desulfobacterales; family SURF-7; genus JAUXDD01. The sequence goes on from JAUXDD010000128.1 coordinate 6,536, forward strand.
TCCATGGAGAGGCCCAGCACAATAATGGCCGATGGATCAAGGCCGGGTGGTATCGTGCTGTCAGAATGAATTGGGGTATGCCGGCGTTTATCGGATGGGGTAGATGGAAAGGTGGAAAACCGCTTGCCAAGTTCATAAATTTGTTGCTTATTATGTAACTTCCGAATGTTTCGAATAATCTGGCCATTACCCATTTCATTCAGGCGGGTAAATTTCTTAAATTCAGACAAATCAAAAGAGGGGGGCTGTGTATTGTATATGAGATCGCCTTTCGCATTGATTAGAAAAATATAGGCAATCCCTTTGATTTTACTTGTCTCTGTCAATAAATTCTCAACCGGTTCCCTGTTCGGAAGTGACCGCATCATTCCCGCCCGGGCACCTGCTTCAAGGGCATGAATCAATGCCAGACCTTTGCTGTGGACAAAGTTCAGCGCTTTGGTTCTGTCCCTGTCCAGGTTCCGGAAAGTGGAAATACTGATCAGCACCAGCAGCAACAGAACCGCTGCCACAATGGCTAAGGCCGGGAAGTATAGTTTTTTTGTCGGGGGTATCTGCATAAAATAGTCAATTGCAAAATCAATGGCTTTTTATACCACGCGGTAATCGCTCCTGCAAATATTTTTCGCACATACAGCCGTAAAGCAAAGAACACTGCGTAAAAAATACGCATGTGCGGGGTAAAAAAATTGCGCAGTTTGTTAAAATATTGTGAAATTACGGATAGATAAATATGTGGCACTGGTTTTGCTCATACAAGGGTTAAAATATAACTCAGATATGTGGCATGAGGAGAAAACATAATGAAATATCGATTTTTCAGACTGATGATAATGGTTATAACGGGAATTGGCGTTGTCTGTAATTCATACGCCGATTCGCCCATCTGGGCGCCGCCTCCGCTTGAACAGCTTATCGATGAAGCCCTTGTGGAAAACAAGAGGATCCAGAGCCTTGAAGCCCGGGTGGAAAGTTTAAAAGAAGAGGCTCATTATGCGGGATCGTTACCGGACCCCCGTCTGGGAATCGCTGTTTTAAATCTTCCCACAGACAGTTTTAAATTCGATGAACAGGCCATGACACAAAAGCAGGTATTTATTGCGCAGAAATTTCCATGGTTTGGAAAACTGAATCTCAAGTCACAACAGGTGGTTTTAAAAGCCCATCGCCAGGCGGCAGTTCTTGAGGCCGAAAAACTTGAACTGGCAAAAAAGATTGCGGCTGTTTATTACGATTTCGGGTTTGTTGCAAAAAATCTGGATATAAATGCGCGTCTTATTAAAATGATGCAGCAGATTACAAGGGTGGCAGAAACACGATATTCCACAGGCAAGGGACTGCAGCAGGATATTTTTCAGGCCCGGGTGGAACTGGGGAAACTGGTTGATGAAAAAATAAACCTGGAAAAAAAATACCGGATTATGGAGGACAAGATCAATGAGTTGATTAACCGTGATTACTTTTCACCTGTATCACCTCCATTGAACCTGCAATATCCCGGGTTGACATTAGATGGTGAAGCCTTGAAATCTCAGGCAGTAATCAGCAATCCCATGGTAAAAGCAGGATTATTTTCTGTGGACCAGATGAAAGACGGGATCGACCTGGCCAGAAAAGACTACTGGCCGGATCTGGATGTAAAAGTGGCATACGGTCATCGGGAAGAGGTGATGGGAGAAGATCTGGCTGATTTTTTTTCAGCATCCCTGGTGATGAATCTTCCCCTGTGGCAGCACAAAAGACAGGGGAAAAAACTTGCGGCCACCATGAAAAACCATGATGTCGCTGTAAAGTCTTATAAAAACATTGTTGATGCCCTGCCGTTCCAGGTGGACGCACTGGTAACGGAGATAAATGAAACACAAAAAAGCTACCGGCATTTTGTTGATATGCTGATCGTTCAGGCTGAACAGTGGGCACGGTCTTCACTTGCCAGCTACGGTGTGGGCAAAGTGGAGTTCAACACCATGATCAATGCACAGATCCGGCTGCTGCGCTTTGAACTTCAGGCGGAAAAATACCTGTATGCGATTTATAAAAAACGGGCGGAACTGGAAGCAGTTCTGGGGGGGCCGATTGAGGGCAAAGGGCAAAGGGCTGAGGACAGAGGGTAAAGGATTGAGGACTGAGGGCAAAGGGCAAAGGACTGAGAGGGCAAAGATGCGAGATACGAGAAACATGATGCAAGATGCAGGATTCAGGAGAAAAGCGAGGTGGGGGTTGTCTTTTACGAAATGAAGCTCATTCATTAATT
>JAUXDD010000143.1 GCA_030618465.1 Desulfobacteraceae bacterium
ACGTATCACTTTAAATTCACAGGAATCAAGTGTTCTAAAGTTGTTTTGACTCTCCATGCTTTTTGTATAATAATCCTGATATTTTCACACAATCAACCACATAACCGGGAGTTGTACTATGAAAAAACACTATATTGTTTTCAGTATCATTTTACTGGCTCTTTATGCCTGCTCAGATGGTTCACCGCCGCAACCCGAACAGGCGTGTTTGTATACCATAACAGAAGTTGAAGACTTTACGATTGTTGAACCTGAAGCATGTAATATTGTGTTCAATCTTTCGAATGGAACCACCCGAAGTAAATCCTTTTCACCGGTTTCAAGCAACAATCCGGCCCCCGAACCCGAGGATTACTTCTTCATGGTACGGGAGGGGAGTTCAACCAACCTGCTCATTAATTTCATGGGCGGCGGAGCCTGCTGGAGTGGAACCAATTGCCTGGATTATGTGACCAATTATGTTTATGATGATATAAAAGTGTTTTCACCGGAACTGATAACAGCCGCCACCCTCCCCCTTTTCCATGCAGCATTTGGCGGCATCATTGACGATACGCATCCTGACAATCCCTTTAAAGACTGGACCCTTGTTTTTCTCCCCTATACAACAGCTGATGTGCACTGGGGCTCTAACGACCAGGAGTATACGGATGACAACGGCAATGAAGTAACTGTCTATCATCGGGGATTTGATAATTTTCTTTCAGCCCTGCGATACATCAGAGACAATTATCCCCCTGAAACAACAGAAACTGTATTTGTAACCGGGCAAAGTGCCGGCTCCTACGGTGCCATATTCAACTTTCCGTATATTAAAGAATCCTACCCGGATTCAATTGTTCATATCCTTGGAGATGGGGGTTCGGGGGTCAATCCCCAATCATTTATCAATGATTCAATCAACAGCTGGAATGTTAAAACCAATCTTCCGGACTGGATTGACGGTATTGAGAAAGACGATTTTGGCAACATGTCAATGGGTTCTATTTACAAGGCAGTTGCCGACTACTACCCGGACAGCAATGTGGCCCAGTACACAACCATGTATGATACCAATCAGCGTTTTTTTTATTATGTGATGCTCGAAATTGATAATCCGGATGCATGGAACAGTTTGGATGGAAGCGGGTTTGACGTCCCGGATATGATTACATGTGACTGGACCGCAGACATGCTGGCACAAAAAAACACGGCAGAAGAGGCGACCAATTACAAGGCCTATGTGGCTCCCGGGGATACCCATACCATTACCACATCAGATGATATGTTTACCATGTCAGCAGACGGTGTTGACCTGCTTGACTGGATAAATTTGATGCTTGATGATGATCCGGACTGGCACAGTATCGTGTGTTCGGACTGTGATGAACCTGCCACCGGGGAATCACCGGATGGTATTTCATGTTTATGAAGATTTTTACTTGGCCATCGGTTATACTTTTTACGATTCCATCATAAACAGAGTTTATTATTTTTTATTCAAGGCACGCCTTGGACACACTGTCGTCAAAACTAACCGGGTAGCATCCGTCAAAACATGCCTTGCAGAAATTGTTTTCCGGATCATCAACTTGTGTCGATTCCAGTAAACCGTCAAGTGTAAGATAGTGGAGTGAGTCCAGCCCGAGAAAATTTTTCAATTCTTCAATGTTTTTTTTCGCAGCAATAAGTTCTCCCTTAGTTGAGAAATCAATCCCATAATGACAGGGGTACTTGTGAGGCGGGCAGCTGATTCGCATGTGCACTTTTTTCACACCCAGTTTGCGAAGGGCCCTGACCCTGGTTTTTGCAGTGGTACCCCGAATAATCGAGTCTTCGATGATGATGATATCTTTTCCTTTAAGAACCTCTTTAACCGGATTGAGTTTGACCCTCACTCCAAAATCTCTCATGCTCTGGGTTGGCTGGATAAAGGTTCTGCCCACGTAATGATTCCTGATCATTCCCATCTCAAATGGAATCCCGGATTCTTCCGCATAGCCCAGGGCTGCGTAATTTCCCGAATCCGGAAACGGCATCACCAGGTCAGCCTCCACATGTGCCTCCTTAGCCAGTTGCCGGCCATGGAGCTTTCTTACCTGGTAAACATTTTTCCCGAATATGGTACTGTCCGGCCTTGAAAAATAAATGTATTCAAAGATGCAGAAAGCCCGTTTTTCCGATTTCTCCGGTCTTATACTTTTTACCCCGTCATTATTAATGATAACTATTTCTCCGGGCTCCAGTTCACGAATAAACTCAGCCTCGACAAGATCAAGGGCGCATGACTCGGATGCCAGCACATAGCTGCCATTGAGTTTTCCCAGGCAAAGGGGCCGGAAACCGCTCGGATCTTTGATGCCGACCACTTCTCCCCGGCTGGTCAGCACAACAAACGAATATGCCCCTTTTAGTCTTGCCGTTGTTTCAACAATGGCCTGTTCCAGACCGACCTCCATGAGCTTGTTGACAAAAATATGAAGAAAAATTTCACTGTCCATGGTAGTCTGGAAAATCGAACCGTGTTTTTCAAGATCTTCTTTCAGGATATGCGCATTGACAATGTTGCCGTTGTGGGCAACCGCATATGATTTCCCCCTGTGCTGTACAACAAACGGCTGGGCATTTGACAGGATTGAACTGCCGGTGGTGGAATACCGGACATGACCGATGACACTGCCTCCACCCAGACTTTCCAGATGATCCCTTTTAAATATTTCCGGGACCAGCCCCATTCCTTTGTGCGCTTCTATCTGTTTATCACGAACCACAGCGATGCCGGCACTTTCCTGCCCGCGATGCTGAAGCGCATACAGGCCGAAATAGGTTATTGTGGCCGCATCCGAATGATTATGGATGCCAAAAACTCCGCATGCTTCACGAGGTCTGTCTTCGATCATTTCCTGATTCCCTGAATTTGCTGCTGGTTCAGTTTCTATTTTGTCGCATTAAGGGCTCGCTCTAAGTATCCGATGATAACCTTATCCATGATATTCCTGTACAGATTTGACAGAAAGTTTCTCTTCCTTAAGCGCCTTGATTCCTTTTCCCACAGCCGTGGCCCCGGCTACTGTTGTTGTATACGGGATGGAAAACTTCAATGCCGCTCGACGTATCAGATATCCGTCCTGTTTTGTTGTATGACCTGTCCCTGTATTGATAATCAGTTGGACTTCACCGTTTGTAATAGCATCCACCACATGGGGACGTCCCCGTGACACTTTTTCTATTGTCCGTGCGGTAATGCCGTGTTCTTTTAAAAATCGCGCGGTGCCCCGGGTGGCCATGATCTCAAAGCCGATGTCTGAAAATCCCAAAGCCACTGGCAGGACTGACTCATAATCACTCTTTTTCACACTGATAAATACCGTGCCGTCTGTAGGCAGATTCTGCCCGGCTCCCAGCTGTGCTTTGGCAAATGCCAACCCGAAATCAAAATCAATCCCCATGACCTCTCCGGTTGATTTCATTTCCGGTCCGAGAAGCGTATCCACATCCGGGAACCTGTCAAAGGGCAGCACCGCTTCTTTCACTGAAATATGAGAAGGAATGATTTCCTTTGTCAGCCCCAGTTCCTTTAGCGTTTGCCCCAGCATAACCTTTGTTGCCAGTTTTGCCAGGGGAACACCGGTTGCCTTGCTGACAAAAGGAATGGTCCGTGATGCCCTGGGGTTTACCTCAATAATATATAGCTGGTCGTCTTTTATGGCATACTGAACATTCATCAGACCGATGACATTTAATTCGTTTGCCATTGCCTTTGTTGCACGAACAACGTCTTCAAGAATATCTGTATCTACATTACATGGCGGAAGAACACAGGCAGAGTCCCCGGAATGAACCCCGGCTTCTTCAATATGCTCCATGATACCGCCGATAATGGTTGTCTTACCATCTGAAATGGCATCCACGTCAAGCTCAACAGCATCTTCCAAAAACTTATCGATGAGTACCGGATGACCGGGAGAAGCGCTGATGGCCAGCAGGGTAAATTCCTCAAGGTCTTCACGCTCATACACGATCTTCATGGCCCGACCGCCAAGCACATAAGACGGCCGTACAATCACGGGATAACCAATTTTGTCCGCAACACGGGCCGCTCCTTCAACATCCATGGCCGTGCCGTTTGCCGGCTGGACAAGCCCCAGTTTTTTCAGCATGGCCTGGAACAATTCACGATCCTCGGCCCGGTCAATGCTTTCCGGCTGGGTCCCCAGAATGGGTACACCGGCTTTTGCAAGGGAAACAGACAGATTTAGCGGGGTCTGACCGCCAAACTGGACAATAACGCCCATGGGCTTTTCCGTCTCAACAATATGGAGCACGTCTTCATAAGTAAGGGGCTCAAAATACAGTTTGTCGGATGTATCATAATCTGTACTGACTGTTTCCGGATTGCTGTTGACCATAATACTTTCAACGCCCTCTTCTCTTAATGCAAAAGAAGCATGGACACAGCAGTAGTCAAACTCAATACCCTGGCCGATCCTGTTGGGGCCGCCGCCCAGTATCATCACCTTCTTTTTGTCGGAAACCCGGGCCTCGTCTTCTGTCTCATAGGTAGAGTAAAAATACGGTGTGGATGCCCTGAACTCTGCCGCGCAGGTGTCAACCAGCTTGTAAACCGGGCGAAGTCCGGTATCTGAACGCATTTTTTTTATACTGTCACTGTCTGAACCAGTCAGCCAGGCGATCTGGATGTCTGAAAAACCATATGATTTCGCCCTGCGCAGAAGATCAGGATCATCAGAAAAATGGGTTCCGGAACGCTTTATGGTCTGTTCCATTTCCACAATCTGCTTGAGTTGATAAAGAAACCATGGATCGATGCCTGTCAGTTCATACATCTGCTCAATGGTAAACCCGCTTTCAATGGCATACCGCAGGTAAAAAATTCTCTGGGAATTAGGCGTGGCCAGTTTTGATTCGATTTCAGATTTTGACGGTGCCCTGTTTTCAAGATCGATCAGGTCTTTTCCGTCAGCGCCAAAACCATGCCGCCCGATTTCAAGGGACCGCAGCCCCTTTTGCAGGGCCTCCTTAAATGTCCGGCCAATGGCCATAGTCTCTCCCACAGATTTCATGGCTGTGGTCAGGTAATCCTCTGTTTCGGGAAATTTTTCAAATGTCCATCGCGGAATTTTCACCACACAGTAATCAAGGGAGGGCTCAAAGGAAGCAAGAGTTTCACCGGTAATATCATTGGGTATCTCATCCAGTGTATACCCCACAGCCAGTTTGGCGGCAATCTTCGCAATGGGAAATCCGGTCGCTTTTGAAGCAAGGGCCGAGCTTCGCGACACCCTGGGGTTCATTTCAACCACTATCATTTCCCCGTTTTTCGGATCAACGGCAAACTGGACATTGGACCCGCCGGTATCCACCCCGATTTCCCGCATGATGGCAATGGACCCGTCACGCATGACCTGGTATTCCTTGTCAGACAGTGTCTGGACAGGTGCAACCGTAATACTGTCCCCGGTATGGATACCCATGGGGTCCATATTTTCAATGGAACAGATAATCACCACGTTGTCATTATTGTCCCGCATGACCTCCAGTTCGTATTCTTTCCAGCCAAGGGCGGATTCTTCCAGCATGATCTGGGTATTTAAGCTGGCATCCAGCCCTGCCTTGGCCATTTTTTCCAGATCTTCGGAGTTATACGCCACACCACCGCCGGTCCCCCCCAGTGTAAAACTCGGACGAACAATGATGGGAAAGCCGATTTCAATCGCAATAGCGAGAACATCTTCCATGGTGTTGGCAATACCGCTCCTGGGTATTCGCAACCCTATCTTATTCATTGCTTTTCGAAACAGATCCCTGTCCTCAGCCTTTTTAATGGATTCAATGGAAGCGCCGATCATCTCCACGCCGAATTTTTCCAGTACGCCCATTTCTGCAACTTTCACCGCCGTATTCAGGCCGGTCTGTCCCCCCATGGTGGGGAGCAAAGCATCGGGCCGTTCTTTTTCAATGATCAGTGCCACCGCTTCCGGCGTCACCGGTTCAATATACGTACTGTCCGCCATCTCCGGATCAGTCATGATGGTTGCCGGGTTGCTGTTTACAAGAACGACCTCATAACCTTCTTCTTTCAGGGCTTTGCAGGCCTGGGTACCGGAATAGTCAAACTCGCAGGCCTGGCTGATAATAATCGGACCGGCGCCGATAATAAGAATTTTGTTTATATCTGTTCGTTTGGGCATATTTTTACTGGTTGTATTGTTTCATCAATTCTGAGAACTCATTAAAAAGGTAGCCGGCATCATGCGGACCGGGCGATGCCTCAGGATGGTACTGAACCGCAAAAATCGGGTGCTTCAAATGTTTGAATCCTTCAAATGTATTATCATTCAGGTTTATGTAAGTGACTTCGATCTCTTTTCCTTCCATGCTGCCCGTATCAACGGCAAACCCGTGATTCTGGGATGTGATCTCAACTTTTCCGGTTGCCAGGTTTTTTACCGGCTGGTTGCCGCCCCGGTGCCCGAACTTCAGTTTGAATGTCTTTCCGCCAAGGGCCAGACCCAGCAACTGGTTCCCCAGACATATACCGAACATGGGACGGAACCCGATCAGTGCCCTGATGGTTTCAACAGCATAGGTCACCGGCTCCGGGTCACCCGGGCCATTTGAAAGAAATATCCCATCCGGCTTCATGGCCTTAATCGTATCAGCAGGTGTGCCGGCCGGCACCACAATCACTTCACACCCTGAATTTTCCAGGCACCGTAAAATATTGTATTTCACACCAAAATCGAATGCCACAACAGAATGTTTCTCTTTCTGCTTCCATGCGGCCGAATCCAGTAAATTTGCACCCTGCTCCATAAATTCGGGCATTCCATCAACCCAGAAATACGGGGTGTGGGTAGTCACACTCTTTACCAGATCCCGGCCTGCCATTTCAGGTGTTTTTTGAGCTTTGTCAACCAGTGACGCCGGGTCCAGATCTTCAGTGGAAATATACCCACGCATGGCACCCGCTTTCCGCAAATGACGGGTCAAAGCCCGGGTATCCAGTTCATCAATCCCCAGGATGTTGTTTTTTTTCAGGTAGTCTGCAAGGGATTCCGTAGATCTGAAGTTGCTTGGAAAATCCTGGTATTCACGAATGATAATTGCAGACGCCTGTACACAGTCAGATTCCACATCTTCCGGATTGACCCCGTAACTGCCGATCAGGGGATAGGTCATGGTGACCATCTGTCCCCGGTATGATGGGTCTGTCAGTATCTCCTGGTAACCGGTCATGCTGGTGTTAAACACCACCTCCCCCCAGGCTTCCCCTGATCCGGTAAAACAGCGGCATGGAAATGTACGCCCGTCTTCAAGGGCAAGTAATGCTTTCATAAATAATATCTGTTGTTTTTAATGTGATTTATACACCAAAACGGTATAAACCGTAATATAAATTTTTGAGTTTTTCTATTTGGTTAGAGGGGATTTGTCAAGGGATCTTTCATATTATCCGTTAGCATTACCGGTTTGTAAGCTGGACTTAAAAATTACCATTTGATTTATTGCCTCTAATAAATAATTGATAGCTTTTTGAAAGTCAAACAGCATATTTATGAGGCACGCTTCCAATTAATGCCAGATGAGGAGAAGGACTTGCAGATCAGATATCAAAAGGCAACTTATTTGAAAAATTAAGATTGTGAAAATAGTAACATATGATATGAATTTCATTAATCTGGATTGCCACCGGTGATTATGTAAAATGTTCCCTCAAATGGATTTGGTTAGAGATCTGAGATATGCTGCTGAACTTTATCTTTAGTTTATTGAAACTGAGATAAATAAATAACACAGATTTTAGACACTGGATTCCATTTGCGTATATCTTGAGCATCACAAGTTTTTAACGCACCTTTCACCGGTGCAAGGGCTTGTCTGTTTCAGTTTGACAATAATTGAAGTTTATATTATTGATTCCTTCCCGGAGCATAAAGAAAGATCTGAAAAATTGATAGCTTATTTTGATGATA
>JAUXDD010000160.1 GCA_030618465.1 Desulfobacteraceae bacterium
CTGCTCAAATCGGGAGAAATCATTATACCTGAAAAACTGGCTGCAGGTTTGAAGATTAAAATTGGAGACTCTGTGGTGCTTGTAGCCAACAATAAGGACGGCTCTGTAAACGGTCTTAATTTCAGGATGGCCGGGATTATAGAAAGTATTTTAGGTCCCCAGGGCAAGGAAGGGTATATGCATATAAAGGATGCTCAATCTTTGCTTCGTATGGAAAAACCGGAAGTTATAGAAATTGCTTTGCGGATTAAAAAATTTGATAAGCTCGACGATGTTTACAAAGAACTTAAATCTGCTCTGGCAAAGTTTAAAAATAAAGAGGGAAAAGCTGTTTTTGAAATACATACATGGGAAAAGCTTTCACCTTTTTCAAATATAGCAAAAATGATAGATATCATGACGGTTTCCATGAAAATAATTATGATCGCTATCGTCCTTATAAGCATTTTAAATGTTATGATGATGTCTGTTTACGAGAGGGTCAGGGAAATCGGGACAATGTCCGCAATTGGAACCGCACCAGGCAAGATAATGGGCCTCTTTCTGGCAGAAGGATTGTCCCTCGGGCTGATCAGCATCCTGGCCGGCAATATTATCGGCATCTTCGGAATTTATATTTTAAACATTTACAAAATCCAATACGCTTTTGGCAGGATGGATAATCTTTTATTGTCTCCGACAATCAGTTTTTCAGAACTTGCCTGGGTGTCGGCTATCGTATTGGTGGTTTCGGTTGTTGCCACTTTACAACCTGCATACAAGGCTTCGAAAATGGAACCGGTTGATGCCCTGGGACATGTATAGAAATATAAAATTGTATCTATTCAGTGGGGTATGTTCATCTATAAAGCTTTTTAACGGTTATGAAGTACCCACGTAAATGAATACAAATAATTCGTTTAACCGGGACAGGAGGATAAAAAATGAAGAAAGCGTTGCTTACAGTGTTTATGTGTCTGTGCATATCTGCACCGGCGTTTGCCCTTGACGGAAATGAAATGCTTAAAAAAGTTGATCGCAACCTTAACCCGGAAAGTTTTGAAATGTACAGAAAGCTGATAAATATTGAACCGGACGGCTCAAAAAAAGAATTTGTAATGTATTCGGTTAAAAAAGATAAAGATAAAATTGCATCTGTCTTTCTGTCTCCGGCCAGTGAAAAGGGGAGGAGCACCTTGCGAATCGGGGAAAACATGTGGCTTTATATTCCGAATGTGGGTAAGCCTATCCGTATAACCAGTTTGCAATCGGTAACCGGAGGAGTATTTAACAATTCGGATATTATGCGTGTAGATTATAGCACAGAATACAATTGCGAAAGGGTTGAACCGGCAGATGCCGGGCATATCCTTCACCTTAAAGCAAAAACAAATACCGTTGCTTATGACAGAGTAAAAATGCGGGTTTCCGGTAAAAGACTTCTTCCGGACAAATTAGAATGCTTTGCTTCGTCCGGAATGCTTATTAAAACTCTATATTTTAAAAAGATTAAAGATTTTGGTAACGGTATTGTCCGCCCTGCCGTAATCGAAACCGACAGTCCTCTTTACAAAGGATACAAATCCATTATTATTTTTGCAAAGGTCAGTGCAAAAGATTTGCCTGACGAAGTTTTTACTTTAAATTACATGTCAAAAGTTGAAGGTCTCAGGCGGTAATGAAATTATATTTTAGGATATTGTTTATTTTAATCTTTATATATAGTTCCATTCCCGGATATATATTTGCAGAAAATAAAAATTCAGATGCGATTGATTTTGACTTTGAAATTCCTGAAATTGAAAAAAAATCGTATTCATTCAATGCTGAATTTGAAATATCTGAGACGATAAAGAGGTTCGATAAGGACAGCCTCCTTTTTAATCAGAAATACCCTGACGGCAGGGATGGCGGCACCTTTTTTCAAACCGATTTGAGTTTCAAGGTTGAAGGGAATTACCGGATCAGCATTGTAGAACTTTATGCTCGTCTCAATGATGAGCTCTACTATAACGATGAAGACGATTGGAAAAATGATCTAAAAACGGAAGAGGCTTATGTATCTCTGCTGCCAGGTCCGTCTACAACAGTAGACGTCGGCAAAAAAGTATTAAAGTGGGGCAAGGGGTATGCCTGGAACCCGGTAGCCTTTTTCAGCCGTCCGAAAGATATTGAAGACCCTGATGTAACCCTTGAAGGATACTATATTGCCGGTGGTGATTTTATAAAAAGTATAGACAGTCCACTCAAGACTATTGCTTTGACGCCTGTAATTCTTCCGGTATCAAGCGATATCAATGAAGAGTGGGGAACGGAAAGGGAGATTATATGGGGCGGTAAGATTTATTTTTTTACTTTTGACACAGATCTGGACATTATGCTCCTGTCCGGAGAAGAAGCTGAAGACAGATTTGGAGTCGATTTTTCCAGAAATATTTCCGGCAATTTTGAAATCCACGGTGAAGCCGCCATTATTTTAGATTATGTAAAATATATAACTGATCAGCAAGGGAATCTGGCAGAAAAAAAATACGACGCAAAAAATTATCTTCTCGGTATTCGCTACCTTACAAGTCATGATACAACTTATATTTTTGAATATTTCAGGAACGGTCAGGGTTACACAAGGGATGAAATGAAAAATTATTTTGCCCTTATTGAAGCCGGATACCAGGAGTACATAAACAGCCAAAGCATGGCAAAGCTTTCTAAAAGCCGGCAATATGGAAGTCAGTTTTATAACACACAAACCGTAATGAAAGATTATTTTTATCTGAAGGTGTCGCAAAAAGATCCATTTGACATTTTGTATTTTACACTGTCCGTTGCCGGTATATACAATATCAATGATACAAGCGGTTCAATCATGCCTCAGATAATATACACCCCCATAACCAACTTTGAATTTGAGCTTAAAACCACATTTCTTTTAGGAAAAAACCATACTGAATACGGTGAAAAAATAAATGACTACAAAGTTTATGCGGCAATTAAGTACTATTTCTAAGTAAGGGCGTGAGCGTTTCCGCATGTTGTGGCCGGACCGGCCATCCGGTATACTTTTTCAGCAATTTTTACATACTATTTTTTCAACTCAAGTAAACGGTCTGAAAGGAAAATGTGTTTATCAAAAATCACCTTGCAGCCTTCAATCTCTATTTCCATTTGAAGGGTATGATTCAGAACAAAAACTTTATCCGGCTGATATGCCTGAATAAAGCTTCTGAGTGAACGGCTGATTTTTGGTTTTTTCAGTGCGCCGGCCTTTACTTCGATGGCAAAAAGCTGATCTGACAGCCTGAGGACAAAGTCGACTTCAGCACCGGAACCGGTGCGCCAATAATGGACTGTATCAAAAAGCGGGTGGGTATGCTTGCACAATTCTGTTAATATCAAATTTTCAACGAGAGCGCCCAGATCACTCCGTTGAACCAGAGGTGAAAACCCTCCAAACAGGAAATTACGAAGTCCGTTATCAAGAAAATAAACTTTTGGTGTGGACGTGATCTCTGCCCGTTTGCCGCCGACAAAAGGAGGCAGTAATTTGATCAGGTGACTTTCAGTCATCAGATTTACATATTCCATTACTGTATTGACACTTACACCCGCATTTTCAGCCCAGTTTGAAAAATTGACAAGATTGCCAACCTGGGATGCGGCTAACGAAAGAATCTTTCGAAAGGCATCCGGCCGTTTGATGCGATACATATCCGAAGCATCCCGTAAAACAAATGCCTCAACCAGCTGTCCAAGGACAGCCTGCCGGTTTGAGCTCAGATAGACCTCCGGATACCCCCCCCACAAAAGGAGGTCATTGAATAAAGCTCCCGCTTTTTTTTCAAATACCGCGGGGGGAAGATTGGCTGGTAAAAGCTCAACCATGCCAAACGGGAGGAGATAGTGCCGCACCGCCCTGCCGGCCAGGGACTCCCTTGTTTTGCTTTTTAAATGATAACTGGCGGAACCTGTAACCAGTATCGGCACATCCGGTTTCATGTCAACCAGTCCTTTTAAAAACAGGCCAGCCTCCGGAAGATGCTGGATCTCCTCAAAAAATAGTCCTGGTAAATCGGTGGTAATTTCTTTGATTTCCCGGAGGAAAAGAGCCGGTGAAAGGCAGAGTTCCCGACAGGATTGTTCCTCACAGTTGATTAAAAGAAAAGGGGTCGATTTTTTTGACAAATAATTCCAGATAAATGTTGATTTTCCGGATTGACGGGGGCCGATCACCAGGTTGATTTTATTCTTTTGACTTTTAAAATCAGCAATTTGTTTTCTTGGTACATATTTGTCCGGTAAATGAAGGAGTACAGCATCCCGCCATGTCCCGCGATTTTCAAGCCAGGGATTATGGCCTGACAAGACCTGAAATGTGATTTGCTCCATCAATAAACCTCTTTTGACTATTCAAACAATTAGCCTGATAATTTATGTTTTTGATATAAATTATCATGGTTAATATTAGTTGTCAATGAAAATTATCTGGCTATACCCTCTGTTTTTTCATAACCAGCACCTCCGGCTTTTTTCATGTCTCAGCAACAAAAAAATATGGCGAATTTCCGTATAATCATACCGAACAGAACGAAAAAAATCATAACTGTGCAACATTACGCTCCCTTGTGTTGCATTTACGCACTACTACCTCTTCGTCTTTATACTTTACTCATCGGCATGCCTTTATTAAGTGTCTATAATTATAATTATTTTTATATTATTAAGCCGCTCTTTTTGTGACTGGCATAAGGATTGCTTTATTTTGTCTAATGAAAAGGAGGTAATTATTATGCCGGGTATGAAACAGCATCCGTTAAATCGATGCTTGAAATAATTAACAGAAAAATTACAGCTTTTGAAAAGGTAAACCGATGATAATAAGTATTGCAAGCGGAAAGGGCGGTACCGGAAAAACCACTGTCGCCACGAATATGGCGGTTTCTCTTGGGTCAGATGTTCAGCTCCTTGACTGCGATGTGGAGGAACCGAATGCACATCTTTTCATGAATCCGGAAATTGATAAAATGGAAACAGCATATACACTGATTCCCGAAATAGATGAGGACAAATGCACTTTCTGCAAAAAATGTGCTGAAATATGCAGGTTCAAGGCGATTGCCGTTGTCAGTAAAACGGTGCTTACATTTCCCGAGCTGTGCCACAGCTGCGGCGGATGCGTTGTGGTCTGTCCGGAAAATGCCGTGACCGAAGCAAAACGTGAGCTGGGTGTTGTTGAGCAGGGCAGTTCCGGGAAGGTTAAATTTGTTCATGGCCGACTGAGAGTGGGTGAGGCGATGTCACCCCCTTTAATTAAAAAAGTCCGGTCCCATATCAGGCCTGATATTATAAATATTATCGATGCACCGCCCGGAACTTCCTGCCCTGTGATAGCAGCAATGAAGGATACTGATTTTGTCTTGATGGTAACTGAACCCACACCGTTCGGCCTCCATGATTTAACATTAGGCGTTGAAGCTGTAAAACTCCTTAATATTCCATGCGGTCTTGTGATTAATCGTTCAGATATCGGCAATAAAGATGTGTGGGATTATGCTGAAAAAGAAAATCTTCCGATTCTTCTTGAAATACCGTTTGATCGAAGGATTGCCGAGGCATACTCGCGGGGAAAAATGATTGTGGATGAAATGCCGGAGTGGAAAGACAAATTTATTGAATTATACAATCATATTAAAAATCTGGTAAAAAGGGAAAAAAACTAATGAAAGAACTCGTGATATTAAGCGGTAAAGGCGGCACAGGCAAAACCAGCCTTACAGCAGAATTCGCAGCGATTTCCGACAACAGAGTACTCTGCGACGCTGACGTGGATGCCGCTGATCTTCACCTTTTGATGAATCCTGATATAAAACAGCGTACTGATTTTAAAGGCGGTGGATTAGCTGTTATTAATTCTGATAAATGCACTGAATGCGGTCTTTGTATAGATCTTTGCAGGTTTGACGCAATTAAGGATGATTTTGAGGTTAATGAAGTTGAATGCGAAGGATGCGGTGTATGTGTTGATTTGTGCCCCGAAAAGGCCATTGATTTTCCTGTTAAGACCTGCGGTGAATGGTATATTTCGGACACAAGGTTTGGCCCGATGGTCCATGCAAGATTGGGCATTGCCGAAGAAAATTCCGGGAAACTGGTGGCCCTTGTCAGACAGGAGTCAAGAAAACTTGCTGAAGCAAAAAATATGGATATGATAATAACCGACGGTCCGCCAGGTGTCGGATGCCCTGTTATTGCTTCAATCGGCGGTTCAACCTCCCTGCTGATTGTTACGGAGCCAACAGTTTCAGGGATTCATGACATGAAAAGGGTAATTGAACTGGCTGGCCATTTCAAAGTACCTGCAATGGTTTGCGTCAATAAATATGATTTGAATCCGAAACAAACACAGGCCATTGAACAAATGGTTAGAAATATGGATGTAACTTTTTTAGGAAAAATTCCGTTTGATCCTGTTTTTACTAAATCTATGGTTCAGGGTAAAACAATTTTTGAATATGACAAAGAATCAAGTACCCGCCAGTTTGTTAAAAATATATGGGATGGCATCATGGCATCCCCTGAGATGAATCAGTTATAAAGGAGGAATCAAAAATGAAAATAGCAATTACTTCCAAAGGTACCGATCTTGATTCGGAAGTTGATCCAAGGTTTGGACGAGCGGCGTATATACTTATTGTTGACACATTCAGTCTTGGGATTGAGGTGATGGATAATTCGGAAAATGTAAATGCTTTTAAGGGCGCTGGAATTCAGGCTGCGGCGATGGTGGGTGAGAATGGTGCCGAAGTACTTCTAACAGGTTTTTGCGGGCCCAATGCCTTTAAAACCCTGAATGCCGCAGGAGTTAAAGTGGCCAATGATGTTACAGGCACTGTCAGGGAGGCGGTCAATGCTTTCAATGAAGGAAAAATTTCTTTTACTGATACGGCAAACGTT
The DNA here is from genome assembly GCA_030618465.1 of Desulfobacteraceae bacterium. Lineage (GTDB taxonomy): Bacteria > Desulfobacterota > Desulfobacteria > Desulfobacterales > SURF-7 > JAUXDD01. The sequence continues at coordinate 6,931 of JAUXDD010000160.1, forward strand.
GAGGGGCACTGGTAACGTATATAAATTAAGGAGGTCAGGAAATGAAGGTAGCAGTCAGTTCTACAGGGATGGATTTGAATTCCCAGGTTGATCCTCGTTTTGGCAGATGCACCTGTTTTATTATTGTTGAAACGGATGATATGAGTTTTGAGGCGTTTGACAATGAAAATATCAGCCTGAGTGGCGGTGCCGGGATTCAATCCGGAAGTTTTGTCGCATCAAAAGGTGCAAAGGCTGTTCTTACAGGCAAATGTGGACCCAAGGCAATGCAAACTCTTGTAGCCGCTGAGGTGGAAGTGTTCACCGGATACAGTGGGACTGTAAGGGAAGCTGTTGAAA
>JAUXDD010000075.1 GCA_030618465.1 Desulfobacteraceae bacterium
GCCTCAATTATCTTCTCTCCTGAATTTCCAATCAGCGTATTGGTGCCTTCATCTATCGTAATGGGTCGTTCCGTGTTTTCCCTGATTGTAAAGCATGGTACACCGAGGGCAGTTGTTTCTTCCTGCAATCCTCCACTGTCTGTAAATACACATACGGCATCTTTCCATAAAACCAGGGATTCCTTGAATCCCAGTGGTGTCAGTTGATAGATATTTTCAGACAGTTCAATATTGAATCCTTCAAGCATCTTTTTGGTTCTGGGATGAACCGGAAATATAACAGGTGTTTTCCTGGATATCTGGTTCATTGCATCAATTATTTCTGATAGTGTTTCTTTATCATCCACATTGGATGGCCGATGCAATGTCATGAAAATATATTCATCCAGTTTATTTTTCAGTTCATATGTATCAAACGTTTTGTGATCTTCACTCTCAAGCTTTTTATTTTGATATAATAGATTATCTATCATCACATGCCCGACAAAATGAATCTGATCAGACGTTTTACCTTCTTTTTTAAGATTTGTTACAGCGCTTTTTTCCGTAACAAAAAAATAATCGCTGATTGAATCGGTTACCATCCGGTTTATTTCCTCCGGCATGGTCAAATCAAAACTTCGCAGCCCTGCTTCCACATGGGCCACCTGGATTAACATTTTTTTTGCAACAATGCTGCAAGCCAGGGTAGAATTCACATCACCTACCACAACCACAACATCCGGCTTTTCATCCTGGCATACTTTTTCAAATGCGACCATGATCTTTGCTGTCTGTTCTGCATGGGAGCCTGAACCGGCATCCAGAAAAAAATCCGGTTCAGGTATTTCCAGGTCATCAAAAAAGGCCTGGGACATTTCAAAATCATAGTGCTGGCCGGTGTGGACAATTTTATATTCCAGACTGTTTTTATCTCTATTTTTTAAAGCTCTTACTATGGGAGCAATTTTCATGAAGTTTGGCCTTGCACCAGCTATTAAAAATATTTTCATTTTTTCCTTTTGTTAATTGGCCGCAGACATTTTATTTAACAACTATTTACGAATACTGGACAGATTTTCCACATACCACTGATATATAGATTTTATTCCGTCTTCCAGCTTAATTTTTTCTTTCCATCCAAGATTGTGAAGCCTTGACACATCGAGCAATTTCCGGGGTGTTCCGTCTGGTTTACTTGAATCCCACACAAGGTCTCCCTTAAAACCCACAATCCTGCCAACCATCTCAGCCAGTTCTTTAATAGTATGATCTGTCCCGGTGCCGATGTTTATAAGGATAGAATGAAACGGATTTGCCGGAGTATTTGATATCCTTTTATTATTAAATCTCTCATCAGGAAGATTTATTATAAAAAGACAGGCATCCGCCAGGTCATCCACAAAAAGGAATTCCCGTTTTGGAAAACCGGTTCCCCAGGCGGTTACTGTTTTTGCATCGGCTTCTTTTGCTTCATGAAACTTTCGGATCAGGGCCGGCAATACATGAGAGTTCTCAAGGTCAAAATTATCATTCACACCATACAGATTTGTTGGCATTACAGGAATAAACCGGGTATTGTACTGTCTGTTATACGACCAGCACATCTCAATTCCCGCAATTTTTGCTACAGCATAGGGAGAATTTGTCTGCTCAAGAGGGCCGGTCATCAAATATTCTTCTTTCATGGGCTGGGGACAAAGCTTTGGATATATGCAGGAACTGCCCAGAAAGAGCAATCTTTCAACATTATGGCGCCAGCTTTGATGAATAATATTATTCTGAATCATCAGATTCTGATAAATAAATTCTGCGGGATAGGTATTGTTGGCATGTATCCCCCCGACTCTTGCCGCTGCCAGAAAAACGTATTCCGGCTTTTCTTGTTCAAAAAAAGCTTCAGCAGCCTGCATATCGGTCAAGTCAAGATCCTCAAGATCACGAACTATAATATTTGTATAGCCTTCTTTTTTCAGCCTGCGATGAATGGCCGACCCAACCAGTCCAATGTGGCCTGCCAGATATATTCTGGATTCTTTTTTCATTTTTAATATCCTTTATCACGTTCCTTATTCTGATTTAACAGCAGATGAACTCAGATAAATTATCTGTCGACTCCGGTGAAATAGTCCGGTTGGATTTCACCGGACAAGCCTGCCGACAATTTGATTTAAGCCTTTCGGACAAATTTTGTTGCACAAGTATCGCGAAGCGATTGATCCTTTATATTCGGCCAGATCGGCCGAATATAATGTCTGCGTTCGTCTGTGTATGTCTGCGGCTAAAATTAATTTTGAAAAAGAACGATTTTTTTAAAATCGACTAAATGCTATTCATAATAATTATACGTCTGAAAGCCGCTATTCCTGCACAATTGATCCTTTTCAGCCTCTTTCAAGTCTGCTGCAACCATTTCAGCAACCATTTCTTCAAATGAGGTTTTTGGCACCCATCCCAGCTTTTCTTTTGCCCTGGTCGGATCCCCCAGAAGGGTTTCAACTTCCGTGGGCCTGAAATATCTGGGATCAACAGCCACAATCAGCTTTCCGGATTTATCATTATATCCTTTTTCATCCGCACCTTTTCCTTCCCATCGGACTGAAACGCCAATTTCTTTAGCAGCAGCATTAACAAAATCCCGAACTGTTCTCTGTTCGCCGGTTGCAATAACAAAATCTTCGGGTTCCTCCTGCTGCATCATCAGCCATTGCATTTCAACATAGTCCCGGGCATGGCCCCAGTCACGCTTTGCATTCAGATTACCCAGGTAAAGGCAATCCTGAAGCCCCAGTTTAATCCGCGCCAGAGCGCGTGTAATTTTATGGGTCACAAATGTTTCTCCACGAATCGGGGACTCATGGTTAAAAAGGATTCCGTTGCAGGCGTACATGCCGTATGCTTCCCTGTAATTAACCGTTATCCAGTAGGCATAAAGCTTTGCGACAGCGTAGGGTGAGCGTGGGTAAAACGGTGTCGTTTCTGTTTGGGGAACTTCCTGAACCCTGCCGTATAATTCCGATGTGGATGCCTGGTAAAACCGGGTTTTCTTTTCAAGCCCCAGAAGGCGTATCCCTTCCAGAAGACGCAGGACACCAAGGCCATCTGTATCCGCCGTATATTCAGGGGACTCAAACGAAACTGCCACATGACTCTGGGCAGCAAGGTTGTAGAGTTCATCCGGCTGAACCTGCTGGATGATTCGAATCAGGTTTGTTGAATCCGTCAAATCCCCGTAATGAAGTATAAATTTCAGATCTTTCTCGTGGGGGTCCTGATACAGATGGTCGATTCGGTCTGTATTTAATAAAGATGCCCGGCGTTTTATGCCATGCACTTCATACCCTTTCTTCAACAAAAACTCTGCCAGGTATGCGCCATCCTGACCGGTAATTCCTGTAATCAGTGCTTTTTTCATTTGATTTTCTCTCTTAATCATATTTGATGGTTTCGTCTATCCATTAAAGATCATCATGGAGTTTTTTTGAGTTTATCTCAAACAGGAGATCGTTTGCTTTCAAAAAATCCGACAGCTGATCTTTAGCGAGCGGTATTTCATTTCCGGAATGATACGGATTTGTAACTTGCCGGGACAGGATATCAGGATAGGTGTAAGAAATATCGCGATATAAATCCTTAAAAGCTGGAAGAACAACAAAATATTCTGGCAGCTCCCATGCTCTCCGCGTCTCTTCATGGTTCATCAATTCTTCATACATCTTTTCCCCGGGCTTTACACCGATATTTGTTATCTCAATATCTTCAGGACGGTGCCCATAATATGAAGCCAGTTCCTGAACCATAACTTCTGCCAGGTCTTTAACCCGGATAACGGGCATCTTAGTAATGAACACTTCACCGCCGCAGACTATCAGGGAAGAATCAATTACCAGTTGAACCGCTTCGTTAATACTCATTATAAACCGGGTCATTTCCGGATCGGTGAGGGTTACCGGCCCGCCTTTACGAATCTGATCCCTGAAAATAGGAATAACGGACCCCCTTGATCCAAGGACATTGCCAAATCTTGTTGAGGCCAGAACCGTTCTGCCCTTCCTGAGATTGCTATTGGCTGCTGTCATGATCCGTTCACCCATCAGCTTGGATGTACCCATTACATTTGTCGGATTTACAGCCTTATCCGAACTGGTGAATATTACCCGTTCAACATCATTTTCCTGGGCAGCGGTAATCAGGTTCTGAACCCCTAAAATATTTGTCTGAACTGCTTCAAAAGGAGATTTCTCACAAAAAATCACATGTTTAAAAGCCGCTGTGTGAAACACAATTTGCATATGCCTCATTTTTCGGCTCAACTTGGCCTGGTCCCGAATGTCAGCCAGAAAAAACCGGGCATTCGGATACTTTGAATACTGTTGCTCCAGAAAAAAAAGCTCGCTTTCGTTGTTATCAATTCCAATAAGCTCTTCAACATCATGTTCTTCAAGAATCTGCCGTATCAATTCACTTCCTATGGTACCACACGCGCCTGTGACAAGAATCCGTTTTTTTTCAAATTTTGACTTCATTGAATTTCCTTTGATGGGGCCTTTGATATGTGCATGAAGTTAAAGATATATATAGCTCCGCCCTGTCGATTACATAAAAAGCCAACCCTGAGAAACCATTCGACAATCATGTTCAAATTTTGAACGCGTCACATTTCTGGCTTTTCACTGCTCCAGCAACAAAAACCGCAAATACGCATAAAATCCGTAACCACGCGTATTTACGGTTTTTTTAATCAATTTCCCCCCAAAAGCCAGTTTTTAATATTTGCTTCAAAATACAACTCAAGTTAATCTGCTGAACACTGTTTATTAACCTATTACAATCAATATGTCAATAGAGCTGTATTCAGTTTAAACCATCTGAACTCATTGAATTTCCAATCCATTTTGTGTTTTACGCATATACCCTTGAAAACCTTACCCCTATTTCCACTTAACCCCCCTGAATATAGATGTTTTTTTAATATTATCCTTGTATTTAATAACGGTTTCCAACATTTGCGAAATGACATCATCCGTAAGGTAATGGGGTTTCAGTCCCAGCTCCAGGAGGCCGGTATGAACCGGGTTGTAGTAGTGATCTTCGGCTTCTTTTCGCGGATTTTCAATCGAACGAATTTCCACATTTAAATTAAACTGATTGCCGACCTGTTGAACTTTTTCAGCAAGCTGGTTCACTGAAAATGTTTCCACAAACTGGTTAAAAATTCGAAGCTCACCTGCCTTTGACGGATTTTCCAGGGAAAGGCGCACGCACTGGAGCGTATCCCTGATATCAAGGTATCCCCTTGTCTGGCCGCCTTTGCCATATACGGTCAACGGGTACCCGTCAACGGCCTGAACAATAAAACGGTTTAAAACCGTACCAAAAAGCTCGTCATAATTAAAAAACGGGAGCAACCGGCTGTCCTTTTCATTCTCATCTGTGAACAGGCCGTATACAGGCCCCTGCATAAGATCCGTCACCCTGAGATCCCACATCCGGACATAGAACCATAACAGGTCCGTATCCATTACCTTTGTGGTGTGATAGAGACTGCCGGCCTGCCGCGGATAGAGGAAGCGGCTCCGACGGCCCTTATGTTCGATATCCAGCCACCCTTCTTCAATGTCTATATCCGGCGTACCGTACTCCCCCATGGTGCCAATTTTTATGATATGGGCTTCAGGGACAAATTCCCGGACGGCAAATATGACATTGGCGGTTACTTCAATATTATTGCTGAGCGTCAGGGTTGCCGCCCGGCGATTGAGCATGGAATACGGTGCAGATGGCTGTTCGGCATAATGGATAATGGCATCCGGTACAAATTGACCGAACACATCAGCAACAAAATCCCATTGCCTGAGATCTCCGATAAATACCTGAACGTTATACCCCGATGTTTCCTTCCACAGCCGGGTTCTTTCGTGGAGGTTCGGCACATCAAAAAGCGGTTCTACATCTTCTTCCCGGCATACATTTCTGCGGAGATAGTTGTCCACAACCGCAACCGTGTGGCCGTTTGCTGTCAGGTTCATGGCTGTGGGCCAACCAAGATAGCCGTCACCTCCCAGAATTAATACATTCATCTGCCACCTTTCAATTAAATTTTATTCACTTCATCTTTTATACGTTTCACATGCCCGCGTCCAAGGCCCTTTACTTCACACCCCAGTTCAAAATACCTTCGAATTTTTTGATCATCCAGCATTCCAAAGCAATCAATCACAGCTGCCGGCCGGCCGATCATTTCAACAACCGCGTCAGGGTCAAGTTCACGATATGCCTTATGGCGAACCGCAAAAATAACCGCATCCGCCCCTTTCAGAGATTCAGGCAATTTCTTGCCAACCGTAAGTTCGCTTAAACTCTCCTGATTTCTAAAAAACCTGGCCATGGAGTGACCGGGTGACGGATAGGTGTCCTGTTTTTCAAGTTCCCACCAGTGCCCCACATAGGGATCATGAACCACAACAGCCCCTCCCATTTCGGTTATTTTACGCACAACGATTTCCGAACCGCTGTACCGTGTATCCCCCACGTCCTCACGATATGAAACACCCAGAACCGAAACTTTTGACGCGGCTACAATTTTTCCCATATTGCGAAGCGCATCCCTGACAAGCTGAGCAACACGCAATCCCCGGGTGTCATTGATATCTATGGCAAGGGGAGTAATTTTGAAAATATCCTCTTCAAATCCCATCAGGGTATTATATGCCCACACCCCCAGCCCACCGTCTTTGGGCAGACAATATCCGCCGATTCCCGGCCCAGGAAAAATCAAATTTGAATGTGTGGGGCGAATTTTTATGGCCTCAACCACTTTAATCAGGTCAACACCGTTCTGCTCAGAAAACAGGCTCCATTCATCCAGAAAAGCCAGCAGTGTTGCCCGAAAAGAATTTTCAACAATCTTGCATGTTTCACTTTCAATGGGTCTGTCAAGTACGGTGAGCGGATACTCTTTCACATTCAGCACATCTGAAAGAAACGATTTAACACGTTGACGCGCCTCAGCATTTATACCACTGCATACCCGCCAGAAATCACGGATTGATGACACATAATTCCTGCCCGGCATGACCCTTTCAAACGAATGTGCCAGAAGCGGTTCTGCATCCTTAATGCCTCTTTCTTCAAAGGCTTTCTTGATTATGGGATAGGCAATATATTCGGTGGTACCGGGCGGTACGGTTGTTTCAATAAGGACAAGGCAGTTCGTGCTGATATGTTCACCGATTACTTTCAAACTGCTTTCCAGGGCCGCAATATCGGCATTCCCCTTTCTTACATTCCCCAGTGTCTCTTTTAGATAGTCACACTGGACATCCACAACCACCACATCTGCAAGAGAAAGCGCTTTGTATGTAAACGTTGCAGTCAGGGTCTTTTTTTCAAGGACACAGCGGCGGATCATGGGTTCGACATCAGGGTCCTCCGCCTCAACAGGTGCAACCCCTCTGTTTAGATAGGGTATCTTCCAGTATGACCGTACTGAAGGGCGCTGCATACCAATAACAAATTTACCGGGTTCGCCTGTTTCAGGGTCCACTGAATCGGCAACCACACCAGCCATTACAGCACCAACAAAACCCACTCCCATTACAACAACAATTTCACGGCCCATCTGTCGATGCTCTTCAACAACAGCCTGTAATCGTTTAAATTCTTCTTCATACTGGCTTTCGTGTGGCAATGGAAAGGATTCACCAGCGGGGCACGTGGAAATATCAACTCCGGAATTTTTTCTTTCTCCAGCTGTCATTTATTTTATCTCCTTATATTTTCCGTTTTATTGTTCATTAAATATAAAAACCTTTTCAGCGACTGTATTTCCTGTCAAGGTGTCATAAAAAATATCCGATATGCAGATAATGTCAACTAAAATTATATTAATTCGAATATTTACGTAAAACTAAAAATCTTTGCCCCATGAAATTAAATCCATCTACCAGTTAATCATCTTGCCCCTTTACACATAAAGTGATATATTGGTTTTTGGTTTTTTAAAAATTTTCTTATAAAAAATTTAATAAAATGAGGCCCCCTGATCATATCTTAATGGTCAACATTCTCTGATTCATCACAATTATTATTATCATATTTATAAAGGAGATATGATGAGCCGCGGAGTATCTGATAATAATTTCACAAAACATGTAGGTTTTATTTCAACCCGTCTTGCAGGAACAGACGGAGTTTCATTAGAAACTGAAAAATGGGCAAAAGTTTTTGAAAAAGAGGGATTCACCTGTTTTTATTTTGCCGGTGAACTGGATACGCCTCCGGAGCGCTCATATCTCCTTGACGAAGCCCATTTCTCACATCCGGATATCAGAGATATATATGAAAACTGCTTTGGTGTTCTGGTGAGGGGGCGATACATATCTCAAAAAATCCATCAGGCAAAAGAACTCATTAAGGATCACCTGTATAAATTTATTGAAAAGTTTAAAATTAATCTGATAATTCCGGAAAACGTTCTGACGATTCCACTGAATATACCACTGGGTATCGCTATCACAGAAATCATTTCTGAAATAGGTATTCCCACAATAGCCCATCACCATGATTTTTTCTGGGAGCGGCAGCATTTTTTACGCAATGCTGTGTGGGACTACTTAAACATGGCCTTCCCTCCCCATTTACCCCAGATCCAGAATGTAATCATCAACTCTTCGGCAGACAATCAATTAAGCCTGCGAACCGGAATGTCAGCCACCATCATTCCCAATGTAATGGATTTTAAAAATCCGCCTCCGCCCGTAGATGATTATGCCTCTGATGTTCGGGAAGCCCTCGGCATCAAAGATGATGAATTGCTTATCCTTCAGCCCACAAGGGTCGTCAAGCGGAAAGGTATAGAACATGCAATCGAACTTGTTCACAGGCTGGGATTAAAAGCCAGGCTGGTTATTTCCCATGCTTCCGGTGATGAAGGGTATTCTTACGAAAACAGGGTCAAAGAATATTCCAGGATTATGAATGTGGACACCACTTTTGTTTCAGATATAATTGGTGAGCGCAGGGGAAGAACCAAAACAGGGAAAAAAGTTTATACCCTTAATGATATCTATCCCCATGCCGATCTTGTTACCTATCCGTCCAATTTTGAAGGTTTTGGAAATGCATTTTTAGAGGCAATCTACTTCCAGAAACCAATTGTGACAAATAACTATTCAATTTACTCGGTCGATATCAAACCAAAAGGGTTCTCCGTTATTGAAATCGACGGGTATGTTACTGAAGAAGCAGTTGCGCAGACAAAGCAGGTTTTACAAGACAAGCAGCTTCGTAAAAAAATGGTGGCACACAATTATGAAATTGCGACTCGATATTATTCGTATGAAATTCTTCAGAAAAAACTGAAAAGCCTTATTGCCGATTGTTTACCTGAGATTATGCGTCACTAGATAGTTAATGTCGTTAATTTAAGGAAACACTCTTGATATCTCTCCAGCACTGTTATGAGAAAAAAACAACTGTTGGGGTCTTGTCTTTGTATAGAACCAGATATAACCTTTTGCTTTTTCGCCCGGCTGTAAATTTTTCACAATTTTTCTATCCCAGTGATTACAGCTGTATTTTTTCTTGTTTGTTCCTACCATAATAAAATAATCAGGATTAACATAAAGCGTGCCTGAACCCACATTCTTTATCCAGACATACAGTTTTCTCTGTCCCCCGGTTGACCCTCTTGTCACACCCGCATCGCGAACTGCCATCTGAACAAGTTCATTGCCTTTGAAAAAAAGCAACTCTTCTCTTAGTAATTTATGTTGTAATGCTCTGTATTTTTTACTCCCCTTATTTAATTCTACAGCTTCATTGGCAGCAGCCACTGCGGATTCAATTTCAACAAGTGCATGTTTCTTTTTGTTAAAATATGCAGAAGCTTCATTATATCTTTTTTTGGCAAGCCTGGTTTGATAATACCCTCTTTTTTTCTTATACAGCTTACTCCCGGGATTCATTTGAGAAAGCCGGGTATAAATAGAATAGTTTTTTTCATATTCACGGGCAGGTAATTCCTGCGCACTGTCATACAGTTTTATTTCATCGAGATACGATTTTACAGGAATCAAATATTGTTCAAGCGATGGAATTTCATATTGCCTGATCTCTTTTTTGTAGAAAACAAAATTTCTCTGATCTATCAATGATTTAAGGTAGGAAATGATACTGTCTTTATTTGTCAGAAATTCCTGCGTAATTTGTTTTCGTTTTTCAGCCTGTATTCTTTTTATCTCTTCCTGTTCTGCGATATATTTTTTTTGGGCGGTATAATTACTATACATTTTATATGATACGATTAAACTCGCCACGACCACAACTGCCAGAAGAATACTGACGACTTTGTTTTTTGCAAAAAACCCCATGCCTGTGGAAAGTACCGGTGCATCTGTTTCACCTGGCGCCTGTGCCACTTCCTCTTTTTCCCTTTTTAAAGTCTCTTTCTCCGCAGCCTTATTTCTTCGTTCTTCTTCTTCTTCTTTTTTCCTATTTTTTTCTGCCTCTTCAGCCTCTTGCTTTTTTATCGCAGTTTCTTCAATTGATCTCTCTCTTTTCAATCTCTCTTCAGTTATTGCTTTTTCAGCCTCTTTTTGAATTCTGGCTTTTTCTTCGGCGAATCTTTTTTTTTCCGCATCTTTTCTGGCTTTTTCTTTGGCCGCCTGTTTTGCAAGAAACTCTTCATAGTTTATGTAAATGACTCTGCAGTTGGGGCACTCAACAGCACCCGCAGGCCGCGGGTACTCACACTTCGGACATTTGCCGGCTGCCTCCTTCTCCGGACCTGGAATTTTATGTTTCTCAACCGTTATGGTTTCCTGCTCTTTTATTACTTCCGGTGGCTGTTGTTTTTTTGCCCTCTGCTTCAAGGACTCTTTTTCAGCCTGAAGATTATCATAATACACATAATTTATACCGCACAACGGGCAATCCGTATCGCTGGCGTTACGTTCATAACCGCACTTGGGGCATTCCATATAGATCTCCGAAAACTATAGCTGAATTTTATTTTTTTATGATTTTAATGGTGGCATGCATTTGATTTTTATATTATATCTGAAAATCATCCCATTGTCAAAATGGTTGTTTTCAATTCAACATACCGTGAACCTTACGAAGGCTTCAGGATCTGGGCGGATGCATGCTGTTATTGCCATAAGACCGGATAGCCATTACATTAACCGCACATTGTCTATAAATAAGGTATGCTTTTTTTCAGGATTTACCATGAACAGTAAAAATCTGCATATATTTTTCTGGTTCAGTTCTCTGTCAGTACCCGACGTAATTAACGATTTGAGAAAAATTTTAATCTGACTATGCCCCGGTTTAATGGCAAGGCGCCTGTTATACCTGTCTTCATATTCCGGATAGTCCTTGCTATCGTCAATTCTTACAGCCATGAAAAATTCATCATTTCCCGGATTATAAATATCAAAATAAACAGCTGTGTATTTACTCCAGTTATTTATATTAATCTTTGGCGCCCAGCCGGGATAACCTGAAGGATAAAACTCTATTTTTAATGACTTTGTCCCATGGGTCACATGCCTCTCCGAAAGGGAAAAAAGCGTGTGACATTTCCAGGAAAACTGATCCAGGTCAGCATCGGATTCGAAATCAAATAACATAAGCTCTGACGATTTGTCGCTGCTGCATGCCCACATGGTCATACAGCATATGATTAAAACCAGCACTCTTGACATTACGAATCCTTTTTATTCAACCAGCAATTAAACACCCAAACCAAAGTTTGATAATAGAAGCAAAATTTAGCCGCAGACAGACACAGACGAACACAGACATTTTATCCGGCCGACCTGGCCGAATAAAAACACCAATCGCGTTGCGATAATAGCTTAACGCACTTTCCCGGGAGGAATTGATATTAATTGTCGGTCAGGTCCGACCGACAATTTGTCTGTGTATATCTGCGATTGTCTGTGGCTAAATTTGTTTTTTATTTCCTTATTTAATTGCCGTGTTAATACTAAAATGCAGCACAGCAATTTCAGGACGGCTAAAAAGCCGAATCGGCAAATGACTCGTACCTATTCCCCGACTCACATACATCTTTTTCTGCCCTTCCTGATAAAAGCCCTGATTAAATCGCGCATTTTTTTCATACCCCAAAATATTCCACAGCCAGGAGGGAAGCAGAATCTGCCCACCATGGGTATCCCCTGCAAGCACAAGCACATTCTGATCATTTTTCAGCAAATCGAACGCAAGGGGATTATGACTCAGGACTATAGCCGGTGAACTCTTTCCCGATTGCTTCAATCTCTCATCCAGTGCAAAAATAAGATCGGCTTCCTGATCAATACTACCCAAATAAACTTCCTCCCCATCCAGGCGAACCACCTCTATGGTATTTTTAAAAAAGCGCACTTTATGTCTTTGGGTAAACTCCCCACTTCCTGGTTTATGGCAGAACAGGCAGCTTTTTCGTGAATCACTGTAATCATAATCCCCCATCACCGCCCACACACCGATTTTAGCTTCCAGCTTTGAAAGAAAAACCAGCGCCGGTTCATAATCACCACGCCAGGTCACATAATCTCCGGTCAGAAAAATCAGGTCAGGCTCCAGTTCCTCAATGATTTTTAACACCTGTTTCTCTCGCTTGCCGATTTTTTTTATATGAAGATCGGAAATATGGATAACTGTTTTGCCTTTCAAGGCATGATGCATTTCCGGATCATTAATCCAGACATGATTTGCTTTAACAAAAAAAGATTCAATCCACCCGCCGACAAGCAATCCAGTCGTTATTAAACAAAAACAAATCAGCAATATATATTTTTTCTTTTTAATTTTTTTCCCCGCCACCTTTCAAAATTTAATTTTTTCCATTATTATACACGTTCATGTAACGTTTTTTTCCCCTTTGATTACACTTTTTTCCCTGTTGATTACACTTTTTTCACAAAATTTTTTAAAGAGCAATGCATAACTTCCGGTATGTAAATCAATCAACAAAAAAGATTATTTCAAACTTGAACTGCAAGTCGGATTAAAAACAGATGAGGCATTTGACTGTGTCGCTCAATCTGATATAAAAATAATAAATGTACTTCCACTCATAATTACAGGT
>JAUXDD010000285.1 GCA_030618465.1 Desulfobacteraceae bacterium
CGGTTACTGGGAAGATGGCTCCAGGGAAATGGAGAGCCTTTAACTTGAAAAAAGTTCGATTTCCCCACCCCCGGCGGGAGGGGATTAAGGGGCGGGGGATATAATAGACTGAAATTCCATTTTATTCACCCTCACCCCGGCCCTAGGGAGAGGGAGAGGGAGAGGGAGATTTTCGACTTTTTACGCCGTCATCAAATTTAATCTTTGAATTCTTTTCGTATCTGTGATTTACTCTGTTATATCATAAATTTATTTCTTCATGTACAGGACTTCATTCACTTCTCTCCTGGTGTCTGATCCGGCTGAGATCAGCGCGTTTGTTCAGATAGAATCAACTCATCTCACGCTCTTTTTGGGTACTTTTCTTTTTATACAATTTCAGATAGATGGGTTCACATAATCCATTTTGAAGCTTCATCAATAATACAGGAGGTACGATCATGTCTGATCTATACCAGCATGGTTTAATAGCCACCATTCACAAGTTCAATACGTCAAACCTGGAAAATCTGGAAAAAAACCTGATGAATTTTTGTGAATTATACCCTATCGCACTGGTACTGCCCGCATTAAAAAGGGATTTTTTTTCACCGGCAAATGAAGGGATTATTCGTACATTAAAAGAGGTGAAGTTCATAAAAGAAGTCATTTATTCAATCGGAGATTTTCATTCTGTCGAGGAATTTAAAGAAGCAAAGGAAAAAGTAAAAGAAATAAAAAACACTAAAGTCACATTTCTCTGGACAGACGGGCGGAGAATACTGAACCTGTTCGATATCCTTCATGACAACGGGCTGACCATCGGTATGCCGGGAAAAGGATTATCCGCCTGGATTGCCTATGGATATGTTTTGAGTAAAGCCAGGTTTTCCAGTATTGTCCTTCATGACTGTGATGTGGTTACGTATGACAGGGAGTTCCTTGCAAGGCTCTGCCTGCCGGTTACAATTCCTCATTTTGATTATGAATTCTGCAAAGGTTTTTACGGAAGATTCAGGGACAGAATTTATGGCAGGGTGTGCCGGCTTTTTATATTTCCCCTGGTACAGGCCCTGCTTTCTACGTTAGGGCCGCAACACTTTTTATTGTATCTCTATTCATTCAGGTATCCACTGGCAGGAGAATTTGCCATGTCCACCCGCCTTGCCCAGACCATTCGTATCCCGTCTGACTGGGGCCTTGAAGTGGGAACTCTCGCGGAAGTTTTCCGGAAATGCACAACCAATGTTGTCTGCCAGATTGAATTATGCGACCGCTACGACCACAAGCACCAGGACCTTTCACCGGATGACAAGGAAAAAGGGCTCAACAAGATGAGTATTGACATTGCCCGATCCATTTTTACCACCCTGGCCACATTTGGCGTAAACATTGAATCCAGGTTAAAAGCCATTCGCGCATCCTATTTGAGAAATGCACAGGACATGATCAAAAAATATGACTCCGATTCATTTGCCAATGATCTTTTTTTTGATCGTCACCAGGAAGAAATGGCAGTGGAAACATTCTGTGGAGGATTGAAATATGCTTCCGATGTTTTTTTAAATGATCCGCTGGGAGTTCCCCAGATTCCCAACTGGAGCCGCGTGAATGCGGCCATCCCGGATTTTTCCGAAAAACTTATTGAAGCTGTTAAGCTGGATAATGAGGAAGCCGGCAAATAAGTGCGGGCAGATAGAGTGCCATTAAACATAATCCCACAGGCGTATTGTCGGAATTTTTTTAAAATGAGAATCATACGTGACTATTGTTGAACCGGTTTCAACCGCATGCGAGGCAATCCATACATCGTTTATGGGTAATGGGGTCCCTGCCTTTTTTAATATGTTTTTCAACATGCCAAACACATCAGATGTATCAATGGTTGCATCTAAAATGGTAACAGTTGGTTTCTGGAGAAAACGATCAAGAATTTCTTTGTTTTCTTTTTCCCTGCTGCCGGCTTTAAAGCCTGCATAAAGCTCACCAAGAACAAATATGGACATATATACTGTATCAGTTTTCGCTAAAGCATTTAAAACATTTTCATCGCCGGCAAGATATCGACTGTATGCATTTGTATCGAGTATTATTTCTTTCAAGCCCAATCCTCCGGATCAACTTTGTCAAAATCCTTCAAGGTACGATTAAAGTCTTTTTCATCAGACTCTGACCATATACCAAAAAGATCAATGAATTCTTTTTTATGGTCGTTTTCATTACCGGGTTGTATTCCAAGAGATTCGTTTAATAATTTTTTTATTGTTTTATTGAGACTCAGGCCATGGCTTTTTGCTTTTTCCCTGATACGTTTATCAAGAGGGTCATCAATGCCATGTATTGTCATTGATTTCATTGCGTTGCCTCCATATGAACCATTTTTTAATTCATTTTGGTTTAATTATAGTTCAATATTTTATAATTTTCAATAATAATAATTAATACCCTCAGACCACCTGATCCCTGTGAATTTAATATGATACGGTTTTAAAAAAAAGATGGGGCTTGAAATAGCGCTCATGATACAGAAAACAATATGCAGGTATGATAATGAAATAAGCTATTTAAAAGATTTTAGTTATCAAATAAGCCCCTTGTGTTTTAGAACAAATTTACCCTGGCTTCAAAATATTTCCAGTTTCTCGGCCATCCGGCCAAGAGTTTTTATTGCCTTCATCCCGGTATCACCCAGCGATATACTGAAATCATTCACATACAGATGAATATGACCGTCAATCACCTCATCATCCAGTTCCCGGGTGTCAATGCAGTTATGAAGCATTGCATGGAATATGAACGTATCGTTGGGGCAGGATGAACAACCCAGATCAAGTGTCATCATCGTATCACTTCTTCTTTTTCCCTATCAGTATCGTTGAAACCCCGAACGTCTGCGGGTAATGATGGATATTTTCAAATCCACCTGTTTCAAGCAGCGTTTGAAGCGTATCCGGTTCCACAAACGTTGCGATTGTTTTTGACAGATATTTATACGCTGTAATTTTACCTGATATAAGGCCCCCGAGAAGCGGAAGAATCGATCCCAGATAAAAGGAATAAAAACCACCTATGATCCTGTTTTTCGGCCTCACGAGCTCCAGTATAACAAATTCCCCATCCGGTTTTAAAACCCGCTGAACTTCC
>JAUXDD010000060.1 GCA_030618465.1 Desulfobacteraceae bacterium
TTTGGCGATGAATTTGCCGGTTATATATGCAGTGTTTCCGTGGAAGATGTGGAAACTGAAAATCTTGAAGACATTGCAAATATATTGAAGAAAATTGATGTGACCGTGACGTTTGGGGAAGGGGAATACATTTACGGCTTTAGGCGTTATCGGCTTGCACAGGAGTAAGTCCGGTCTCAGGCTGTAAGTGATGAAAAGATGCGGTGGTCCCTTTGGTTGTTATCTTAACATGTGAGAGAGGATTATGAAAAAAATTGCGTTTATTAGTTTGATAACAGTGTTGTTGATGCCTTATCTGGCATATGCGACTGTTCCTGCTTCGCCTTCAGATCTTGAATTATCAAGTACAGATACAACCATGACGGTTACCTGGGAATATGATTCGGATGATGAAGATGAAATAGACGGGTTTAAGGTTTATCATAGTACTTCAAACATATTTTCCAGTTCCCTTGATCCTGATAAAGTAAGTGCCGGCTCCAGAAGTTTAAGGATTACCAGTCTGGATGAAAATACGACTTATTATGCCTGGGTTTCAGCATATGATGATGATGATGAGAGAAGGACCGGCCCGGAATCCATAAAAACCGGAGAAGCCGATGTGGCCCCTGATACACCCACCGGTTTCTGGATTACCTCTTTATCAGATATTACTGAAACCACAGTAACGCTCATATGGAATAAAAATTCAGAGTCTGATTTTTCTCATTATAATATTACATACGGCAGAACAGGAATCACATCTGAGACTGTTCCAATATATGGGGCTGAATTGGCTGAATATACATTTACCGGTCTTACTCCCTTACAGAGATATTATTTTTCAATATCAGCAGTTGATGAAACCGGTAATGAGTCAGACAGTTCCGACAGGATATATGTGGATACCCTGGCCGACAGCAGATCGCCGAATATACCTGAAGCCCTCTCCGCTGTCATCAGCGGGCCTGACGGGGAGGTTACCGTCAGCTTTGACGGAAATAATTCAGGTATGGTGGATCTTGATTACTATACCATTTTGTATGGGACGGTTTCAGGTTCGCATGATACAGAACTCAGCATTGGGGCGGGCACGTCACAGGAATTTACGGATTTGGCTAAAAACACAACCTATTATTTTGCGGTGACATCCACAGACGCAACCGGCAACACAAGCAGTGCCACCGGTGAGGTTTCTTTAACCGTTGAAGATACCAGAACATTTTTAAGTAATTCTGATGAGTTTCAAGGCGGGTGCTTTATTTCCGATTCAGCATCATCAGCTCTTTTATTAACAGATATCAGTATAATTTTTATGGCAATATTTTCATTTGTTGTTGCCGGCATGGCTTTACGAAATATAAAAAATATGGTGCCGGCAGTACTGATTATCCTTATGCTTTGCAGTGTTTCCCATGCCCAGGACAAAAATACTGTGGGAATCGTGGGTGGCTATTCAATACCGGCAGAGAAGATATTTGACGAGATTTATGAAGACCGGGCTACCCCGGTCACCCTTTTTTACGACCGTCTGCTGCCGTGGGATCTGTCAGTAGATGTGGGAATCGGGTATGTCTACCATAAAGGTTATGCCATAACGACGATTTCTGAAAGCAAGACAACGATTAAAACGGAACTGTATGTGGTCCCCATTTCGTCGTCTCTTAATTACATCTATCAAATAGCACCTTTTATAAAAGCATACGCAGGGTGCGGCCTGGATCTATGGTATTACCGGGAAAAGACGGATTATGGCACATATGATGCCTTTGACGATAATAAATTGGGGGTCGGCGGGTATCACGGAAAAGCCGGGCTGAAACTGTATACAAAAGACGACAGGTGGTTAGGAAAAGCCGGTATGATTATTGAAACGGTCTATTCACGCATAGATCGTTTCGGTAAAAATGATATTGATCTTGGCGGCTGGGTTTTTAATATCGGCGTGTTTTATACATTTTAGTGTATGAAAACAAGTAATACATCATCGGGTTTTACCCTTCTTGAGATGCTGCTGGCGATTTTCATATTCAGTGTGGTCACTGCCACGGTTTATGGCTCATTTAATTTTATTGTTTCCAGCATAGAGACCATTGAAGCGGGCATTGATTCCGGGGAAATGGCAAAAGTTTGTCTGGATCGAATGATTACGGATCTGACGTCAATGCATGTTGCCCTTCTGCCGGCTTATAAGCAGCCGGGTTTTAACGATGATCCGGAACTTTACAGGGTCGTTGGGGAAAAAGAAACCATAGGGGGGACGGAATGTTCAAAGTTGCGTTTTGCCTCTTCTGAACATTTGCCTTTTGGACAGGACAGCCGGGAAGGCATTGCCGAGATTATCTATTATGTTCATGAAACAGATGAAAACATCAGGGTGTTGAGACGTTCAGACAGCCTTTATCCGTACGAGCCGTTTGAAGAAAAGAAAAGCGATCCCATATTATGCGAACAGGTTAAATCACTGACATTTTCCTATTATGACGAAGATGAAGAAGAGAACGATACCTGGGATTCGGAATCTGGCGAATTCGGATACGGTACGCCTGTAGCAATAGGTATAACGCTTGAAATTGGTGACGAAGTGTCGTCTTCCTTATTTAAGACGATGGTCAATATCCCTGTCAGCAGGAAAAAGAAAGAGTAAGCGTATTGAGAATATTTGAAAAAACATTTGGCAATAACCGTGGTGTTGCCCTTCTTATTACGTTGACTATTATTGTTATTTTACTTGCCGTTACAGTGGAGCTGAACAGGAAAGTTCGTACCCATGTTGTTTCTACAGCCATGGCAAGGGATCGCATAACGCTTACGCAAATGGCGGAAACCGGGATTGATGTTTCCCGCGCGGTTCTTATAAAGGATAAAATGGAAGATGAAGCGAATTCAAAATTAGTGGATTCGCTGTTTGAAGACTGGGCAGATACGGAGATCATAAACGATGCCTTAAAAGAAATTCCATTTGCAAGCGGTGACGTGACCGTAACCATTACGGATGAGCTGGGAAAAATACAGGTTAATGCCCTGGTGCGGTTTCCAAAAGGTCAGGAGTTAAATAGGGACCAGCAGATATTATGGGACCGGTTTCTTGGCTATGTGCTGGGTTCTGAAAATCCTGAAGATGATACCAGCCCTCCTGCAATAATAAATTCTGTAAAAGACTGGCTCGATTCAGGGGATGATGACCTTACTACCGGACTCAACGGTGCGGAATCAGATTACTATGAGGAACTTGATCCCCCCTATTCCTGTAAAAACGGTCCTTTTATCCATCTGGGAGAGCTGTATCTGGTAAAGGGCATTACGCCGGATCTTTTAAAAAATATCGGGGATAATGAAGACCTCACAGAGCTTTTAGGAAAATTTGATATCGGTCTTGATGACGAACAACTGGTTGAGCAGATAAGTGCGGTAAGTGACGCCCAGTTGACAGATCTTGGGATGTATATGACGGTTTACGGGATGACCAGTGTTGAGGATTCGGTCGCAAAAGAAAAAATTGAAGAAAGTGATGGGAAAAAATTTACATTCCCCGGACGAATTAATATCAATACCGCCGACCTCCCGGTTCTTGTGGCCATATTGCCTTCGGAAAGCGAAGACCTTGCCCCGGCAATTTACGAATACCGTCAGGCAGACCCGGAATCGGAATCCGGCGAAATCCCGGACCTGTCCAGTCTCACCTGGTATAAAAGTGCTCCCGGATGCAGTGATGTGAAAATTAACGAAAAACTTATAACGGTATCAAGTGATTTTTTCAGGATCACGTCAACAGCTGTCATTAATGAAGTGGAAATGACCCTGACAACTGTGGTACAAAGAGAAAAAAACAAAAAAACAGGAAAATGGGAGTGCAGGGTCTTGAGTTGGAGTGAAGAATAGACTATATAGAATTAATAAAACAGGTAATTTTGTTGTTATTGGTTTAAATTTAAATACAATGCCTTCGTTAAACAAAAAAATATGAGCAGGAAAATTATAGGCCTTGATATTCGATATGATTCTGTTTCCGCGGTTCTGGTAGACAGCAGCCTGAAGGAAAACAGGATAGAGGCATTTGAGCATGTTCGAATAACTGAACAGGCAGATGATTTTTATGCCCGGTTATCCCCGGCTCTTGAAGCGCTTACGGAAACGGTGAATATTGCCGGTGCCGTATGTATTGCATCCCTTCCTTCCGGGCAGATTTTTTTCAGGAGTCTGCAGGTACCGTTTAAAGAGAAAAAAAAAATCCGGCAGATACTTCCTTTTGAACTTGAATCCGTACTCCCTTTCCCGGTGGAAGACCATGTTATTGATTTTCAGGTAATAAAACCGACGGATCATCATGCAGCTGCAACCGATCTTATTGCAGCCGGAGCGCCAAAGACTGAACTCGGTGTATTTCTGGAAATACTTGCCTCATTTGGCATTGATCCCGGGATAATTGCGGCGGGTGGCTATCAGACGGCACTGGCATTATCTTCACTGTCAACTGTACCTGAAAAATGGTTGCTGGTTGATATTGACAGCATAAGAGGTACGCTTTTTGCCGTTGCTTCGGGTCGGATAATCCTTGTGCGTTCGTTTATTGCAGATCATGATGCAGAAAACAGGCTTGGAAAAATCTGTGCAACCATACGTCATACCCTTTTGGCTTTTGATGACATAGCCGGAACTCAATTTCAACCGGCGAAGATTTTTATTACAGGCTCCGGCATTTGCGATTCAGACAGCGAAGACAGTACGGCATCCTGCGCCGAAAAAATGTCACACGAACTGGATATTCCCGTAGAACAGACCCACCTTGTCCGGGATGCCCATATGGCATTTGGTGATCATCCCGGCCATGCGTGGAAGGCAGATCAAATGGATAATGCGTTTGCACTTGCCCTTACTGAAACAGCCGGTCTGAAAGGCCTGAATTTTCGTAAAGGTCCTTTTGCACCCCGGAAAAAGTGGCTGGAGCACAAGGACAGTTTTATCAAAACCGGGATTATAGCCGGGGTTGTTCTTATCCTGATGGTGGTCAATATCCTTTCCAATTCCTATTTAATGAATAAAAAAATAACAGATCTGAACAACCGGATAAACGGGATATTTAAATCTGCTTTTCCTGACGAAAAAATTGCGGATCTCAATTCGCAGGCACAGCAGATGCGGGCATTGATTAAGCATATTAAAAAAAATCTGGCGATTTCAGAAGGCGCGGAAAAGCATATCCGTACCATTGAAATACTGAATGAGTTCGGCAGGCTGATACCAAAGGAAACAGATATAAATATTACACGGTTTGTCATTAAACCGGATAGTGTCTCCATTTCAGGAGACACGGATTCTTTTTCGTCTGTGGATGATATGCAGGGCAAGCTTGAACAGGGAGAGCAGTTTAGAAAAGTGACCCCGCACAATCCAAAAAAAGTCGGGGATCGTGTCCGGTTCAAACTGGTACTGGAGATATGAGTTTAACGTGTTTTTATTAATAAGTGCATTTTAATTCGAACCATACAAAAATCAGGGCAACCCAATGGCAATTTCTTTAAACAGACGTGAAAAATATTCAGTGATGGGGGCTGTGATTGTTTTATGTGTGTTTATTCTGGTTCAATTTATTATTTCGCCGTTTTTTGACAGGAGAGAGCGATTAAAGAGAACCTATGCCTCAAAGGTGAAAACACTCCAGGAGATGATCGTCCTGAAAGCAGAATTTGATACCTTTAAGAATATAGCAAAACAGTCAGAAAGACAGATGGGGATAAGGCCAGGGAGTTTTAAGCTATCGTCCTTTTTAAACCGGCTGGCAGATGAGGCCGGTATCAAGGACAATATTGATTCCAGGAAACAGTCAACACGGAACCAGAAAAACAGTGATTATAAAATTTCACTGGTTGAAATGAGGCTGAAATCTGTAAATATGGAACAGCTGGTCTTATTTATATATAAAATTGAGACAGCAAAAGAGATGGCATTTATTAAAAGAATTTCAATTTCCAAAACAGATAAAAAGGAAGGACGTTTAAACGTTGATTTGCAGGTTGAGACGCTGATAACCTGAAAAAATTACAAATGTCGATTATGAATACAACAAAACAATGGCTTGCATATTCTGTATATTTCATTATAGTAATCGTGTTTTTTCTATACACGCAGTTCCCTTCTGATACGGTCGAAAAATATATTATAAACAACCTGTCCAGGGCGGTTCCTGATTACCGTGTATCCATGGAACGTATAAAACCCTCATTCCTTCCCATTGGCGTGAAACTGTATAACGTGAATCTGGATAGTGAGACCGGTCCGGCACTTCATTTTGAGACATTAAAAATTAACCCGGGGCTTTTTTCACTTTTGGGTAAAACGCCCACTGTTTCTTTCAAAGGGGAAATATACCAGGGGACAGTGAAGGGGAAAATTGAATTTGCAGAAACCATACCGTCAGGCCAGGTTGCTGTTGATGCAAAGCTGTCCGGCATTCATGTGGAAAAAATTACCTGGCTGGAGCTGTTTTCCAGCAGTAAGATGGCAGGGATTCTTGGGGGTACCATAGCGTACGGCAGCGATAAAACAGCACGCACAAACCTGACGTTAAACGATTTGAGTGTTGAACTGGCAACACCTCTGCTGAACATGAAAAATCTGACCCTGCACAGGTTAACATTTAAAACGATTGAGGCCAGGGCAGAATTGAAAAGAAAGCGGTTGCAGGTAAAAAAAATAAACTTTACCGGAGATCAGGCAAATGGCGATATCTCCGGTTTTATTATGTTAAGAAGTCCTGTCGGGAAAAGCCATTTGAATTTAAACGGAACCGTAACGCCAAGCCCGGCATTTCTTGAGGAAGTTGAAAAAAACATTCCTTTTGAACTGGGGTTTCTTTTTGGGAATACTTCAGGTGAAAATGGTTTTCCTTTCAGGATAAAAGGAACTTTTGACAAACCAGATTTTTCCATAAAATAATTTGATATGGTTAAACAATACTTTGCAATAGCCAATATGTTTTTGATAACTTTTGCCGGTTATTTGTCGGTCTCCGGGTTTTACAGTATAACCACGGCAACCTTCGACAGTATGAATCAGGGAAGGGTATCAACCGAACCACCTCCTGCCCGGGTTGTTGTGAAACCTATTCCGGCTTCTCTGGTAAAGACAATAACGGAAAGGAATTTTTTAAATACCAGTAAGGATGCTGTCTCACAAAAAAAATCTATTGACACGGGGAAACTCCAGGAAACAGATCTGAAACTCAAACTCTGGGGAACTGTCACGGGGGATGAAAAAAATGCATATGCGGTTATAGAAGACACAAAAGACCGCAGACAGAATCTCTACAAAGAGGGCGATTCCATTCAGCATGCCACGGTTAAGCTGATTCAGCGGGAAGTGGTTATATTGACGATTAACGGTAAAGATGAGAAGTTGTCGATTGAGGAAGGCGGCAGCGTTAAGGGCAGGAGCAGACAAAGGGGCAGATCCCCTTCGCTCCGGAGCAGTACCGGGGGGCAGAACATAAACGTGAAGCGGTCCCAGATCGATGAATCGCTCCAGGATATAAACAAACTGATGAAAGAGGTAAAAATACGGCCGCATTTTAAAGATGGAAAACCGGACGGCCTGATTTTAAGCAGTATAAAACCACGCTCCCTGTTTAGAAAGATGGGATTACGAAACGGGGATATAATTACAGGAATTGATGGGAAGAAAATTGAATCTGTGGATGATGCATTAGGCTTTTATGAAAGTTTAAGATCATCATCCAATATTTCTCTTCAAATAAAAAGAAGAGGTCGGGACAAGACAATCGATTACGCTATTGAATAAAACTCTATATATACGATTTGGTATAAAAAAATGAAATTACAAGCTATAATTCTGAATATTATCGTCTGTTGTTTTACCAGTCTGATTTTTACTTTTTCTGTGACTGTTGCAGCCGAAAAACTACCGGAAAGTCCCCAGGTTATCAATGATCTGCCCGAAGTCCCGGAAACGCCTGTTAAAGAGCAGAAAAAAGATTCCGAACCCGAACCAACATACAAAAAGTCTTCAGGTAATAAGAAACCGCTTTTTGCAAAAAAGAAGCCGGAATCAATTAAACCAAAGACGGTTAAACCAGAGGCAGTTAAAAAAGATATATCGGAAAAGAAAGATTCATCAGACCAGTTTGTGAAAATTGATTTTAATAATGTGGATATAGCGGTGTTTGTCAAATTCATAAGTGAGTTGACCGGGGAAAACTTTATTATTGATGACCGGGTAAAAGGAAAGGTGACCATCATATCACCGGGTAAAATTTCAAAGAAAGAGGCCTACAGGGTTTTTGAGTCTGTCCTGGAAGTTCACGGATATACCACGGTGAAGGCGGGTGAAATAACAAAAATTGTATCATCACCGGATGCACGGACAAAAAGTATTGAAACCAAGCTGAAAGCTGAGGCAGATTCTCCTGATGACAGGGTGGTGACCCAGTTGATCCAGCTGAAATATGCAAACCCGGATGAAATTAAGCGGCTTTTTTCTCCATTGGTTTCCAAAAACAGCTCGGTCCTGTCCTACCATCCTACAAACATGCTGATTGTGACGGATGTCTACTCAAACATAAAGCGCCTGATGAAAATCATTAAGGCCATTGATGTGACTGGCCTGGGACAGGAAATTTCTATTATCCCCCTTGAATATGCAGATGCCGCAAAATTTTCAAAATTGCTGGATTCGGTATTCAAGTCTTCATCAAAATCTAAAAAAGGAAGCACGGATAAAAAAATCCAGTTTGTTGCTGATGAGCGGACCAATACTATTATCGTACAGGCGAGCGAAGGGGAAACCCAGCGTATCAAAAAGCTGATCACCATGCTGGATAAGGAAATACCGCGGGGCAAGGAAAAAATTCATGTGTATTACCTTGAAAATGCCACGGCAGAGGACCTGGCAAAGGTCCTCCAGGCCATTCCCACCAAAGGGGCTGCTTCTCTGAAGGGGGGAAAGAAAAAACCGGCCGTGGTATCCGGTGAAGTAAAAATTTCAGCAGACAAGGCGACCAACAGCCTTATCATCATGGCTGAAAAGGATGAATATCTTATCCTGGAGGAGATCATCAAGAAACTCGATATTCCCAGGGCCATGGTATACATTGAATGCCTGATTATGGAAGTGAATATACAAAAACAGTTTACATTGGGTACCGAGTGGGCTGTGGGGAAAGAGACAAGCATCAGGGGAACAGACGGTGCCGTAGGCGGTGGATTCAGCGGTGGAACCGGTTATGGCAACATGATGAATCTTGCCGGCCAGAATCCCCTGGCAAGCGGTGTCAGCACACTGCCTGAAGGTTTTTCCATGGGCGTCTTCGCCGCACCTATAGAAATAACAAGCGGCGGCACTACAATTGCATTTCCCAACCTTGGCGCTATTGTCCAGGCCTATCAAACTGACAGGGATGTTCATTTTTTGTCCACACCACAGCTTTTAACAACAGATAACCAGGAGGCGAGCATTACGGTAGGTTCTAATATCCCCTACCTGACAAAAATGGGCACAACATCTTCTTCGGAAACATACAGCAACTATGAATACAAGGACGTGGGCGTGTCGTTGAAAGTCACGCCCCAGATCAGCAAAGACCGGAAGGTTCGACTGAAAATTTTCCAGGAGATAACCAAGCTGGATTCAAGTTCAACTGTTGTGGCAGACAGGCCCACAACATTTAAACGGACAATCGATACAACCGTCATTGTAAAAGATAAAAACACGGTTGTCATCGGCGGCCTGATTGACGACAGTTTTTCCAAGGCAGACAGCAAAGTGCCCTGTCTTGGTGACGTTCCGTTGCTGGGATGGCTGTTTAAGTCAACATTTGATAGAAAAGAAAAATCAAACCTGTTTGTTTTTCTTACACCGCATGTTGTTATAACTACGGAAGACGCAGAGGCCATATTAAACAAAAAGAAAAAATATTCAGATAAAATTGAAGAGG
Source organism: Desulfobacteraceae bacterium (assembly GCA_030618465.1). GTDB lineage: Bacteria > Desulfobacterota > Desulfobacteria > Desulfobacterales > SURF-7 > JAUXDD01. Next base: position 9,929 of record JAUXDD010000060.1, read on the forward strand.
GCCTTATCAAGTTGTATGATGAAGAAATGGACGAATTCGAACCTGATTCAAAACCTATAGAAATTACTGAATAATTTATTTATGATGAAACACCTCGCACAGATACTGAAGGACAGATTTGGCGTCAGGGAAGAAGACTACAATGACGCCCTGCATATTAAGAATGAAAAGGGTGGATATGTGGGGGACATCCTTGTTGAAAAGAAGATTGTTACGGAAGAACAGCTTCTTGAATCATTCAGTATTCTGTATGATATTCCTTTATTTCTGGAACTTCCTCTTGACATCATTAAATCCGATCTGGTTAAGGGCATCCCGATCCAGTTCCTTAAAAAACACACCATGGTCCCTCTGGGAGGTAACGGGCAGGGAGATGAAAATAAGGGAGATCCCGGGGAAAATGGCGAGCCGGAAAAAATACCCGGTATGATAGCCATCAATAACCCGGCCTGCTTTCAGCCTCTGGATGATCTGGTTCGGCTGCTCAATATCCATGAATATAAGGTTGTGTTTTCAACAAAAAATGCCATCCTTTCAGCTATTAACATTTCCTATGAGTACAGCAGGGATTCGGCGGAACAGCTTGTGCAGGACATGGAAGACGACGGCAGCATGATTATCAGCGATATAGAAGAAACTGCCGATCTCCTGGATGATACCAGCGACGCCCCGATCATCAAGCTGGTGAATCATATAATTTCCCAGTCAATAAAGGCCCGGGCCAGTGATATTCACATCGAACCCTATCAGAATATCCTGAAAGTCCGTTATCGTGTTGACGGCATCCTCTATGACCTGGTGTCTCCCCCAAAAGCCATTCAATCAGCCCTGATTTCCAGAATAAAGGTAATGGCCCGGCTGAATATCGCGGAAAAACGTTTGCCCCAGGACGGGCGTATTGAAGTAAAAAAAGGGGATCAGAATATTGATATCCGGGTTTCCACCGTTCCCACATCATTTGGCGAACGCGTTGTTTTAAGGCTTTTGAATAAAACCAGCTCCATGTTAAACCTGACGGAGCTCGGTATGGAGCCCGACAGGCTCAGGATATTTGAAGATCTGATCCGGTCTGCAAACGGTATTGTCCTGGTTACCGGTCCCACCGGAAGCGGTAAAACGACTACGCTTTATGCGGCGCTTTCCTCAATTAATAAGTCTGATATAAACATTATTACGATTGAAGATCCGGTGGAATACCAGATTCAGGGTATCGGCCAGATTCAGGTTAATCAAAAAATTGGCCTGACATTTGCGCAGGGACTTCGGTCAATCGTGAGGCAGGACCCGGATGTCATACTGATTGGTGAGATAAGGGACAGGGAAACGGCTGAAATCGCAGTACAATCTGCCCTGACCGGGCATCTTGTGTTTTCGACCCTTCATACGAATGATTCCGCAAGTGCGATTACACGTCTCGTGGATATCGGCATTGAACCGTTTTTGCTTTCTTCATCTGTTTTGTCTGTTATTGCCCAGAGACTGGTCAGAGTCCTGTGCGACGACTGCAAGATACCTTATACACCGGATGATTATGCCATGCAGAGCATCAGCATGACAGCAGATCAATTAAAAGGCCGCACTGTTTACAAAAAAAAAGGATGTGAAAACTGTTTTCAAACCGGCTACAGTGGCCGGGTCAGTATTTTTGAAATAATGTTGCTGGATGATAATTTAAGAAAGACCATCCTCGAGACTTATGATTCAAACCAGATAAAAAATGTGGCTGTAAAGCAGAATATGACCACCCTGCTGGATGATGGAATAAAGAAAGTTCTGGAGGGGAAGACCAGTATTTCCGAAATACTGAGGGTGACGCAGTAGCCAGTAAATTGAAGAATGAAGATTGTAAATTGAATATTTGTGGAATTGCTTCGCTCTGTTTGTTTTGATGGTTTCATAGCCAACCGGAATTTACCCCTTTGGTGGGGGAGCAAAACCTCCCCCTTTTGAAAAGGGGGACCGAGGGGGATTTTTAAAATGATAGAGATCCTTTTTTTATGAGTGTAACAAAAAAATGACACATTACAAAGAAGCAACAAAATTTTTTGCTACCTTGCTATATATTCTTATTTTATTCTTTTTTTTATACAGTCCTGCATTGTCAGGGGAAGACCCTGACCCTGCGGGCGATAGACCTTTTTTATCCGGCGGCGCTGAAAAACCGGAAAATACTTTCACATATCCTGTCAGATTTTTTAAAAAATATATTTCCGGTGTAGACGGGGATCGCTGCTCCATGCATCCAACATGTTCCCGGTATTGCCTTAATTCCGTCAAAAAACACGGGGCTGTTATAGGCTGGATCATGACCTGCGATCGTCTGTTGCGTTGCGGGGGAGATGAAATCAGAACCGCCCGCCAGATAAAAACACAGAATGACCTGTACTTTCATGATCCTGTAGAGAATAATGATTTTTGGTGGAAAGGCAGATGAATGAATATTTAATGAAACCAATTTGGAAAATTCTGTTACTTTCTTTTTTTTTGTTTTATCTGCTATCCATTCCCTGCCTTGCCGGAACGGCTCTTATCTTAGACTCAGACAAACAGTTCGATTTTGCCCAGCACTGTTTCACGAATCAGGAATTTTTGAGGGCAGCAGATGAATTTAAACGGTTTGTCTATTTTTTCCCTGATGATGACAGGGTGGAGCAGGCATTATTTAATATTGGTCTGTCATATTACAAAGGAAGCCTCTTTGAAGACGCGATCCATTCATTTAACGTTGTTAATGAGAAGTATGAAGATACCAAACTGTCAATTCAATCCTGTTTTTTGATCAGTAAATGCTACGTTCATCTGGAAAAGCCAACCCATGCGATCATCAGCCTGAAAAATCTGATTGCCATTACGGATAATATGCAAATCAAAGATGAAGCCTGTTACCGAATTGGATGGATCTATATTGAAACCGGTTCCTGGGAAAAAGCCCGTGACCATTTTCAAAAAATCAGTATGGAGAATATGGGTAAATACAGAATTGGATCGATCTATTCTGAGATGGATGCCATTGAATTCGGTGATGACGGTCTGATTCATGAAAAGAATCCTGAACTGGCAGCCATTTTGTCCATTATTCCCGGGACAGGCCAGCTCTATTGCGGCCGCTACCGGGATGCCCTTGTGGCTTTTCTGCTCAATGCAGGATTGATCCTGGCGGCCTATGAATCCTTTGATAAAGAATTATATGCACTTGGCGGGGTCATCACCGTTGTTGAGTTTGGCTTTTATGCCGGAAACATTTACGGTGCCAGGTCCAGTGCCCATAAGTATAACCGGGTGAAAACAAGAAATTTTATTGATAAATTGATACGGAATACAAAAGTCGATTTTTCTGCACAAAATCTTGGCCGGAGAATGAATAACCACGGTGTTGTACTTTCGTTAACATATGCTTTTTAATAATCAATGTCTTATTATCTGTGCATCAGCACAACAAACATATTTACACATATATTAAAACTTGACATGCAAAATATCCATGTTATTTTATAATTATGTTTAAACGATGGCTCTCCATTCACAAAAAAAAAAGCTGCTTGATTATTGGCCCCAGGCGTTCAGGCAAAACAACTTTCCTTAAAAGTCAGTTTCCTGAATATAAATATGCCACACTGGATGACCTGGATGATCTTTCCTGGGCGCAAAAAGACCCAAAAGGATTTGTCCAGTCTCTTGGGAAACAGGCAATTATCGATGAAATTCAACGTCTGCCGGTGTTAACCGTTGCTGTTAAATACGCCATTGACAATCAGGATGCACGATTTATCATGACCGGTTCAAGTACTCTTGGTTTACTGGATGCAGCGGCAGATACACTTGCTGGCAGAATGGAAATATATTCAATGCCGCCGGCCTGCTGGGGGGAAAATGAGGGAGACCATACGCATTACATTTTTAAGGACAAACTGACGATCAAACAGCTGAGAGAAAATAACCGATTCATATCGGATGCTATCACATACGGCCAGTTTCCTGAAGTACTGAATCAATCATCAGATAATGAAAAACATGACCTGCTTGCCAACTACCGGAATACATATTTTACAAGGGACCTGATGCAGCTTTCAAATATTGAAAATCTTGAGGCGCTGTTGATCATTTTTTATCACCTTGCCCGTTCTGTGGGATCTGTCCTGGAGGTGTCTAACTTTTCCCGTGAAGCCGGCATCAGTCACCCCACTGCGAAAAAATACCTGAACACACTCCTGCAGTCGCAACTGGCCTTTAAAATTTACGGGTTTCAATACGGTCCGGCCAAACGATATGTAAAAGCAGCCAAGATATACTATACAGATACCGGCATCATTCACAGTCTCAAAGTCCAGTTGAACGAAGGACAGATGCTTGAAAATTTTGTTATTGCGGAGCTTGAAAAAAGAAGAAAACTCGGCTTTATTCAGACAGATCAATTTTATTATTATAAAACCACATCGGGCAGTGAAATTGATTTGATCTTTGAACATGGAGATGATCTTTATGCCGTTGAAATTAAAGCATCCAGGCGACCGGGTGCAAAAGATATAAAAAACCTTAAAGCCTTTAAAAACAGGATGGACCGTCCGGTAAAACTCTGCCTTTTCTACATGGGAGATGATTATCAGGAACATGACGGCATCAGGCTGATTCCGGTATCAGCTTTGTATCGAGGCAGATAGGTGGAATGGACTGGCGACAATATATCCACTCAGAAAAAATATTATTTTATGAAATATGAAAATCGGATACTGTTGGTTTAATACCACCAATATTATGATGATTCATAAGATTAAGATACGCGTTGAATATCTCAGAACCATAAAGATATTTTTAACCTCATCTTGAAAAAAGGCATACTCGTCACAAATTTTCAATTTAAGTTGGATTAATTCGATCAATCTTCCTGTGCTTTCCTGGAATTTTCCAGGGACGCCTTAATAAAATTCCTGAAAAGCGGATGCGGGTCCATGGGCCGTGATTTAAATTCCGGATGGAACTGGCAGCCCAAAAACCATGGGTGATCCTTGATCTCAACGATTTCTACCAGCTCTCCGTTGGGAGATATGCCGCTGACAACCAGCCCCTTTTT
>JAUXDD010000085.1 GCA_030618465.1 Desulfobacteraceae bacterium
CCCAGTGTAGCCAGAATCCCGATCTCAAGACCGCTTTCCACCAGGTCGTCCAGGTTCACATGAATAGCGCCTGCAAACAGCAAAAGTCCGAGCATTCCTTCCATGAGCAGTTTGCTGAAATCGATTTTCTGCATCATGGCGCCCGCATAATCACCCACCGGCAGACCAAAATATGTAAACATTATCAGGAGCAGTGAAAAACCCATGGATATGACCATCAACCCGATCGTCATGGGCATTTTGAAAAAACGCTGGTTCAGATAGGAAAATCCTGCGGCCAGGGTAACAAGAATGGCAATAATGTGAATGGATTCCACGGGCGTATTCCTCTGATGATGAAAATGAAATGAATCACGGTAATATTTGAATGTATAGCAACAGTGGGATTGTGAGTCAATAAATTGCTTTCATTTATAGCAAAAGCTTGCGATTTCTTTTTGGATATGTCAAGAAGTTGCTGAATAAGTATTGATATAAATAAAGGACAATGAGCCATGCGGTTTCGACCATGTATTGATTTACACCAGGGGGTTGTAAAGCAGATTGTGGGTTCAACCCTGACAGATAAACAAGACGATTCCCCTGAAACCAATTTTCAGGCGGAAAAACCGCCCCAATGGTTTGCCGAACTTTATAAAAAAGACAACCTGACAGGCGGGCATATAATTCAGCTTGGGCCGGGGAATGAAACCGCCGCAAAAAATGCTTTGGAAGCCTGGAAAGACGGCATGCAGATCGGCGGCGGCATTAACATAGAAAACGCTAAAGACTGGATGGCTGCCGGTGCCAGCGCTGTCATTGTCACCTCGTGGATATTTCATGACGGGAAAATTGACAGGGACAGACTCCAGAGACTCTCTAAAGTGATTGGTAAAAAAAGGCTTGTACTTGATCTGAGCTGCCGAAAAAAGAATGACCAATATGTTATTGTAACCAACCGCTGGCAGACCTTTACCAGCGAAGTTATCAAACCGGAGCTGCTGGACTGCCTGGCTGATTTTTGTGATGAATTCTTAATTCATGCGGTTGATGTGGAAGGCAAATGTAAAGGCATTGAAACACCGCTTGTGGCACAATTAGGAAAATGGGCGGGAATTCCGATTACCTATGCCGGCGGTATTCACTCAATGGATGACATACGGGTAATCGGTGAGCTGGGCAAGGGGAATATTGATTTTACGGTGGGAAGTGCCCTGGATATATTTGGCGGAACCCAGTTAAAATATAAAACGCTGGCAGAACAGTTTTCAGGTTCACCATAAACTTTTTATACACACCATTTAATAAGGTATAAATCATGAAAAGAACGTTTTTTCTCTTATTCACTGTTTTTGTCCTGCTACCCTGTATTTCATTTGCCGGAACAGTATCGTTTACTGCCGACCACACCTGTAAAATGGGAAATAATGATTCAAAAAATGATGCGCGCCGCGTCTGTTTTATTTCAGCAAAAAACAAGCTCCTTAAAAAGTCCGGGGCCCATATTCTCAAGCTTACAAAAAAAAGGAATTACCAGCTGAATGCGGATGAAATCATCGCGTTTTCAGCGGCGCTTATTAACATTGAAACGGCCAATGAAGACTGGACGTTTGAAAAGGGCGACATCTCGCTTACCCTGACTGTAAAAACGGAAATAAACAACGACGTTGTTAAAAAAAATCTGGTAAAAATCGGAAATGACCTTGTGGTACAAGGTGAAATGATGGAACAGTACAAACAGGTTCAGAAGCTTGAACACGAGTATATGGATCTGCATCAAAAACTTGTAACGACTGCCCCTGATAAAGCTATTATATTAAGGAAGGAACTACAGGCGGTGTCTGAAAAGATTGACTCAGTGGAAGCCATAAAAAACGAAATCAGCTCAGATACGTTGCTGGTTTCGGAAAGAGTTGAAAAAGGCATGACTGTTGAAGATGTGGTTGATATCGCCGGAAACCCAAAAAAAGAAGAAAAATGCCGGAAACCGGAATTCTATAATTATGGGCGCGTCTGGGTGCATTTTGAAAACGGTGTTGTCAGCAGGCTGATTCCTGCAGACAACTGGGCCGGTCCCTGTAAAAACTATGATACGGAGCAGACTGTTCTGGAAGAAATCCAGCTTCTGGAAACCGGTATAGACGACATCAAAAACCAGGGCAAACCTGAAGACTCAGTGGCACCCGGGGACCAGATGAAGAAAGACAAATTCAAGCTTATTTTAAACAACGGGAAAACGATTCTCACACCCCTTTATTACCCGATTGATGATGTAATTTATTATGAATTGTATGGTGAAATTGTCGGTATTCAAAAATCAAACATTAAAGAGATTAAGCCCATAGATGAATAAAAATATAACACCTGTGCCCGGATTTAATCTTTTTACCAGTAACCGAATGGAAAACCTGTCCCGTGCCCTGGCAGAACTCCTGCAGACACCCCTTATATCTCCGCTGGATCAAGAAATCATTATCGTCCAGAGTAACAGCATGAAAAAATGGATATCCATGGAACTTGCCCGGCAGATGGGTATCTGTGCCAATATGGGTTTCTACTACCCAAACGCATTTATTGACAACACCTTCCAGGATTTCTTTTCTGAGACTTCAGCATCATCTCCCCCCTTTGATCCCCAAATAATGCACTGGAAAGTTATGAAGCTTCTCCCGGAATGTATCAAAAACCCCGGTTTTGAAATCCTGAAAAATTATCTCGGGCATGAAGGAGTGACGATCAAAACCTGCCAGTTGTCTGAACGAATTTCAGACTTATTTGATCGATATATCCTTTTCCGACCGGAAATGATTTTTAAGTGGGAACAGGGTGATGAGGATCACTGGCAGGCTGAACTCTGGCGAAAATTATCCAAAGGAAACGAAAACAGCCATCGTGCCGCACGTTTTCGTGACTTTCTTAAAAAAGTTGAACATGTTTCACATAATACCGGAAATTTTCCGGAACGAATATCTATTTTCGGCATATCGGCATTACCGCCATTCCATATGCAGGTATTTGCTTCACTTTCAAAATTCATGCAGGTGAACCTGTTTCTTTTAAACCCGTGCAAAGAATTCTGGGGCGACATTTTATCTGACAGGGAGATAAAAAAAGCAACCAGGAATAACGATGACGCCCATCCACCCCCGGAAGATCTCTATATTGAAAAAGGAAACAGTCTGCTTGCATCCATGGGCACACTGGGAAGGGACTTCTTTGATTTAATAAATGATTTTCAGTGCACGGAACACCGGCTTTTTGAGCAGCCGGTTAAAAAAAACCTGCTTTCCTGTATCCAGTCAGACATTCTTAATCTCATTGACAGGCCCTATGATTCCCCGCATGGAGAGCCTGATGAAAAAGGCTTTGGCCATTACGAATATAATCCGAACGATACATCTGTTCAGATCCACTCATGCCACAGCCCCATGCGTGAGGCTGAGGTTTTGTATGACAATCTTCTATTGATGCTTGATGCGAAAAATAGCGATCTTGCACCACGGGACATCCTGGTCATGACGCCTGAGCTTGAACAGTATGCACCGTTTATTCAGGCTGTTTTTGACAGGCCGCCGGGCGATCCCAAAAGAATCCCTTTCAGTATCGCAGACCGGAGCATGTTAAACCAGAATCGGTTGATTGAAGTATTTCTCATGCTCCTTGATCTCCCGGGCAGTCGGTTTGGTGTTTTGCAGGTGCTGGCAATCCTGGAATCAAAATCGGTGTGCAAAAATTTCGGGCTGTCTGACAATGATCTCAAACTGATTTCAAAATGGATCAGGGACATCCGGATTCGATGGGGTATCAACCCGGAAAACCGAAAAAAGATGGGGCTGCCGGAATCCTGGGAAAACACCTGGGAAGCAGGCTTAAAAAGACTTCTGCTGGGTTATGCAATGCCCGAACACGATGCGGCATTATTTGCCGACATTCTGCCCTATAATGATATGGAAGGAAATGACGCATCCATACTGGGAAATTTTATTGAATTGGCACAAACTCTTTTTTCATTTTCAAAAACACTGGGCAAACCGCGAACACTGGTTGAATGGACGGACACACTTACAGGTCTCCTTGACAGATTTTTCCAAACAGATTTCCAGCCAGGCGAAGACCCGGAAAGGGAACTGCAGTATATTCGACAAGCCCTATGCGAACTATCGGATATGCAGGATGAAAATCATGCGGGCTATGACAGTAAAGTTGATATCCATGTCATTAAATACCACTTGAATCAATGCTTTGAAAAAGATCGCGGCATATCCGGATTTATGTCAGGGGGCGTCACATTCTGCTCCATGCTGCCAATGCGAAGCATTCCGTTCAAGGTCATCTGCCTTATCGGTATGAACAGCGATGCATATCCGGGCCAGACAAAACCCCTGGGATTTGACCTCATGGCAAAAACGCCCCGACCGGGTGACAGGTCCCGCCGTAATGACGACCGGTATCTTTTTTTAGAAACCCTGTTGTCTGCCAGAGAAATATTATATATCAGCTACGTGGGCCAAAGTATCCGCGATAACAGCCTGGCCCCGCCCTCTGTACTTGTGAGCGAAACCATGGATTATGCTGAAAAAGTATTTGGGTGTTCCGGTATTGATATTAAACACGCCCTTGTGACAGAGCATCGCCTTCAAGCCTTTAGCCCTGCCTATTTTACATCCGGGAAAAACGACGGCGAAAACAATCTTTTCAGCTACAGCAACAAAAACCTCCGGGCAGCAGAATGTCTTCTTGAAGACAAAAAAACACCGCAAATGTTTATTTCCACGGGGCTGTCAGCTCCCGGCGATGAGTGGAAAACAGTGGACATCAACGATCTGTGCAGTTTCTTCACCCATCCGGCAAAATACCTGTTAAACAGGCGCCTTAACATGTACCTGGATGAAAATCATGACGTGATAAATGAAAAAGAGCCGTTTGAACTGTCCGGACTGGACAGGTATCTGCTGGGACAGGACCTTTTGGAAAAAGGACTTTCCGGAAAAGACCTTGATGATTTTTTTATTTCAACCCGGTCAAAAGGCATTCTTCCCCACGGTATCATTGGCAGATACATATACGACAAACTCAACAGGGGCATAACGCTTTTTTCTGATAAAACCGGTCCGTACGTACAGGCGCCTCCCCTGGAGCAGCTATTTGTAGACATCACCCTGGCCGATTTCAGGCTGACCGGCAGGATCAACGCCATCTATCCAGGGCAGTTGATCCATTACCGGTATGCGAGGGTCAAGGCAAAAGATCACCTCCGGATATGGCTGCATCATCTGGCGTTAAATGCAGTCAACGCTGATGCCTGTCCCTTAAAAAGCATGCTTGCCGGTCTTTTCACTTCCAGGAAAAAACAGGCCTGGACGGCATGGGAATATGAACCCGTGGAAAACAGCAAGGATATTCTCCACAAACTTCTTAAGATATATATGGACGGCCTTGTAGAACCTCTTTGCTTTTTCCCGGAATCCTCCTTTAAATTTGCAGAACTGGTTCTTCAAAAAAACAAACCGCCTGACGAAGCGTTACAGGCCGCGCAAAAAGTCTGGATGGGAAATGACTTTAACCGTGGAGAAAGTAAAAATTCATATTTTCAGTTGTGTTTTGATAAAACAGACCCGCTGGATGCTGATTTTGAGAAAACAGCGATAGAGATATTTGGGGAGATTTTTAAATCACAAAAAAAAGTTGAATAGCACATTAAAATGACCGATATTAAAAAATTTGACATATTAAACAGCCCCCTTGAAGGCGTCAACCTGATCGAGGCCAGTGCCGGTACCGGGAAAACTTACACGGTAACCGGTCTGTTTCTACGGCTTATTCTTGAAAAGGGTATTCCTGTTGAAAAAATCCTGGTTGTAACGTTTACGGAAGCCGCCACCCAGGAGTTAAAAGCGAGGATTCAGGCCATGCTTCGCGAAACCTTACACGCATTTATAGCAGGAAAAAGCGACGATTCATTTTTACAGGACATGGTTAAAAAACATGGGGAGACAATAGATGATCTGAAAAAATGTGTAACGATTTTAAAGGATGCCATACGATCATTTGATCTTGCCGCCATTTATACCATTCATGGTTTCTGCATGCGAATGCTCCAGGACAATGCGTTTGAGAGCAGCAGCCTTTTTGATACCGAACTGATTCCGGATCAGGCAGCTTTGAAAGGTGAAATTATTGAAGATTTCTGGCGAAACCGGTTTTATGATACATCCTTGCTTTTTGCAGGGTATGCAGTCAGCAACAAATATGATCCCGTTAATCTTTTATCTTTTATATCGGACGCCGTAATTCATCAGGACATAACGATTATTCCCAAAACACACATTCCTGATTCAACTGAACAGGAACAGAAATTTGTAACATCTTTTGATGTGCTTTCAAAGGCCTGGCCATCCGCCCGTTCTGAAATTGAAACTATCCTCGTATCCGATACAGGGTTAAAGAAAACAACATACAAAAAAACATCCATCCCTTTATGGCTCAGCGATATGGATGAATATGCGGCATCAAACCAAACAGGTCCCGACCTGTTTGATACTTTTGAAAAATTCACCTCCCGTTCTCTTGCCGCTTCTGTAAAAAAAGGCTGCTCCACGCCTGTGCACCCGTTTTTTGAGTGCTGCGATGCGCATAAAAAAAATCATGAAGAATTGATTGCCGTTTTTGATCAAAAGGCTATCGGACTCAAGGTAGAATTGTTGAACTATGTGCGAAAAGAACTTGAACACCGAAAAAAGGATAAAAATATATATTCCTTTGACGATCTCCTGCTTAACCTTAATACCGCACTGAATGAAAAAAACGGGAAAAACCTGTCAAATAATATTCAAACCCAGTTTTCGGCAGCCCTGATTGACGAATTCCAGGATACGGACCAGATTCAATATTCAATTTTCAGTAAAATTTTTACCCCACCCAAAAGTATGCTGTTTTTTATCGGCGATCCCAAGCAGGCAATATACGGTTTCAGGGGCGCTGATATTTTTACGTACATGAATGCTGCCAGACAGGCAGAATCACGGTATACACTCAAAGAAAACTGGCGGTCTGAAAAAAACCTGGTAAAAGCGGTGAACACCCTTTTTCAAAATACAGACCATCCATTTGTTTTCAACGATATTCCGTTTTATCCTGTTTCACCTGCAAAAAAAGACTGCTCCGAGCTGAAAATTAACGGAAATGCCGAACCGCCGTTGCCGTTGTGGTTCATGAATTCCGACAACACAGGGAACGACAATACCCCTGTTTCAAAAGAAAACGCCCGTGAGGTGATTACTCGTTCTGTTGCCGCAGAAATATCAAGGCTGGTAAACCTGGGAAAAACCGGCCAGGCCACCGTGGGAAACAGAGCACTGAAAGAAGGCGATATAGCTGTCCTTGTCCGACGAAACACAGAGGCGCAACGTGTACAGGAAGCACTTTTACATCTGAATATTGCCGGTGTTTTATACAGTTCCGGGAATCTTTTTGATTCTGCCCAAGCCCTTGAAACCCGGCGAGTACTTGCAGCCGTAGTATTTTTCAACAATGAAAATCTCATAAAAATTGCCCTTTCGACAGACATGATAGGGTTTTCCGGTGAAAAACTGGAGCATCTGACGGACGACGATGAATCATGGGAATCCTGGCTCTCCACATTTAAAAAGCTTCATGACCTCTGGAAAACCCATGGATTTATCCGGATGTTTAACCATCTTATTCATGAACAAAACATCCTTGTGCGTTTTATGGCATTTCCGGACGGAGAACGCCGCTGTACAAACATGCTGCATTTGGGCGAGGTGCTGCACCAGATATCCATAGAAAAAAAAGCCGGCATGGAAGGTCTGCTGAAATGGCTTTCCGAACAAACCGCCCCGGATACAAAACGACTTGAAGAATATCAGATTCGTCTTGAAAGCGATGAAAATGCCGTTAAGATTGTCACCATGCACAAAAGCAAGGGGCTGGAGTACCCGGTTGTATTCTGCCCGTTTACATGGGACGGTTCAACTATAAGCAAAAAAAAGAATCGTTTTTTATTTCACGACACCCTGGACCACATGAGACCAATTCTTGACATTGGCTCTAAAGATATGGATAAAAACAGGGCGACAGCAGAAAAAGAGCTTCTGGCGGAAAACATGAGGCTGCTCTATGTGGCCCTGACCCGGGCAAAAAATCGATGCTACCTGGTATGGGGACGTTTCAAAGGTGCTGGAACATCTGCCCCGGCATTTCTTCTTCATTCCCCGGAAGATGCAACCGGTGAAAATGCAGTCAAAAAAACAGCAGAAAAACTTAAAGCTCTGAGCAACCCGGATATGATCCGTGAGCTGAAAGTGATCTCAGATAAGAGTGGCGGAACTGTCTGTCTTTCTGAGATGCCCCTTGAGGCCGGGCAAACGGCATTGTCTTCCCGATTTGAAAATACAAGACTCGCATGCAGACATTTTTCCGGAAAAATTGATCATAACTGGCAAATCTCCAGTTTTTCGTCTCTCTTGTCCGGGCATCATGAAGACCGCATCACAGGTCTTCATGACGGATACAATAAAATTAAATGTGAATCGCCGGACAACATATATGATATATTCTCCTTCCCAAAGGGAGCAAAACCGGGAACGTTTCTTCATGACATATTCGAGCATCTTGATTTCTCGGAAAAAGACCCCTTGCACATGGAGCAGCTGGTAGCCGAAAAACTGGAAACCTATGGATTTGATCACGCTTTCCGCCAATCCATCTGCGCGATGATCAAAAATGTAACCACAATACCTTTGGATTCTTCACAGACAGATGTGTCACTGGAAAAGATCCGCCCCCGGGACCGATTAAACGAGCTTGAATTTTACTTCCCGTTGAACTTTACGACACCGAAACGATTAAGCGCTTTTTTTGCAGGTTTTGAAGGGCAGGGATTTTCCACTGAATTTTCGGATCGCATGGATAAACTTGATTTTTCGCCTGCCAAAGGATTTATGAAAGGATTTATTGACCTGGTTTTTAAGTACAATAACCGTTTTTATATTGTGGACTGGAAATCGAATTTTCTTGGAAATAAAATTAAAAACTATGACCAGCCGGCTATGGCGGCTGCCATGGAAAAAGAGTTTTACATCCTTCAATATCATATATATACGGTTGCATTGAATCAGTACTTGAAAAACCGGATACGCGATTATTCGTACGAAAATAATTTTGGCGGTATTTTTTACATCTTTTTACGCGGTGTTGATCCAGGAAAAAGTTCTGATTTTGGAATTTTCAGGGACCGGCCGCCGGAAAAACTGATTGATGCGCTGACGACAGAATTGATACCGTGTATTAGGACAAATCGACCATGAACTTAGAAAACATCAACACACTTTACGAAAAAGGAATTTTTTCCAGCCTGGACATCCATTTTGGCCGATTTATTTCTAACTGTGGTGATGCACCGAATCCGGAGGTTTTCCTTGCTGCCGCCCTTGTGAGCAACGCAAAAAAAAACGGTCACATATGCATTGATCTTTCCGACGTTGCCGGAAAAAAACTGGTAAAAAGTGAAGGAAAAGATGCCGTCACCTGTCCCACACTGGACGCATGGCTTGTAAAATTAAAATTGAGTCCCGCAATAGGCAGTCCTGGTGATTATACACCGCTTATCCTGGATGATAAAAAAAGACTTTACCTGTATCGTTACCTGGACTACCAGGAAAAACTTGTTGATTATATTTTATTACGAACAGGTTATAACCCTGTTGATGTGGATGTCACAAAGGTAAAAACCTGTCTGGAACGATTTTTCCCGTCCAATCAACTATCAAATGGTCAATTATCAAATGGTCAATTATCAAATGATATTGACTGGCAGAAAACAGCTGCACTGGCATCTGCCCTTAACCCATTCTGTGTGATCTCAGGCGGCCCCGGCACAGGCAAAACCACGACCATAGCCAGAATCATGGCATTGCTGATTGAAGTCCATTTTCCGTCAACCCTGAGAATATGTCTGGCCGCTCCCACGGGCAAGGCAGCAGGAAGACTCCAGGAATCCATAAAAATGGAAAAGGAAAAACTGGACTGCGCCGGCAAAATTAAGGATTCTATCCCCGAAGAGGTATCAACCATCCACAGGCTGCTGAAAAGTATCCCTGATTCTCCCTATTTCAGATTCAATGAAAACAACCCGCTTCCCGCAGATGTGGTAATCATTGATGAAGCTTCCATGATCGACCTTGCGCTGATGTCAAAACTTGTCCAGGCACTTTTACCCCACACGCGTCTGATACTTATTGGCGATAAAAACCAGCTTTCATCGGTTGAAGCCGGTTCTGTGCTGGGTGATATCTGTGATACCGGTAATCTGCATGGTTTTTCCCTGCCGTTTTGCCGGACAGCAGAAAAAATTACCGGCCAGCGACACGACTGTAATCAAAACAAACAATCCGGGATTTTTGACAGCATTGTTCACCTTCAGAAAAGTTATCGTTTTTCGGATGACAGTGGTATCAACGTGCTGAGCAGGACGATAAATTCAGGAGACGCAAACAAATCTGTATCGCTGATCCAAAACGGAAAATTTGGGGATATAAAATGGCAGAACCTGCCGGTGCCTCATGATATCATTCAATTATTAAAAGATATTGTTGTCAATTCTTTTGACGTCTATTTGCACGCTAAAACACCTGATGAAATGTTTAACGCTTTTAACCGGTTCAGGATTCTATGCGCACTACGGGAAGGGCCTTACGGCGTGGTTTCATTAAACAGGGCAATTGAACAGATTCTTGCAGACAAAGGCCTGATTCATCCGGGGACAATCTGGTACCCCGGACGCCCTGTAATGATCACCCGGAATGATTATAACCTCAAACTGTTTAACGGCGATATCGGCATCGTTATGCCGGAGGTTTCTTCCGGAAATGATCTTCGTGTCTGCTTTCAAAGCCCTGACAATGTCATACGAAAATTTCATCCCTTTCGTCTTCCCGAGCATGAAACAGTATATGCCATGACCGTTCATAAAAGCCAGGGATCAGAATTTGAAAAAATAGTTCTCATTCTGCCGGACAGTGAATCGCCGGTTTTAACGCGTGAATTATTATACACCGGTATCACCCGTGCCAGAAAAAAGGTTGAAATATGGGGTACTGAAAATATTTTCCGTTTTGCTGTTTCAAGACGGATAAAACGCTCATCCGGACTCCGGGATGCATTGTGGTGTGGTTAAGAACATCCAAGCATCCCCACAATTGCACCTGTCATGCATGTGGCCATCGTACCTGCAACAATGGAACGAAACCCCAGTGAAACGATTTCATCACGCCTTTCCGGTGCCATAGTACCCATTCCACCAATCATTATTCCAAGACTACCGGGATTTGCAAAACCGCACATTGCATAGGTCATGATCAGAATACTCCTGGGACTCAGTGTATTTTCAGGAATCTGACTCAGGTGAATATAGGCAAACAATTCATTCAGAATGGTTTTGGTTCCCATTAATGCGCCTGCGACTGGTGCCTCATGCCATGGCACCCCCATAAGCCAAACCACTGGCGCCATGATTCCCCCTATCAGCCTTTGAAGGGTAACAGGTTTATCGTACAGATCCGGGAAAATTCCCAATATGAGATTAACGAGGTGAACCAGTGCCACAAGCACAACAAGCATGGCAACAATATTAATCAACAGTTGAACACCTGAAATAGTGCCTTTTGTTATGGCATCCATTGAGCTTAACGCTTTTTCCGGTGCAATAAGTTCACCGGAAGTCAACTCGCCGGTTTCAGGTACCATAATTTTTGAGATGGTAATGGCAGCAGGTACACTTATAATAGAAGCCGTCAGTATATGCCCCATTATATCCGGGACAAGATTACTCAACAGGCTTGCATATAGCACCATTACGGTACCGGCGATAGTAGCCATACCACATGTCATAATAGTGAAAATTTCACTTCGGGTCATATTCTTTAAATATGGACGAATAAACAGGGGAGACTCCACCATTCCCACAAAAATATTCGCGGAAACGCCTAAACCTTCGGTCCCGCCAAGGCCCATTGTTTTTCCCAGAATCCTGGAAAAACATTTTACAATAACCGGAAGAATCTTCCAGTAAAACAGAAGAGAAGACAGGGCACTCATAATAAGAACAAGCGGGAGCGCCCTGAAAGCCAGAATAAAACTTGCACCGGGAAATTTTTCATCAAACGGTAAATCACTCCCCCCGAGATATCCGAA
>JAUXDD010000113.1 GCA_030618465.1 Desulfobacteraceae bacterium
CCTGTCATGCTGAACGAAACAGATGCATCGTTTGCCGAAGAAGTCAGCAGGCGATCCGGCATTGACTTGAGTTCATGTTTTCACTGCAGGACATGCGCAGGCGGATGCCCGTTTTCCGAGGCCATGGATTATGCGCCCCATTGTGTTAACCGTCTGGTGCAGCTGGGTTTGAAAAACGAAGTTTTGAAATGTTCATCCATCTGGGTTTGCGTGGGGTGCAATACATGCGTGGTTCAGTGCCCCATGGCAATCGACATACCGGTTATTATGGATGTGTTGCGCCAGATAGCACTGGAAGAAAAAGTAGTTGTTGCCAAACCGGATATTTTAAATTTTCACAAGCTGCTTTTACAATCTGTGAAACGGTACGGCAGGACCCATAAAATAGAGATCATGATGCGTTATAAGCTCATTAAGCGGGACTGGTTTTCAGATATGAATGTGGGAATGAAAATGCTTGCCAAACGAAAGCTGGATATTCTCCCTTCCAAAATTAAAAATACCAGGGAAACACGAAAGTATTTTAAATAAATAAAATATGGAGCTGCTCTATGCAAAATAATGCCACAATCGATATATCCTATTTTCCCGGGTGTTCGCTTGTTACATCTGCTCATGAAAACAATGAGTCCTTAGTCTCCACATGCAAAAAATTAGGTGTCAATCTTATTGAACTGGATGACTGGAATTGCTGCGGTAGTTCATCCGCCCACAGCATTAACACGGAACTGTTTATCAACCTTGTTTCCCGCAATCTTTCAATAGCGGATCCGACAAGACCTTTAATGGCACCCTGTCCCAGCTGTGTGTTGCGCCTGCATGAAGCATTTCACCATCTTAATCATGATGAAGATGCCCGGGATCAATTTGAAAAAAATTTCGGGAGCCCTTTTAATCCTAAACTCAAAATCATGAATTTTTTGGAACTCCTGGATGAAATGTACGAGTCCGGTAAATTTAAAAATAGGACACACACATTAAATGGTCTGAAATTTGTTACATATTACGGGTGTACACTCAACCGTCCCCCTTTTATGCGTCATGAAAAAAGTAGTTACAATATCATCGAAAAGGTTCTCTCTTCATTTGGCGCTGAACCGGTTTCATGGTCCCAGGCGGTGAAGTGCTGCGGCACGTACCTGTCAGTTGCCCAGCCTGAAATCATAACACCGATCGTGAATAAAATTGTAGGCGGTGCAAAAGAAGCCGGAGCCGAATGCATCATTACCCCCTGCGCCATGTGCCACCTGAACCTGGAAGTGCGCTGCAACCTGAAACAGCAGGTTCCCACCCTGCATTTGTCTGAGGTACTGGCAATCGCCCTGGGAACGGAAGTTAAAAAAGAATGGTTTGCAAGGCATCTGGTTGATCCAAGACGCCTTTTACAGTCAAAAGGATTAATGGTCTGACGATACTATTGTCCCTTGATCGAGGATGACTATTTGAAGACATTTTGTATATTGAGTGATGAGCGGGCATTCCAGTCAAAATCCCCTGCCATGTTTCTGGCTGTCATGAAACGGGTGGGCATCCGTGGCGTATATGTACCCTTTAAAGTAAAAGAGGACCAGCTCGGTGCAGCCATGCAGAGCCTGCGCGTCCTGAATATTGACGGTGCAAACATAACCGTACCATACAAAGAGATGATCATCCCCCATATGGATATTCTTTCCGAAGGCGCCAATATCATTGGAGCCGTCAATACAATTGTAAGAAACGGCGATGAACTCAAAGGATACAATACCAATGCCATCGGCTTTATGGACACGCTGGAGGAGATTAACTTTGATGTTACCGGTAAAACAGCAATAGTTGTTGGTACAGGGGGAGCAGCAAAAGCAATCTCGTTTATTTTTAACTGGCTTAAATCAGAATCAATTATCGTTGCAGGGCGCAGCGAAGATAAAATCAACAAAGTTTTAAATCGTATCAGCGGAGAGGCAAAACTGTTAACCGCTCTGGCCGAGACTCCGGTTTATGCCAATATTTTAGTCAATGCCACTTCTGTTTCCGGACCGGACGAATCTCCTGACATGGCGGAAAGGCTCAGCAAACTTGACATAAGGGATTGTGAACTGGTTTTGGATCTGAATTACGGACGTGAGAATAACTTCTGGCGGGATATGGCGGAATCAAAAGGTATCCGGTTTATGGACGGCCTTTCCACCCTGGCTCACCAGGCCAGGCGCTGTTTTGCCCTGTGGACTAAAATTGATGTTGAACCCGAAGAATTTATCAAGGCACTTGATGAAGTAAACTAAAGTGAGGGTTTCCATGCGTACAGAAGCTGAAAAAGAATATCTGATCAGGGCCATAGATGCATCCGGCCAGACGTTTATTATTGTTTCGACCGAATTCGAAATAATTGCTGCCAATAAATTCACCATGGGTTTATACCCGAATTTTATCGGCAAAAACTGCCATGAACACCTTTATGGCCTTGGCGCCCCTTGTGAAAATTGTGCTGCCATCAAGGCGATGGAATTAAAGCAGCCGGCTTTAAGAGATCGGAATAACGGCGACACCTATCAGCATTGGAAATCATGCCGTTTTTCATATCCAATCTATTCTGAAAAAAATAATGACATCGAAGCCATGGCAATGATCGATTTTGAACGGACTTCCAGCGAAGAGATGGAGGGAAAGCTCAAACGGACCAATGCTTTTTTACGGAACCTGATATTGAGCTCTGTAGACGGCGTTATTGCCGCTGACAAAACCGGAAAAATCCTCGTATTTAATGAGGCCGCAGCTGAAATAAGCAGTTACAGCATTAAAGAGGCGCTTGATCATCTCGATATTCGTGATTTTTATCCGGGTGACAAGGCACGGGATATTATGAAAAAACTGCGCAGTGATGATTATGGCGGAAAGGGAAAATTAAAATCATACCAGGTGGATGTATTACGTAAACACGGTGAAACCATCCCGATCAACCTGAATGCAGCCATCGTGTATGAAGGAAAAAAAGAAGTGGCCTCCATTGGTTTTTTTCATGATATGAGAGATGAACTAAAAATGAAATCCGATCTTGAAAAAACACAGGGCCAGCTTCTCCAGGCAGAAAAAATGTCATCCCTTGGCAAACTGTCCGCAGGTGTTGCCCACCAGTTGAACAACCCGTTGGGCGGGATTACCCTGTTTGCGAAACTGATACTTGAAGAATATGAACTGGAAGAAAACCTCAGTGAAGACATTAACAGGATTCTCCAGGATGCCCAGCGATGCCGGGATACGGTTAAAGAACTCCTGGAGTTTGCCAGACAGACAAGCCATATGATACGACTACAGAATATTAATGAAGCCCTTGCCCGTACCCTGTTCCTGCTTGAAAACCAGTCGCTCTTTCAAAATATTAAGATCGATAAGAACTTTTCCACAGATCTGCCCCAGGTACCTGTGGATATACAGCAGATCAACCATGTGTTTATGAATATCATTCTAAATGCCGCCCAGGCAATGGATGGTGATGGAAAACTTAAGTTAAAAACATCCCGATCAAAAAATAAAGAGCGGGTAATTATTGAAATTTCAGATACCGGGCCGGGAATACCAGAGGATGCCCTGGAGCATATATTTGAACCTTTTTTTACCACAAAGGAAGAAGGCAAAGGAACCGGACTGGGCCTCAGCATGGTGTATGGTATTATTGAAAATCACGGCGGAAAAATTTCAGCACACTCCAAAGCCGGCAAAGAAACCACATTTATCATTGAACTTCCACTTACTGTAGAAAACAGGGAAGGAGAAAACAGTGGAGAATAACCTAGATCCGACAAAAATACTGGTTATTGATGATGAGAAAAGTCTCAGGGACGGTGCTGAACGAATTCTTACCCGCATGGAATTTCAGACCCTGAAAGCATCCAGGGGCGAAGAAGGGCTGGAAACCCTTGAGAAAGAATCGGCAGCCATCGTTCTCCTTGACATGAAAATGCCCGGAATGGACGGAATGGAAGTCCTCCGAAGGATCATGGAAATGGACAGGGGCATTCTGGTCATTGTCATAACCGGGTATGCCACGGTTGAAACCGCAATAGAAGCCATGAAACAGGGGGCTTATGACTTTATCCCCAAACCCTACGAACCGGATCAACTTCGCATTGTCGTAAACCGGGCACGGGAAAAAATACTGCTTACACTGGAGGCCCAGAAGCTGGAAAGAGAACGAAGGCGGACACTGTCCGACCTGCATACGGAGCAAAGCCGGGTCCATACCATCATCGAGTCCCTTCCCAACGGTGTGCTGGTGACCAACAATGACAGCGAGGTCGTTCTGATCAATCCTGCGTTTCTCCAGCACCTCGGCCTTGACGCCGGGCTTACGCCTGGCATAAAAATCGACGAATATATTAATGACAGTGGGCTTTGCGACCTTGTCATGGATATTTCACAGGGAAAACATATCGATTTTGACGATATACCGGCATATGAAATGTCTCCTGAAGATGGGAAATACCTTCTTGCCCGATGCCGGCCGGTTCTTGGCGAAAGGGGTGAATGCCTCGGCGCTGTAGTTAATCTTGTGGATATTTCCGCAATAAAAGCCCTTGACCACTTAAAATCCGAATTTGTCGCAAAGGTGTCGCATGAACTCAGGTCACCGCTTTCCACCATTCATGAGCAGCTTGCACTGGTTTTAAAAGAAACGCACGAAGGCCAGTCTGAAAACGAACAGCATATCCTTTCACGGGCCAAGGAAAAAACATTCGGACTCATATCCACCATTGGCGACCTGCTTGATCTATCACGAATTGAAGCGGGCATCGCCTCAAAAGTATCAAAACCGGTTCAGGTTGAAACGCTTCTCAAAGATATTGTTGACTTTCTTGGTACCCGGGCGGAAGCCAAAGGCCAGACGCTCACATTTGAAACGTCAAATAAGCCGCTTATCCCCATCACAGCCGACCCCATGGCACTGGAAAGTATTTTTGGCAACCTGATCACTAATGCCGTCAATTATACGCCTGATGGGGGGAAGATTGACGTAAAGGCAGAGGTATCGGGAAACAATATCCGGGTCGTGGTTTCTGACACTGGTTTTGGCATTGAAGCCAAATATATGGAAAAAATATTTGAGCGGTTTTACCGTGTCAAAAACGACAAGACACGCTTCATCACGGGAACAGGTCTGGGGCTCCCCATTGTCAAGGGTATTGTTGATTCGCTTGACGGGTATATTGACGTGGAAAGCGAAGTGGGCAAGGGAACAACATTTACTGTTATTCTGCCGACGAAGAAGACAAGCACCAGTGGTATTATGTAGATAGTGCCTGAACAAAAATGAATAATTTTATGAAGTTCAAGGAAGATGAAAATTTTAATCGCAGGAATACATGTAGTATTTTGAGGATTAAAATTTTCATCTGACGCGGAAATTCGGGAAATTAGGCGTTTTCGTTCAGGCACTATATAAGTATTATATCTTTTTAATACTCTTCAACAAGTCATCCCCGATTTTCAGGCGGTCCGTCAATTCCTTATCAAAAGAATTAAAAGTACCCATATGGTCTTTCAGGTCATCAATTTTTCCAGCGGTAATACTTTCAATTTCTTTTTTCAATTTTTTATCAAATTCGGCTGTCTGCTGTTTTACAATTTTTGAAAGCGCCTTTTGCATTACCTTGTCAAGATCTGATGAAATTTTTACGTCATAATTGTCAAGGGAACCCTTGATATCGGCTGAAACGGAAAATTCTGACACTTCGGAAAGTGCGGTACTCACAGCCATGCTTACAGCACCGGCATCCTTATCCGTGCCTGATGAAAATCGGGCGGATGTAATGGCTATTGCGATGTTTAAATCAATATCATTGCCGTGCACAGCCGCTCTCACGTCCATGTCTGCCTGAGCTTTTTCAAGGATGACAGGCAGTTCAGGGTTTGCCGAAATGGATACTTGTTCAACCGCATACCCGGATATTTCAACGGCCATCGTATCAACGGTTTTTTCCGGGAACACATGGTTAAAACGCCCCTTCATTTTAACCGACTTTAACCTTTCCAGGTTCTCTGCTGAAAAATTAAATGTCAGTGGCCTGCCAAGGGCTGACTGGTTGTCGGTGATATCTTTTATAACGCCGTCAATATTACCTGCATCGATCTTCAATGAAACATGTGCTGTCTGAATCAGAAAATCCGGCGTAGTTGAATCTTTTTTACTGCCTGATTCATTCGTTGCAGCTGGTTTGTCTGCCGCCCTGCCCTGATTGCCGTCAACAGAAAAAACAAGTTTGTTGTACCAGGTAAGCCCGGTCTCAACCCAACCGGCATATTTCGGACCAAAAATCAGATTCGTCATATTTCCCAATCCCCTGGGGGAGATAGTATATTTTGCCTTGATACGGCGGAAATCACTGGATGGCGCCTGAGAAATCTCCTGTATTCTGCCATTAAACGTATTAATTGAGCGCCGCAGTTCATGCTGGGTTTGATCCAGCTTATCGATATCTTTCTTGATGGCTTTATAAATCTCAGATGCCTCTCCGGCAATATTTATAAATCGCCCGATGCCCTTGTCGCTTTTGTTCGCTTTTTTTATTCTTTCTTCGTACTCGTCAAACGCTTTCTTATCGGGAAGCAGCCAGAGCTGTTTTTGATAGTTCTGTTTTTCCCGGTCAAGATCCATTTTGAGTTTCTTGATTTTATCCACGGAATACAGTTTTTCTCTTGCCAGAATGGCTTTCACATCAGCTATTTGAAACGACGGCAGTTTTCCGGCCGTTATTTCAGATAGTGGTTTTTTTTCAATTTTTTTAACATTAACAACAGCACCGGATATTTGTCTTTGCGTGTTGAACCTTACATTGTCGGCTGCCATTTCATTGATATAAACTTTCTTTTTAATCAGTTTCCAGGTATCGAACGAAAGATTTGTCCTTTCAATTTCTAACGCATTTTTCATGGGTTCATCCGGGTTGGTCACCTGGAGGCGGTCCAGTTCCAATCCAAGCGGGAAAAAGCTCAAATCTGCGGCGGCAAGTTCAACTCTTGCCCCCACTACCCTTGTTCCGCCAGTTTCAATTCCCCATTTCACAATGGTGTCAAGGAGAAGAATAACTACAACCAATAGAACAATGACAGTGCCCAGAAAAATGCCAAACCACTTTAACAGTTTTTTCATCCCATACCTCCTGAAAAGAATCATTCAAAAATTGATGGCGTCGCAAAAAGTCTCTATCTACTGCGTTATAGTGTTTGGCCAGACGTTCGACATACTCTTCCCACCTGGCCAGATACTACAATTAATCACACAGATTCGTCTGTGCATCTCCTTCAAGCCAGTTCGTAACAAAATATTTTGTCAGGGTTGAATCCGCTCCTGTTTTTTCAGACACCATATCCAGATGCTCACGTATTTTTGTTACGTTTTCATGGTCCCTGATAAGGGCATAAATTTTTATACTTCTTTTAAAATAGTTTAAGGCCGTATCGTATTTTTCCAGATGGGTAAAGGCTGTCCCCATGGCAGAAAGATCATCTGCAATGCCTTTGTAAAATCCCGATATGCGGTCTGCGTCAAGTGCTTCCTGAAAAAAGGGCACCGCTATTTCAAACTTCCCGGTTTTCAACATCAGGGTACCAAGTGCATAATTAACGGTAGCTGTGTCCAGATTATTTTTCGGGTCCACACTCGCGAGGGCCTTGTGCAATATGTCCTGTGCATGGTCATATTCTTTTTTTTTGATGAAAAGGATACCCCTGTTTTTAAGAAGGGACACAAAAACAAGATTATTTTTATCTGCAATGGAATCAGCTGTATCCAGAACTTTTTCTGCTTCTTCAAGCTTGTTTTCTTTAATAAGTCCCGCTGCCCTGTTTGAAATGGCCTGGACAGCGCCTTCATAGTCATGACTCAGCATACATATTTGAAATGACTCCTCATAATAAAGAATGGCCTTTTTTGTATCCCCGGTGATCCGGTAAACATTTCCGATATTGTTCAAACTCATGGACACACCCTTAGGCTGGTCAGAGGCGGTAAACAGTTCGTGTGCCATGAAAAAATATTCCAGGCAATGTCTGTAACATCCTTTTTTAAACCATCCATTTCCTTTCTTAATCGCCTCCATTCCCGCAGAGATATGCTTTGGAGGTCTGTGGGCAGGCTTCCCCCCTGCACATGCAGACAGGATAAAAAACAGCGTACATACCGATAAAAAATAATAACGTTTCATTCGGATTTTCCTATGCATTGAATTTATTTTTTCTTGTAGGAGAAAATACTGTATCCCAATATAACTTTCTTACAGAATATGGCAATATAAATTTATCGAAATAATATGAAAAAAAAATTGAATTATACTTTTCCCTGTGATAGTGGGTGCCCATGTTTGGTGCAAAAATTAAAAATCATATTTTAAAAAACGAAGAAGCATACGACACTGTACTTTTTTATCTGCTTAAGCTTCCCATTAATCTGATCTTTGTTGTCCTGGGATTTATGATTGAATTCATCATCATGGCACCCTTTCATCTGAATTTAATCATTGAAAATCATTTACAGAAAAAAGCAAAATCCAGGAATTGATTAAGATTTGTCCTGTAATAAAGGACAAATATCCAGCTTAGTAAGACAAATGCATAGACTTTCACGGATAGATAATACTCACCCCTCTCCCCTTGCACATATCAACCATCTGAATTGTTTCAACATATAAAAAATAACCGCCAAAATCAAACAACTGGCACATTAATTGAATTGTTTAAATCAGATAAAAGGCCAAAACAGCTAAGTTCGGTTATCTTATAAAAAAGGAGAGGCTTTTATATGAAAGAAACAATTGAAGAAATAAATATTAATAAAATTGATCTGATGTCTTTAAAGCGAAAGGGGCTTTCAAGCCTTAAAATCAGTGAAATGATGGGCATTCCAAACCAGGAAATTATTGACCGTATTGAACATCAGGAACAGTTCAAACACTATTCCGGTGTCTTTTAGGCATTTTCGTGCAGGCACTAAATACAAACCAGATTGAACGGAGAAAAATTAGATTTATGAGACTAAAAGCAGTGGCAAATCAGTTTAAAGGAAACGGTGGGGATCAGCAGCAGGTTGACCAGTTTTACAGTGTTGAGTTCTCTTTAAATCAATCGAAACTCATTTATCAGTTTAAAGTCTGGAATAATGAATCCAATTATATGTTTGCCATTGCCAAGGAAGGTTCGGTAATTCTGGAGGGATTGAATGTGGGAGACATTTTCAATATGAAATATTACAGCAGCAATCCTTCATGCCCCATCACCAATATGAATACCCGGATATCCTGTATCACAAAGGAAAATAACGGGCGCTTTAAAGGCCATTATATCATCGGGTTATCAATTGCCGAAAAAAACAGGTTCAAAGTAGCAAATTAAACAGCTGACGCCTTGTCAATATCGATGATCTTTCTTTCCATATAATCAATGGTTTCATACCGGGTAATTTCCATGAGCTTTTCAGTTATTTTCCCCATAAGGCATACCTGCTCCCTGATTTTCATTATTTGTTCATAAAGCGGGTTATCTTCAGAGACAGTCATCAGTAAAAGCTCGGAATATCCTGAAACCACCTGCAAAGGCTGATTCAGCTCATGGCAGACACCGCCGGCCATTGCCCGTGCGCCTTCAAGTCGCTGGTCATTTTTCATCCGATCTTTTCCCCATACTCTTTTTTTACGGTTAAT
>JAUXDD010000222.1 GCA_030618465.1 Desulfobacteraceae bacterium
ATGGATGAAGCCGGGAAAAATGAAATATATAAAAAACTGTGGACATGCCACACACATCTGCTGCAACATAAAGAAGCATACAGCATTCTCAAAAAGGTGGTAAATCCTTTTTCTCCTGCTTCAAATTATGTGGACCTTTATAAACTGGGCTTTTCCGCACTCCAGATAGGGAAAACCATTGAAGCCCGGAATTTGATGAAATTTGCATATATGCAAGTACCGGATAATGACATAACGTGGAAATCACGAATTAAAGAACAGTTGTTAAAACTCAATGTGGATTGATTATTGATCACTCAATATAAATCGGAGGAAATCATTTGGATACGCCACTTGTCTGGGTAGAGATCGACCTGAAGGCTATTGATCACAATATTTGTCAATTACGGCGCATTACTGATCCAGGGGCCGGATTGATGGCTGTTGTAAAAGCCAATGCATATGGCCACGGTGCTCTGGAAATTGCAAAACAATCTATTGAAAGCGGGGCTGTCTGTCTGGGCGTTGCCAGGATATCTGAAGGGATGTTGCTTAGAAAAGCCGGTATATCAGCGCAAATTCTGATATTGGGATATACCCCAGCGGATTTTGCCAATGCGTTGATTGAATATGATCTGACCCAGACCCTGTTTTCCCTGGAAACTGCCGAAACATTGTCGGATGCGGCAAATAAACAGGGTAAAAAAATCAGCGTTCACCTGAAAGTGGATACCGGCATGGGCAGACTCGGATTTGTATCTGATCCGCTTATCAAAGGCGACCGGGAAAAGGCGGGCGGTAAAACATTCCGGGAAGTCGAGGCAATAGCCCGTCTTTCCGGGCTTACGCTTGAAGGCATATTTACCCACTTTGCAACTGCTGACAGTGCAGATAAGACATATGCAAACGAGCAGTTTGAAAATTTTAAGACCCTGCTGAATCAGATAAACAGGGCAGGCATCGAAATACCGGTAAAACATGCTGCCAACAGTGCTGCGCTGATTGATATGCCGGAAACCCATCTGGATATGGTGCGTGCGGGTATCTCACTATACGGGCTTTATCCGTCTGACGAAGTGGATAAGGATCGTATTGATTTGCAGCCGGCCATGACGTTCAAATCCAGGATTGTCCAGTTAAAAGCAGTGCCGACAGGTTTTAAAGTCAGTTATGGGTGTACCTGTGAAACAAAACACCCCACTACCATTGCAACCGTTCCGGTTGGCTATGCTGACGGGTATAACCGTGCGCTTTCGTCATGCGGATTTATGCTGGTCAAGGGGGTGAGGGCGCCCGTGATGGGGCGGATATGCATGGATTTAACCCTGCTGGATGTGGGGCATATTCCTGATGTGGTGCTGGAAGATGAAGTGGTTATTTTTGGCCGGATGGGCGATGCGTCCATACCTGTCGACGAGATAGCAACAACACTGAATACCATTAACTATGAAGTGGTCTCCACAATTACAGATCGTGTGAAGCGGATATTTTTAAAATAGGATTCTGGCTCTCAATTGAAAAACCCGGAGAAGATGCCTCCGGGTTTTTTGTTTTCAGTTAACTATTGCCTGAAACGCCTAATCTTCCAGATATGTTTTGGTATACAGCTCCATTTCAGGAGTGGGTTCCCACCATTTTTTCACATCCAGATCTTCGGCCACCTTGTTTGCACCGATATAGCCGGAACCGCCGAGAACCAGACCGCCCGGATATGTGGATACACCGCATACATAAAGACCGTCTATGGGGGTATCCGTGCTGGAGCACTCCTGGTTGGGACGGAAACAGCCCATCTGGATCGGTTTGTAATCCCCGTGCTTGATGGCTCCCGAGCGCATCTGCGGAAATCGTATCGCGATCTCTTCCGGGTTTTCCGTGCTGGAACTGATGATGGTCTCCGCATTGATATTGGGTGCTGCTTTTTCCCATTTAGCCAGCATGGCCTGTTTTATCTCTTCGTTTCTTTCATCCCAGGTGCCTTCAAGATCATATGGCGCATGTATCTGGAACATGGATACATGCTTGCCGGGCTTATCACTTAACGTGGGATCAAACAGGCTTTCACAGGTGGAATGCCCGCCCATGATGTCCGTATCCAGCTTTTTATTGATCACATTGTCCCAGTGGGAAAGTACCTGGTCCATGGTCTCAAAGCCGACAATGTTCATAAAGGAGTCGTTTATAAAAAGGTCATCGGTTTTGTATTTGGGCGGCTCGTCTGTTGCTATGTGAAGGGTATTGAAACTCCACTTGTCATAAGTCCAGCCTTCCACTGAATCTTTCAGGTCCTCAGAAATATGCTCAGGACCCAGCAGGTCGATAAATGTGGTCGTGGGGTCTAATGTGGACATGACCACCTTGCTTTTGATGGTCCTTCCCTCATCCAGGGTGACGCCTGCCACATGGCCGTCTTCCATCAAAATTTTGTTGACCCCGGCAGACTCAAGAATCAGGCCGCCGTTCTGCATGACCGCACGCCCCAGGGCGCTGGCAAATTTATGGGAACCGCCGTAGCAGTAACATTTATTCATGGCCCGGTCGATCATCAGCGGCACCATGAAGCCAATACCGGTTTCATGGGGGTCAAGTCCCCACATGCAGCTGGCATACAAAAGAAGCGCACGGACTTTGTCATGTTCAAAGCTTTCCGTGATGATGTCCACCGCGCTCATTTCACCGATATCCAGCATCTGCCTGCCGATATCGGTTTTCTGCATGGCCATGGTAATGTCAATGGGGGCCATGGGCGGAATGTATGTTGCCGGTGCCACGATGTCCTGAACAATGGTCCGCCATTGCCTGATCTTTTTTCCGAATGTGACGGCATCCTTGAATGAGTATTTTTTAAATGAGTCTTTCGTGTCCTGCACCATGCGGTTGAGCATGATGGAAGAACCGTCCTCAAAGACCATGCCGGTCTGGTTGTTGGGCCGGATCCATGTGAGGGCCGGACCGTCCAGATCAAAGTCCCTGACCACCGGCATGTAGTCCACCATCATATGGTAAAGCACATGGGGGTTGGTTGAAAAGCAGGGATACAGGTTTTCCTCGGTTGCCAGTCCGCCGCCGGCTTCGTACCGGCGCTCGCAGATACAGACCGAAAGGCCGGCTTTTGCAAGGTAGGCACCGGCCATCAGACCGTTGGGACCACCGCCGATAATGACAACATCAAATTCGCTCTCATCGGGGAATTCCTGCTGCATATGCCCAAACAGATCATTGGGATCAAATTTATAGTAACCTTCTTTATATTTGAAATTTGGCATAACGTTTTCCTCCGCTATATTTTTGATTTTTTGTTGGGATCTGCAGATATCTTGCCTTCCTCCGGGATGTACTGGGGTGCGGCATACCACCAGTTCCCCGGTTCGGCTATTCCGTCTTCAATAAGAATATGCATCAGGTTGTAAGGAATGGCCATCAGGCACAAACCGCCGGGGTGACCGGATGTCTGGTGCGCATGGTACAATCCGTCTATTGGTGTGCGGTAGCGTTCAAGCCCGGGACATGGCCGGTTTCCCCACAGCTGGTCTTCACAGTGGCGGCTTCCCGCCCAGGTGCCGCCGATAAGGCCGGTATTTCTGAGCTCAACTTCACGACCCGTGGCAAACCAGTGATGAATAATATTGTCCTTTTCAAGGCCGTCAAATACCGATGCGTAACAGTCGGTCATATATTCGCCGAGCCACTCACGGTAAGTGTCCGGAGCATCTTCACCTTCAATGTGGTAGTCCGGTGATGTGAGTGCCATCTCAAAAGGAGCCGAGATATGTCCCTTTGGATGATGGCCCTGGCAGTCAGACGGGTCAAACGCCAGGCTTGGAGCCTCAAACCACATCTTGTGTTCGGGCTTCAGCGTGGGTCTTCCTTTAAAGCCATCCGCGTCAGCAACGTCAGCATAGTAGATATCACGATGATCGCACGGATAAACACCGCCCCAGGGGTAAGCATTCGGGCCGGATGCACGCAGTTTGGTAATATCCCCGATGCCGTCAGCGGTTTTGAACTTATCTTTATATTGGAGTGGTTCTTTTGTCATGTACTGTGAAACATAGAGTGTCTGGTTCTTCAGGCTGATGTCTTTTATATTCTGGATAAATGACGGATCAAGTTCCCGTGGCCCTACCAGTTTCAGGAATGCCTGGTGTACATCACAGGCGGCAATCACGGCTTTGTTGGCCCGGATGGTCTTTCCTCCGGATGCGGCAGTATCCCTTAACCGGACGCCGATGGCCCGTCCGTCATCAATAATGATTTCATCTACCGGGCAGCTGGTTCGAATGACAGCACCGTTATGAACGGCGCAGCGATGGATGGCGTGAAAATAACCATGCAGGCCGCCGCGGGGAAAACTTGTTGCTCCCATGTTTGTGAGGGTTAAAAGCTGTGCGCAGGCAATAGCGGGAATGGCAACACCTTCCCAGTGGGCTGCTGCTCCTGATGCCCAGGCTGCATATGCCATGCATGTTTTGAACCATTCGGTTTCACAGTATTCATCCAGAACGTCAAACATGGTGCCATTGAGTAGATCCTCGCTCCAGACTTCAGGCGCATGCTCTTTGTATACCTGCATATAGGGTATATTTTCTGCTGTAACTTCAACTTCGGCCGGATGGGGTGGGGTCCAGAAGACCGACCGCATCAATTCTTTTGAAAATGGGGGCGTTCCAAACAAGCCGCCCAGGATTCCCCAGCCTTCAAGGTCTTTATCGGTATAGCTCCTCCATCCATCCGTACATGCCAGCAGCATGGATTCCGGTGCAACAAAATCTGTGGGGTCCCAGTTCATGCGGAATCCGTATTTCCATAGTTCCAGCTGGTCAAATCCCGGTGCGGGTGACGCATACATCAACATGGCATGGGGATAAATTCTTACCCCGGGAATGGGTTCCTGTGTTTCACATGCCCCGCCGCATTCGGTTCTCTCTTCCAGCACGCATACACTCAGGCCGCTCTTGGCCAGATATGCCCCTGTTGCCATCCCGTTAGGGCCCGCCCCAATGATGACTACATCAAAACGTTCGTCCTTGCTCATAAAACCTCCTGTCTCCAAATTAATTAGCTGTTCCAAAAACACAGCAACTCAAACAAAGAATGAAATTCAGAGTTGAAAAACAAATTGCTTGCCTAACACATCATAAACCAAAATAGCAACAGTTGTGCCAAAGGTGGAATTCTTAGAAAAACAAAATAAAATAAGGTAGTTATCTTTTTATATGAGTGGTTGTTGCTTTAAAAGAGCTTTTGTTTTTGAAATATGTTTTCATTTTGAAATAAGGGTTG
>JAUXDD010000162.1 GCA_030618465.1 Desulfobacteraceae bacterium
GAACCCTGATGTGGCGGTTGGGCTCAAAAAGGTTTAGACCTCAATTTTCGCTCAATTGAGGTCTAACTTGAACCGGCAAGGGGCAGCTTGAGGAACACGTTACTTCAGGTGAATTCTTCCTTCAAGATTGGGTTTGTATATTTGTCGGTTTAATAATAGTTGGATTACGGGCAGTTATCACGACCAAAATCTTCACAAAAAAAGTTGAGATCCATATTATCCACAATACCGTCACCATTTAAATCGCTCTCGCACGGGTCGCCAGGTGTGCAGTCATTTCGTCCGAATTCCCGTGCAATTACATTCAGATCACTTCCATCCACATCACTGTCACTATAAAAATCAAAATCACATACAGGAATATCAAGAACGCTCCACGGGTCGGTTCCGGATAAATATTCCCTGAAGTTGCTATAAGTATCCAGATCGGAATCTTCAAATGCATCGTCGACTAATGGATCAAGACTGTTTCCAACTTCCCATCCATCCGGCA
Organism: Desulfobacteraceae bacterium; assembly: GCA_030618465.1. Classification (GTDB taxonomy): domain Bacteria; phylum Desulfobacterota; class Desulfobacteria; order Desulfobacterales; family SURF-7; genus JAUXDD01. The sequence goes on from JAUXDD010000162.1 coordinate 494, forward strand.
TTCCATCATTATCCGTATCTGAATCACAAGGATCTGTTTCATCAACGTCCACCGTCCCATTCTTATTTGCATCTTCTTCACCATCTAAAAGAAGATCATTGTCTGTGTCAGGATCATTTGGATCCGTACACATTTCAGCCTCCAGGACATCTGTCAGACCGTCTTCATCAAAATCACACAATGCGGAATCATTGTCTGAAATAATGATGGAATCTGTACCGTCGAAAAAATCAGTGGCGGATGCTGTGACAGTCGATGTCTGGTCGCCATCACACTCACCATCATCTTCAACGGTCACATCAAATGTTGCTGATGTGAGCCCTGCTGGAATTGTAATCACGGCGGACGGCACGGTTACTTCAGTCATGTCACCTGATGCTATGGTAATATCCGTATCTGTGGATGATGTAAAGGGAATCGTTACAGTCCCTTGATTAGTGAGGGCACCATCGCCTTCTGCAGCACCGAAAGGGATGTCAACTGTTATCAGCCCGATCTCCCTGGCAGCATTTTCAAGGTTGACCCTGGGTTTTGTAATACTCACTTTGCCATCTGTTAGTGGATCACCTGTGCCGGTTAAAATGGATTTCACTTCAGCAGGGGTTAAAAATCGTCCGAGTACGGATAGCGAATAGCTCTGCAGGCATGCTGCAGCACCTGCTGCATAAGGGCTGGCAGCAGATGTGCCGCCAAAACCAGAGTAATAATCTCCAGATGAATAGCCGCTGGAGCCGACAATATCTGTAGTAAAGCATTTATTACCTGGAGCAAGTATATCCAGTATGGCGGCTGTATTGGAATATGAGGTGACCATATCCGCATTGGTTAAATCTATTGCATACCATCCGGTACATTGGGTTGTTGATGTTTTTGGTGCGCAGGATAACTCGGAAATACACGGTTGATAGGTTCCAAAATCAGCATCATACACCGCCCCTACAGAAATCGCATCAGATATGCATGCGGGAAAAGCAATTGATGAGCAATAGCCGTCATTACCCGAAGATATAAACAGGGTTATTCCTGCAGATACTGCATTTTTTGCTGTACGGCTAAGGGCACGAATCACTGTGTCACATGTGGAACTGTAACTCCCCCCGCCCCAGCTCGTACTGATAATCATGATCGGGTTGTTCGGGTCATCATACTGGTGGGCAATGCACCATTCCCATGCGGCTGTAAGATCAGAGACATAAGAGTCCCCACTATTCCCCTGAGAAAATTTTAAAGCGTAAATTTTAGCACCGGGTGCTATTCCGCCTAAATAATTGCCGGTCGATAGATTGCCGGCTGCAATTCCGGCACATGACGTGCCATGACCATAGCTATCCACAGGGTCTGTATCATCATCCCCTGTATCATACCCGCCAATTACTTTGCTGTTGGGGAAGGTGCTGTTTCCCAGTTTGGGATGAGTATAATCAACGCCTGTATCACAGATCGCGATGGATACCCCGCTTCCACCATAACTGTTTCTGATATTATCAGCGTTCATGAGCGGTATCCCTTGAGGGGTATGGAATTCTCCTGGGTGATCTTTTTCGATTGAAACAACCCTGCTGAATTCTATAAGTTCCCGGAGGGCATCAAGAGAAACCTCGGCTGAAAAACTGGGGGTAAATAAGAATTTTTTCAATACCTTGAATTTTTTTGAGCGAATACGTCGGATAATTTCATTCTGGTAACCGGCAACTGAATTTATTAACTTTTCTTTAAGTATTCTGTCTTTCTTTTTAAATATATTTTCGCGTATACGAATATCGGTAATATTTACTGAAATATCTGCTTCATCCAGGTTTACAATAACCCGTGTTACTTCTTTTCCTTCAATAAAATCATCAAAAATTATATCCGGATGTTTAATTTTTACGTTTTTCTTTAATAAATCAACTTTTGTTTGCGAAATTTTTTTTGCAAAACCGGGAGCAGCAATTATAAAAGAAGTGATCAAAATCAAAATAAAAGAATATTTAAACCTGATTATCATAATTCCTCTTTCAATTTTAAAATCAGTCATCAAATGAAAATCAAAATCCGATCTGATATCAGTTGCAACAAAGTTTCAAAAATCCGAATATCATTAGTATGTCCATGTCATCACAATTCGGTCCGTAACATAATTTCATTTCCTAAACACTGTTAAATTTTAAAAACATAAAAATGTCAATACTAACTTTAAAAAACAGATGATTTTCACCACCCCAGTCTGTATCTATCCGGGTTCTCGCATTTGATACAGCCCGGCTACGGTATAGGAAAAAATAATCTCCTGATTCTGATTTACCAGTTCAACCATATGCTCAATGATGCCAAATCCGGGTTTTGATCCGGATTCTTTTTTGCTGATACAGGTCGAATGCCCCATCATGGTATCCCCGACTCTGCCGGGGGCATGATTTTTCATATTACTAATGCCAAGCCCGGCTACCACCGCCCATTTTTCAATACCGGAATTACCGATCTTGCATGAAACCCCATATAGATGAACGTTCGAGGCAACAAGACCGCCGAAAATAGAATTTTTCGCCGCCTCTTTATCAATATGAAAAGGTTGAGGATCCCATTCTTTTCCCATGCGAATAATCTCTTCTTCAGTAAGGACATGCTTCACTGGATGAATCACCTTTTCACCGATCACTGCATCTTCAAAAAACTTCATGGTTACTCCTTATGGTCTTAGATAATAAAACAGGACATACTGATGAATTCCTCCATAGCCATCAAATTCCTTTGGTCAGCGAAGAAAGGCTGGAATAGAAGGAAGAGGGAGGGATAAAGGGATAAGAACTCATTTTACATGATAGAATGTATAATAAAATTGAATTTGTATGTCAAGACTGAAGTATACACACTATCTTGTGGCTGCGCCAGAAACCGAAATAGAGGAAATAGGGGAAATAGGGCATTCGAATAATTTAACTCCATTTTCCACGATCACATTTTTAAACCGCTCACCCAACAGTGTCCCCCGACGTTTTTTCCCTTCATTGCCATATGGCACAATATACAAAGGGGGAGTAAAGCTTCCCACTTTTGAAAAGGGGGATCGAGGGGAATTTTAAGATTGACAGAATTCATTGTAATCGTGTTAGTAATGTCAAAAGAAATTTGAACGGATACAAAGGAGAAAAACGTATGAAATGGGAGACACGAATTACAGAAATGATGGGAGTACAATACCCGATTGTTGAAGGGGCTATGGCCGGGCTTGGAACCGTTGACCTTGCGGTTGCCGTATCCGAAGCCGGCGGGCTGGGGATGATTACCGCGTGGATGCTGAAAACACCGGAGAATCTCCGAAAAGCTATCCACAAAGCCAGGTCTCTAACGGACAAACCTTTTGCCGTCAATTTCAGCCCGACCATGGACAAGTCTCTTTTACCCATGCTGGATGTGGCCATTGAGGAAAAGGTTGCCATCATAGAAACTGCGGGTTCCCGATCCAACGATTTTGGAGAAAAAATTAAAAATGCCGGTCTCATATGGCTCCATAAAGCCTATACGGTGAAACATGCGTTAAAATGCGAACAGGATGGGGCAGATGCCGTTGTCATGATGGGCGTGGAAGGGGCAGGGCTGAAAAATCCGACGATGCTGACGACTTTGGTGACCATCCCCATGGCCGTGCAGAAGCTTAAAATTCCCATCATTGCCGCAGGTGGTATAGGGGATGCAAGAACATTCCTCGGTGCGCTGGCGCTGGGTGCTGAAGCGGTAACCATGGGATCTGTTTTTTGTGCGGTCAAAGAGTGCCAGCTGGCAGACCACCGCAAACAGGTGCTGGTGGATGCTGATCCCTATGATCCCCGATGGCGAAATCCCATCCTGGCCACTCCTGATATGGCTGCACTTCAAAAGGTGGTTGAGTCGGAAAGCACCAAAGATCTCCTTAAGGCAGCAGGAAAGGCCGAAGACTTCGGCATACCAAAGGAGGCCGGGACCGGTGCCATATCTCTGGCCATTGGGTTTATTAACGAAATCATGACGACGAAACAACTGGTTGATACGATTATGGGCGACGCTGAAGAAATTCTCGCTACGGGGGGGATTGGCGGGTGGAAACTGGCTCCAGGTGTGAAATAAATGAAATGGGATTGCTTTATGGTATGAGGCGCGTTTTGCTGAGGAGTATCCTGCCCTTCGGCTGATTTGAGGAGCTGCCCTTATGGCCTTGAGGTAAAAAAACCTGATAAGGAGACCTTATAACCTATCGCCTCAACACCCTGATCCACCGCCATACATTTAAAAGTCCTGAAAGCGCGCTGGCCACATACGTCAATGAACAGGCCAGTAAAATTCGCCTGGCAGCAGGCATGTCTTCAGCCGGAATGTAGTTTCCTGTGGCCAGAATCGGAAGCGCGCGTTTAAAACTGGCATCAAATTCAGTGGGCAGGGTGAGAAAATGAATTACAATGGGGATGCAAAGGGTGGCAAAACCGCCTAAAAACATTAATATCCCTGCAGCAGGCACCCTGGTAACCACCATCAGCAACGGAACTGCTATCATAATACCTGATCCGATACGTTCCATTTTAACCGCCTTGACTATCATTTTTGTCCGGGCCTGCAGAGGTTTGAAATCGGTATAATCCTGCACGGCATGGCCCACCTCATGGGCGGCAACCACCACGGCAGTGAGGGATTTGCGCCCGCATCGATCCGGGTTTAAACGGACTGCCTTGTCTTCCGGATCATAATGATCCCCGAGGTCTGTTTTCTCAACTTTCACATGATTCAAATTCATCCGGTCCAGAATCATTCGGGCCAGATCATACCCGTTTCCGGAAAAATACTGGTTTTTGCTGTATTTGTTCAAAATCTGTCTGGCCCAGAACTGCGGGATGTATATGGCTATGACTAAAAAAATAATGATGAGGATCGGCATATGTTCAGTCCTTAAAACGTTTTACCTCAATTGAGGTTTCAATATGATCACAAGGTATTACAGGAAAACCTCAATGTCGAGAATTATTCAGTATACACAAACGTCAAGGCAGACCGACCAGAGGCAGACACACAGGGCTGCCCCTGTAAAGGGATTGTTTAATCAACAGTGGGAGTATATACCCAATTTCACGCGTTGAATTGACACATCACTGCCAATCCAGTATATCATCTGAAAAAACCCGCGTTCATCTGCGAAATTCTGCGTCCCTTAAAATTATTGTGATAGAATGCGATTTCTAATTTATTTTAAAAGGATATAAAATGGAACCATACGAAGAACTGCCGCCAAACTATAAAAAATCCCTGATGAAACGGACCAGTGAACTGTCCCCGTTCTGGAGTCTGCTGGGCATGGAAATCCTTGACATCAAAAAAGGCTGGGCAAAGATCCGGCTGCCCTTTTCGGAAAAATTGACCAATCCTCTTGGTATTGCCCATGGCGGCGCTGTGTTTTCACCGGCAGATTCAGCTATCGGTCTGGCCCTGATGGGCATGGTGGAAAAGGGGGAAGTGGTTATCACCGTTGAAATGAAAATAAATTACATTCAGCCATTCTCAAAAGGGGAAATCATAGCAGAAGCAAAAATTGACCACAAAGGCAGCCATGTAGCAGTGGGAGAAGTTGATGTGAAAAATGAACAGGGTGAACTAGTTGCAAAAGGGGTTGCCACGTATATGATACTGAAGAAGAAATAATACTTGAAAATTATGCCTCAAAGCGATAAATCATCCCGCCCCAGGTCATCCCGGCACCCAGTGCTAAAAAAAGCACCGTACTGCCCGGCCCTATAATATTCTTCTCAAGTGCTTCATCCAGGGCAATGGGAATACTTGCGGCCGTGGTATTGCCGTATTTATGAATGTTGTTAAATATTTTTTCATCCGGCAGATTCAATGCTTTCTGGACTGACTGATTGATGCGCAAATTGGCCTGGTGAGGGATAACCAGATCAATGTCGTCGATTGAAAGGCCGGCTTTTTCCAGGGTTTCTTTAGCTACTTCAGGAAGTTTTCGAACCGCTGTTTTGAACACCTTGCGACCGTCCATGCGGGGTAAGTGCCCGCCCTGTTTCAGCATTTCTTCACTGACAAATGGTTTATTTTTATGGGACGGCTCTTTTATTGACAGGATGTCGGCAAGTTCACCCTGTGCGTGAAGAGCAGCAGCGAGAACACCCGAAGGATTATCCGTTTCAATGCCTTCCAGACAGACCGCTCCGGCTCCGTCGCCAAAAATGACAGCCACATCCCGCCCCCGTGTAGTACAGTCAATGGCTGTACTCTGGACTTCAGCTCCCACAAAAAGGATTTTATTTGCATGACCGCTGCGGATAAACGCATCGGCTGTTGTGATGCCGTAAAGGAAAGCTGAACACTGCTGCCGAATGTCAAGGGCCGGCGTTGTTTCAAGTCCGAGTTTGTGCTGCAGAAGGCAGGCATTTCCCGGAAAATACATGTCCGGGCTCAATGTGCCGAAAATGATCAGGTCAAGATTATCTGCTGTCCACCCCGCACGGTCCAGGGCTATTTTTGATGCTTCATAGCCAAGGTCCGTTGATCCGACTCCGCCTTCATCAGGCACCCAGTGGCGTGTTTCAATACCGGTCCGTTGACGGATCCATTCATCTGAAGTGTCCATCCATTGTGCCAGATCATTGTTTGTAATTACCCGCGGAGGCAGG
>JAUXDD010000248.1 GCA_030618465.1 Desulfobacteraceae bacterium
GGGTGCGCTTACGATGCGGGTCATGCAGAGAATCCCCAATCCGTAAAGTATGACACCGACGATGTAAGTAATGGCCACCCCTGCAGCACCAATCATAAAGCCGGCAATCGCCGGACCAAGAACCCGTGTGGTGTTCATACCGGCCATATTCATAGCCAGGGCGTTCCCGAGGCCGGATTTACCCACGATATTCACAATTATGGCGTTCCGTGCCGGCATAATAAACGGAAGAACGCAACCAATAACTCCGGCTGAACAGAGAAGATGCCAGAATTCCAGGTGATCCAGGAGTATCAACACCACAATGATGGCTTCGCCCAAAAAGACAATGGATTGTCCCAGTATGATCAGATTGCGCCGATCCATCCGGTCTGCCACCACACCGCCAATCGGTCCCAGGCAAAACATGGGTACGGCAACAGCAAACATCACCAGGCCAAGAGCAAATTCACTGTTCGTAATTTTGAATGCCAGCCAGGCACGCAAAACACTTTGGGCTGACATGGCAAAAAAAAAGGATGTGTTGCTTGCAAACAGCCAGCCAAACTGGGGTTGCCTGAACGACGAAAACGAACTGTTTTTATTTTTCATAAATTTACTACTCTAACAAAAAAATATCGGATTAGAGCATTATTTATTGAATTTAACAATCGCTATTTCAGGATATGGATGCCCTCTTTGCGTACTCTGCGTGTTTTGCGTTAAAACAACAATCCGGGGAAGATCTTCCCGGGGGCTCCTGCAACGCAGGAGGAGGATTACTGAATTTCCGAAAATTTCCCCTGGGGTGCCTTGCAGATCGGGCATTTTTCAGGTTTTTCATCATAAACGGTATTTCCGCAAATCCCGCAAACATATATTTTTTTCCCGGACAGGTCGTTACCGGCTTTGACTGCCTCCAGGGCTTCCTGGTACAGACCATGATGAATCTCTTCAACGGCAAGAGCGTTCCGGAATGAAATTTCAGCAGCTTTATTTCCTTCTACCTGTGCCTCTTTGACAAATGGGGGATACATGCTTTTAAATTCATGCCCTTCCCCCTCAACCGCTGCTTCCAGGTTTTCTTCTGTTGTTTTGATGCCGCCCATGGCGCGTAAATGGGCATGGGCATGAACCGTTTCGGCTTCGGCAGCTGCACGAAACAGTTTTGCAATCTGTGGTAAACCATCACCCTCTGCTTTTTTTGCGAATGCAAGGTATGAACGATTTGCCTGGCTCTCTCCTGCAAATGCTTCTTCCAGATTGTCTTGTGTAGCCATAGTGGGCCTCCTTATTTTTATTTCATTTTAGCAATTATGGGTGAACATGCAATTTTAAAGAAATAATGATTCGTAACTGATGAATAGCAGATAAATGGCATAGTATTATCTTTTTGACAAGATAATAAATGAGTTAAACCAATTTCCTACCGAAAATCACGGCTATTGAGTTTACCTTTTATTTCCTGGTATCTGTCATAGTAAACTCCAGCATGCCTCCGGCTATAAGCTCTGTATGAGAAATTTCACTTTCAGTGAGGTTATCACTATTCCACAGCACCGTATCCACATAGGGAGACCGATCCGTAGTCTGGTGGACTGCCACAACAATTTTTTCCCCGGGATAAAACCGTGGGCTAAGCCTGATTTCGGCCCGGTCAAAAAGAGGAGAGCCTATGCTGTAGCGACTGCTCGCAGGACAATCCGGGTAAAATCCCAGGGCACTGAACACATACCACGCTGACAGGGCCCCGGCATCATCGTTTCCAGGCAGACCGGCAGGCCCTGTACCGAAGTAGGTCTCCATTGCGCGACGGACTTCCTGCTGTGTCCGCCACGATTCGCCTGTAAAATACGTGAACAGGTACGGATACGCCATATCCGGCTCGTTCCACATGACAAAACGGCCTTCATCGAACACGGCCTGAAGGCTGTTTACGAACGAATCGCTGCCGCCGTGAAGTGACGTAAGCCCGTCAATATCGTGAGGCGCAAAAAAGGCATAGTGCCATGCCGTGCCCTCCACATACCCAGGTCCGCCCGAACTTTTCCCGAATGGGCTTGAGCCCTTGATAGCATCCGGATCAAAAGGATCAAGCCATGATCCGTCTGCAAGTTTGGGCCGGAGTAATCCCATACCAGAATCAAAAAGTGTCCGGTAAGCCAATGCCGATTTTTCCAGCCGTTCGGCATCTTCCCCGTGCCCCAATGCTTTGGCCAATTGCGCAAGTGCCCAGTCCGCATAAGCGTATTCCAGCGTTGTTGACACCGGCCCCCATACGGTTTCCGCTTCCTCCATAGGAACATACCCGAGTTCCAGGTAGGAACTTCCACCGACGCGATGTAACGGCCCCTCATTAACATTGACATTCAATGCACCGTCACGCATAACAGCATATACATCCTCTACGGGAAAATCACGTAAGCCTTTCAAATAAGTCTCTGCAACAACAGCTAAAGCAGGATCACCCACCATCACGTTCACTTCATTTCCTGCCAGTTCCCACATGGGCACTTCACCGCTTTCTTCTGCCATCCCGCAAATGGAGCGAACCATATCGATCTGGGTCTCCGGATATACTAACGTCAGCAGGGGATGCACCGTTCGATAGCTGTCCCACATGGAAAAGATCGTATATCGGGTGTATCCTTCAGCAACGCCAATGCCATCATTTTCCATGAGAGGATATTCGCCGTTGGCATCACTGAAGACACTGGGATTCAGCAGGGAATGGTACAGGGCTGTGTAAAATATCTCCCGTTCTTCTTCGGTCCCGCCGGTAACTATGATCCTGGAAAGGACATCCTCCCAGGCAACTTCCGCAGCAGCACGGACCGTATCAAAACCGGCATCACCGATCTCAGTCCCAAGATTCTCACGGGCATTTTCAATGCTCACATACGAAATGCCCACTTGAACTTCGATGGGAGATGCATGCGGGTTGTCAAAACTGAACCAGGCACCTGCCTTGCCGGCTGCTTCTGTATTAGTGCTTACCGCATCTTCAATCCAGGTCCCCATCTTCGATGCAGGACGGCTGAAGCGGGCTGAAAAAAATATGCGCTGTTGATTGTACTCAAAACAGAACCGGCCGGTTTCGCTATATCCTTCCACCTCTGCACTTGAAACAATCCTCACCTCCCCTTTACCACTCCCCCAGCTTATGTTCTCCCCCACATCCACCAGGACATTTCCAAAGGCGGCCGTTTCAGGAAAATGAAGCCGAAGCACCCCTGCACGGGTCGATGCGGTGGCCTCTACCCGGATGCCATGATCCGTTAATTCAACAGCATAATAACCCGGACTTGCCGATTCGTTCCTGTAGGTCGACCCATAGGATATAAATCCGGGCTGAATATCACCGGTAGTCATCGCAATGACCGGGGCACCCAGGTCCGGACACCCGGCACCACTGATATGCGTCAATCCAAAGCCGTAAATCGTTGGGAGTCCGTGAATATACCCGGAAGGTGCAAAAGGGTCGTCCGTAATATACGATTCCGGCGTGCTCATCACATTGTGCGGACTTACCGACACCATCCCCCAGGGGGTCACTGCCCCGGGATACGTGTTGCCGTCGTTGGCAGTTCCGATGAAGGGATTTACACGAGAGATTGTCGCCTCATCCGGTTGATTCCCTGTGGGAGTGCCATTACCCCCACATGATGCCACGACGAAAACAAGGAATAGCAGAAAACAAATAATTCTCATTTTTGGTGGCCCAAATAATCTGAGAAATACCATTTTAACAAATATCCCGACAGACACCATACACAGTATAACACCGGTGGTCATGATTGGTTCTCCCTGTTTTTAAATAAATGGAAAAAGATCAATTGCAACCGTTCCCCTGAAAATTACATGTTTCAACTTTAAAATACAACCGTAAATTATTAACCCATCTTCGTAGCTTTTTAGGTAAAAAACAGCAAAAAAGGCCTTTTTTCACTGAATACAAAAATTTAAACACTAATATATCAAATAGTTAAAAATATTTACCGGGCCTCACCTATCGGCCGCGTGTTAAGGATCAATTCAGCATCAAACTGTTCTGCCGCTGCTCTCAGTTCGGCAACTTTTTCCGGGTAATCTGCAAAAATATTCTGCTCTTCACCGATATCATCCGGAAGATAGTAAAGTTCCTCAGTTTCGTATGGAGGCCTCGAAAGTAATCCACGGAGCTCCCGCCAAAGGTGGAGCTTATAACCTTCAGCATCGCGTATGGCATTGAGTTTATCCGATTGCTGACTGTAATAATAAAAATATGTGTGAGGTGAATCTGTTTCCGGATTCTCCAGA
>JAUXDD010000010.1 GCA_030618465.1 Desulfobacteraceae bacterium
CTGGCCTTAATGATCTGGTTAAGGGAATATTCCATCTCGCTGTTTTCAGAAACGTCATCTAACACCAGTTCCGTATTTAAAACAATAGCTCCAAGAATGTTGTTGAAATCATGGGCAATGCCGCCAGCAAGGGTTCCTATGGCTTCTAGTTTCTGAGCCTGCTGAAGTTTTTCCAGTTGAATTTCACGGGCCACAGCCCTTCTTACGGCAACATAGCGTGTAATATTGCCGGATCTGTCACGAATAGGTGACAAGGTTGCAGCCATTTCATATTCGGACCCGTCTTTTCGTGTGCCTGTGAGTCGGCCTTTCCAGATATTTTCATTTGCAAGAGACGTAAAGATTTTATTAAAGAACTGGTCATCATGCCCGGTACCTTTTAAATTCAAGACATTGGTGTCGATCAAATCTTCATATTCATATCCGGTATTTTTTATAAATGCCTGGTTTGCATATTCAATAACGCCATGTTTATCTGTGATGACGATGCCTTCCCCGGCCTGTTCAATGACCATTGCAAGCAGTTCTTTTTTTTCCTCCGGCGGGATTGTTTTTAAATAACGTTCGATATCGTTCTTCATTTCGGGGTGTTAACTCTTGACTCCATTTTAATTCAGCAGGGGTTTTTGTGGATTTTTAATGACCGGATTACAAAAACAATTATTTGTTTTTGCCCACAAACATACTGATCCACTTATTGATTCTTACCCAGCCACTTCTTTGTTCATCCAGTTTTCTGCGGTCCTTTTTTCTTTTTCTCCGCTCGGCTCCATTCATGGAAAAATAATCGATACTGTAAATTTTTCTCCTGAGTTCCTCGGTTCTTCTATCAAATATAGATAATTGCCGTCGGTTGGAATCCTTTTTCAAGCCTTCGACGGTTTTAGCGGGTTTTTTATCTTTTTTTTGAAGCGGGTCCATATGTTTTCACTTGCCGGGAGTTTGTTGGGGTTTTGTTTATATTAATACTGCAGGTCAGTAAGAACCATGTGAAACGAGACCGTTGAAGCCATCTGGCAAACCCTCATATTTGCAATATAATTATATCGTATAATATCTTAATGGCAAAGACCTGTCAAACACTGAATCCATTTTGTGTGTCCCTGAAACTGCTTTGCAGCCCTACGGAAACAGCAAAAAGAAACGCGGTACCCGTGTCAAGAATCTGGGTATTAAACGTACCGCTGACAAAAATGACCAGAGAGGCTGAAAGAACAAAAAAGCCTATGGGTGTATGACGCTGTTTCCATGCATTTTTGATAACCTCCCAGAAAAGCCATGCAAGAGCAAGGACACCTATGATTCCGTAGCTTACGGCCATATACAAAAAGTTGTTATGGGGATGGGAGATGGCTCTTCCCTTTTCTTCTGTGTAGTGCAAAAAACCACCGGTCCCAACACCAAAAATGGGGTGTTTAAGAAATACTATCACGGCATTTCGGGTGATATAAAACCGATCTTCACCTGCAATATTTTTTTTCCCCCAGGCATTTGCCGGATCGGCATTCAGGTGCGCATTAATTTGATTTGCCGTAAATGTGAAAATTCGATCCCGTGCAAAAGGTGAAAGAAACAAAAATGTCAGAAAAAGGATACAGAATAAAGATGTACGTAAGGGGCCGGTACCTTTAAAAATATTCCGGATAAAAAGGGGGGAAAGTACAAAAAATGTGAAATACCCGTTTCTGCCCTCAAGCATAAAAAGGTTCCATGTATAGAGCAGCAGAAGAAGACCCGTAAGAAGTCGTGCCCGGTTATCCTTACTTTCTCTGAAAAAGTAGGATACCATAAGAATTCCCAGCACCAGGTATGTGGACAAAGCCCGGTATCCTTTGAAAAACCCGCAATATCCTGCCGTTCCCCTTACCGGAATAAAATCCGCAACCTGTAATACTGCCACCAGGGCATTTACAGCCAGGCCAAGAAGGAATGCATATGCAAACCGCCTGGGGGAGAGATGTTTATAAGAGATTGAGGCAATGGCAAGGCCGTATAGCCAGTAGTGGGTTTTTTTGGCGTACTTGATACTTGTTTCTGTTATTTCCGGTGTATATAGAAGCCCTGCCCATGGCAGTATGATAAGGATAAGCACCGGCCAGAACCAGACCTGCCGGTAAATATTTTTTTGTTTAATGAATCTGCCTGAAAAAATCCAGATCAGGGCGGCTATACCACCGCAAATATTTGAGGGGGCTGTTCCCAGCGGTATTCCAAGAAAAGCGCAGAGAAACGTGTAAAACAGCAGCTGGTCTACTGTAATTCTGGTTTTAAGAGGGGTATTCATTATAATTATTCCAATATGTTCTTGGCCTGACGCAGAAATTGGACGAAATAGCCATTTCTGAATAGACACTAACTAAAACCAGACTGTGAAGAGGTTGTCAATGTAAAACAGCGGATTAATCGTTCCTTGACTATCAATGTTTTTTTCAATAGGTTGGCATTTCAAAGATTTATAAATCAGGAACGATGGTAACTTGATGTAAATATGACAGATGCTCACCACAAAGTCTCAGTTGTTGTGACTACCTACAACCGGCCGGATGCCCTTTATATGGTGTTAAAGGGATTACACGCCCAGACATATAATAATTTTGAAGTGATTGTGGCGGATGACGGATCCGGTACACAAACAATGGACATGACCCGGAAGATGCAGTTAAATGTCCGGTATCATTTAAACCATATATGGCAGGAGGATAGAGGGTTCCGGGCGGCTAAAGCACGGAATAAGGCGGTTGCCGCGTCAAAAGGGGCGTACCTTATTTTTCTTGACGGGGATTGTGTCCCATTGCCCGGTTTTATTCAAAAGCACATGTGTCTGGCTGAATCCGGATGGTTTGTCAGGGGAAACCGGGTGATGCTTTCAGAATCATTTACTCGCTGGATTCTTGAAAATGATGTGGATATAAGCCAATTTAATTTTTTTCATTTTCTTCGCCATCGTTTGTCAGGTCGTATTAAACGTATTGTTTCCTTTTTTTATCTGCCCCTTGGCCCTGCCCGCAAGCTTTTTTCAAGGAAATGGAAGGGTGCAAAAACCTGCAATCTCGGGATGTGGAGAAAAGATTTTATTCATGTTAACGGATTTGATGAGCGTTATACCGGATGGGGTCACGAAGATGCAGATCTGGTTGTTCGGCTCATACGATCCGGTGTATACCGGAAAGAAGGAAATTTTTATGTGCCCGCACTGCATCTATGGCACGCATTGAATGATCGATCTCAGCTATCGGAGAACGAAAGCCGTTTGCAGGAGATAATTAAGCAAAGAACCATTCACGTGGAACAGGGGCTTTCTCAATATCTGTAAAGTGTGAGATCTGCGGTTATCTTTTTTTTTTAAAACGGGAAGAAAGGTTGCTGGGTGTATCCGATTCCAGAACATCCAGTTCATAATGTTTTGCTTCGTTTAAAAAAGTGGAATAGGTGGCAATCACCGAAATAATTAATCCCTGGATACCATCCAGAAGACCCAGCTTAAACAGGTAAGTTTCAAAAAACTTTCCAACCGGTTTAAAAAAAAGCCGCCAGAACCGGAACTTTTTTCCATTATTGTACCGTGTCAGGGCTGCCGTACTGGAATAGTTATTCACTCTAATTACATGATCGGAAAGATCCCTATAGGTAAAGTGAATAATATCCCCGGTTATTTTTTTGCCTGTGCCATTCAGAATTAGATGCGCATGGACGTTATTTCCCCCCCAGCGGGCCATTCCCTTTTGAACCAGGCGGTAGCGGGCATTAGGATACCAGCCGCCATGCCGGATATAACGGTTCAGGTGTCGGGAGAGCCTTGGGATTTTTACACCGGCAACATCAGGATTTTTAGAGAGAAAAGCGTTGATATTGATTTTTAATTCCGGGGACACAATTTCATCCGCATCAAGATTTAAGATCCATTGGGATGAACATTTTTCAAGCGCCCGGTTTTTCTGTTGCAGGAAATCATCAAATGTATGCTGAAAAAATTTAACCTTTGGGTTGCTTCGACATATTTTTTCGGTTGCATCTGTACTGTAAGAGTCCAGCACAATGATTTCATCTACCAGATCGGTCAACGAATCAAGGCACGCCTTAATATTGTCTTCCTCATTATACGTGATGATGGACGCTGATATTGTGGGCGGTTTTTTCATAAATTCGTTTTTAAATCCGGCAATAGACACCAGGGCATACCAGACACAAAGAAAACCGATCTAAAAAATAAAAATTCTCCTGGTGTCCCGGTGGCAAATATTCATCATTATTGTATATCCAATATTTTTTATTACGCCCGCCAGGTGATTCAGGCATTGAAAATATGGTTTTATGATGCTATTTTTATATTTTATTTATACCATGCTGAAAATGATTTAATGCAAAAACAATCGATTGTAAATATATTTATGTAATCAAATTTAATCTATGCGCGTTCTATGCATCACCCACCACAGTGACAGGCCTGAGGCAGAAACATTTATCGGCCTTAAAAAACGAGGGGTTGATATTGAGGTCATGTGCCAGTCATCCGCACCTTATTTTGAGAGACTGGTCAATGCCGGTATTCCTGTGATTGATATGGCCTTAAAAAGTCGTATAGATATATCCGGTATTTTAAAGATTCGCAAACATATCAAAAAAAAGAATGTTGATATTCTTCACCTGTTTAATAATCGTGCTGTATCAAACGGTATTCTTTCAGCCATCGGATGTCCTGTTAAAATTATTGCGTACCGGGGAATTGTGGCAAATGTGAGTTTTTTTGATCCTGCTTCATGGATGACCTATTTGAATCCAAAAGTGGATTGCATTGTCTGTGTGGCAGAAGCGGTTCGCCGGTATTTTCTCAATATGAGACTTTTGTGGTACCGTGTTCCCCAACATAAGGTTATTACTATTTATAAGGGCCATAGTCTTGAGTGGTATCGGGAAAAACCGGCAGGTCTGGGAGAATTTGGAATACCGGATGATGCGTTTGTGGTTGGATGCGTGGCCAACATGCGGCCGCGGAAAGGGATTCATGTGCTGGTTGATGCCGCCCGGTTTTTATCGGAACAGCTACCCGTCCATTTCCTTTTAGTGGGTCATATGAACTCCCCTGAACTGAAAAGACAGATAGCAGCAAGCCCCTGTAAAGAGAGGATTCACCAGGCGGGCTTTCGGGAAAATGCGCCGGCAATAATGGCTGCATGTGATATGATAGTGCTTCCTGCCCTTAAGCGGGAGGGGTTGCCGAAAGTGGTGATTGAAGCCATGGCATATGGTGTTGCCCCGGTTGTAACCGATTCAGGCGGGAGTCCTGAACTTATTGAACAGAATAAAAGTGGTCTTATCATTCCACCGGGAGATGCACAGGCAATTGCCGGAGCAATTATGCAACTGTATAAAAATACTGATTTTTGTAAAGAAATGGGAAAAAATGCAAGGGTGCGCATTGGTTCATCTTTTCGTATAGAAGATACCATTGCAAAGACACATGCGCTTTATCAAAGGCTGATGGCGTCATAAAAAATATAAACAAAGGCTGCCTGGCTGATAAAAATGAAAATACTGCTTGTTCAGACAAGTTTTCTGGGAGACACGATTCTTTCAACACCGGTAATCTCGGGAATTAAGAAATTATATCCGGATGCCGGGTTGTGGATGATGACAACACCGCTGTCGTCATCCCTTGTTATGCGGGACCCGCTTCTTTCCGGTGTGATTACATATGACAAGCGGCAGTGCGATTCCGGCCTGTTCGGTCTGTTGAGAATGAAGCGAAGAATTAAGGAAATGGGATTTGACCGGGTGTATTCCCTTCACCGCTCTTTAAGGACATCTTTACTGCTCTGGCTCTCCGGTATTCCGGTGCGGATCGGGTGTGCGGACGCAAAACTCAAATTTCTCTATCACCAAACCCGGCGCAGAAATCCACGAGACCATGATGTGCTTCGAAATCTGACCATCCTTTCCGGTGAACAACCCGTTAAAATGTTTGATAATGAACTGCGCCTGGTTGCCCCGGATACGGGTGCGGTTGATGAAGAAATTAGAAAAAGATTACCCCCGGGCGGGAGCTATGCCGTACTTGTCCCCGGCAGCGCATGGGAGACAAAAATGTGGCACTGGCAGGGGTATTATCAGGTGGCCAAATATCTGATTGAAAGAGGGATTCAGGTCATTCTTCTGGGAGCGCCATCTGAACAAAACGTGTGTGCCAGGGTGGCCAATGGGCTTGATGTGATTGATTTTTCAGGTAAAACAAGCATGTCTGATATGATGTATATTATGAACCAGGCGGCACTTGTAGTATGTAACGACAGCATGTCGCTTCATATGGCGTCTGCTTTTAAGGTTCCCAATGTGGCTGTTTTTTGTGCCACCTCCCCGGCCTTTGGATTTTCTCCATGGAAAAACAGGGCGCTGGTGGTGGAAAAAGAACTTGTCTGTAAACCCTGCAAATCCCATGGCAGCAGAAAATGCCCCAATGGGAATGAGGCCTGTATGAAAGAATTATCACACCTGGAAGTAATAGGTGCCATAGAAAAACTGCTGGATGGAAAATGAGTGGAATGCAAATAAAAAAATACGGTTCATACTGGTTTGGGTCCGCACCCCCCCTTACAGAAAAACAGTTGCGGCAGCTTGCAGAACACTTTCATTTGCCGGCAGGTAATGCCGGATCAATTTTAGGCGGAAGGGGCTTTCATACATCCGTTACCATTGATGGTATCGGACCGGTCGTGATTAAACACTACAAACGCGGTGGACTTTTCAGGCATCTGGTTAAACAGACATACGTGAAATGGGGCAAGACGCGTTGCCAGGTGGAATACGAGCAGCTTCAGAATGCCGGAAAGATGGGGGTCAGTGTTTCTGAACCCGTAGCTTTTGCGTATTGTGGGGAAATCTTTTATAGAGGATGGTTGATAACAAGAGAAATTAAACATCACAAATCTCTTGCAGATTTAAGTAAAAAGGATGAGAAACGTATGCTCCTGGCGATGGAGATGCTCATTGATAATGTTGCAACACTTATCCGGAATCGTCTTTTTCATGTGGATCTGCATCCTGGAAATGTTCTGGCAGATACCGACAACCATATCTATATTGTGGATTTTGACAAGGCCCGGCGGTTTTGCGGAAGCAGAAACACCCTGCGCGATAAATATATCCGGCGCTGGAAACGC
Organism: Desulfobacteraceae bacterium; assembly: GCA_030618465.1. Classification (GTDB taxonomy): domain Bacteria; phylum Desulfobacterota; class Desulfobacteria; order Desulfobacterales; family SURF-7; genus JAUXDD01. The sequence continues at coordinate 7,155 of JAUXDD010000010.1, forward strand.
GCGGTACAAAAGCACCAACTGCCTGAAATGCTTCATGTATTAATGGAACAAGGGTTAAATAAGGATTTTGATTCCAATCATGAATGAGAAATCTGACAGGAAAACGGCTTCAATCTGTCCGCAACGAAGAAATCACCGGGCTCAGCTTTTCCAGAACATCCTCATGGGTAATACTGCTCATACAGACGGGATCATCGCATTTCCTTGCGTTGCAGGGCGAGCAGTGAAGCGGTTTTTGAATAATATCCCCCTGAAACGGTCCGGTTCGTCCCGGATTGGATGGTCCGAACAGGGCGACCACTTTTTTGTTCAGTGCAACAGCAAGATGCATGGGGCCTGTATCGCAGGTTACAACGCATATGGAATTGTTAATAACGGATATCAGATCATCCAGGGTGGTGCGTCCCACAAGATTGAGCACATGAGGCCCGGTAATTTCAGAAATACGTTCCGCTGTTTCCGTGTCTTCCTGACCGCCTGTGAGAACACTTGAAATATTATACGTTTTTTTTAACGCATCTGCAAGAGATGTAAACCCTTCCTGTGTCCAGCGGTTTGCCGGTTTGGTTGCACCGATATTCAGTACCATATAGGCGTCCGGCAGTTTGAACGACATATTGCCGGACACAGGGATATCCCATTGCACGGTGTCTGAAGGGACGCCAAGAAAGCGTGCAAATTCAAGGTACTGATATACCATGTGAACGTGCGGGTCGGATTCGGGAATCCGCTCAAAGGGAAATACCCAGGTCATCTCCTTGCATCGCACCCGATCAAACCCGATACGTCTTTTTGATTTTGTCGCCATACAGAACAGGCCGGATTTTAAAATCCGCTGGCAATCTATGGTGATATCAAATCCGTGGGATCTGATTTGCCGGGTCACCGGCATTAGAACGGAACGCCAGTTATGCTTGTCAAATAAAATGGTTTTATCCACACAGGGGTGTTTTGATACAATGGGATAGCTCAAGGGTTCCACCAGCCAGTGGATACGGGCGTTTAAATGTTGTTTCAGATTGATAACCAGGGGAAAAGTATTGATCACATCACCTAATGCCCCGAGTTTTATTATCAGTATATCCATCAGATATCGTTAAAATTAAAAATTTGTTTTTCCGGTCCTGGCTCCGCAAAGGCTAAAGCGGTTCGTATGCTGGCTTATTTATTATAATTGATCGAATACAGCGGGTCAGCCATTTTGACATAGACGCTTTTGTATCGTACGGCAGTGGAATGTTTGAGTCCCTGTAAAGGTAGAGGGGTTCCTGGATGAATACGGCATGATGCATGGCCAGTTCAAACATGGGAAAAAAAATGGCTTTATCATAGCATCGTCTGAAGAAGCGTTTTGACGGATCGTGAATATCTTCAAGTGTGATATTTCGCCAATAATACCAGGGACGAAGTTTTCCTCTTAACAGGGCTCTGATACGGGCCTTGTTTAATTCGTCCGGTGTGGCATAAAATGCATTTTCTTTAATCTGTTTCCAGAGACCGGCCCTGAATGTTCTCAGGTGGGCAGCCCGAAATTCAAACCCGCGGATTTTTTTCTTTTCAAGAATGTTCGGCGGATACGGCTTGCAGACGCTTCCCCGTTCACCGGTTTCATATTGAAAACTGCCATAGGTCATCCAGCAGTCTTCTGATTCATAGGCTTTCATAACATGCGTTAATGCTTCGGAGTTCAACAGTGCATCATCACCGTCAACAAGAATCAGTACATCCTCATCTGCCGGATTCAACAACGCTATGGTGTCGTAAATATTACGCAAGGCAAGTTTTCGGGATGTGTTGACAATCAGTTCAAACCTGGAATCATGGGCGATTGCCTTTTGAGCTGCTTCCACTGTTTTATCTGTGGACATATCATTTATCAGTATGCAGTGAAAGTCCTGGCTGCTCTGTTGTTTCAACATCTCCACATTATGCTGAATCCACTTCTCAACATTGAACATGGGTATGATAATATTCAGATTCATTTCAACTCCGAAACGGGCACTCAAAACTACACTTCTACGATAGCGTCGTCTTTTTTTGTATAAAAAGCAGTGGAAACAGCCCTCCTTATTGAAAGATAATGGCGGTATGTTTCTCCAAATACTACTCTCTCTGCAACGGTCCGTTTAAACACACCTGAAAGCCCCAGAATCAGTTCGCATATCTCCCGGACACCGTGTTGTGATCCGCTGTTCGCACTGATATAATCACACAAATTATTTTCTTTTACATATGCCTCAAAAAGGGGGCCGGCGTTTCTTTTGATTAAAAATCTCAAACCGCACTGGTGGGCAATGGAAAGGTCCAGAACATCATCAAAAACAAATGCCACCTGTTCCGGCCGGATGCCATGTGTTGTCTGAATATGTTCCAATGCTTCGATTTTATTTAACACATTGTAGTAAACAAAGTGAAAGTGTTCCCTTTTGGAAAGTTGAAATGCCGATTGATTGTTCTGGCCGGTAATGATGCCAAATAATGGAAGTTCGTTGTTTTTTAAAAAGTGACCGAATCGCAGCAGGTTCGTTCCCATGGAGTCTGGTTCCGTATACGTGCTGCTGGTATTTTCCCCTTTTATTCCGGCATTGAATACACCATCCCAGTCAAACAGGAAAACCTTAACAGGGGCCAGTTTTTCTATGATTTTTTGGGGTGGGGTTACAAAGGTACCCCCCATATCTGAAAAAACGGTTTCAGTATTCATCATCTGAATTGATCAGGCAATCAGGTTCATCTTAATCAGGTCCTGAACATCAATCATACCGATAAGCCTGTCTTTTTCCAGTACGATGATATTATCTATCTGTTTCTTTTTGAACATCTCAACAGCATCATACAACAATGCATCTCCATTGACGGATATGGGCTGCTTAAAGGTAAATTCAGACATTTTTTTGCCCAGGATGGTTTTACCCTCTTTTTCAAGCTGTCGTCTTAAGTCACCATCTGTAAACACGCCGTTTACTTTTCCATTATCAACAACGGCCACTGCTCCCAGTCCTGATTCCGTCATCTGTACGATGGCATCCAGAACCGTATCATCCGGTGAGACAACAGGATTTGCCTCTCTTATGATCTCTTTGACCCTCATGGTCATAAGCTGGGTGTGTTCGGTAAACTGCTGTGTTCCCAATGCCGTAAATGTGTTTTCAGTCAGTTGCTTCATCACTTTCCACGGCACAGTGCAGGTGTGAACACAAAGGTTGATGGCATTACGCACATGTTCGGGATGTCTCACAGACGAAAACATAATCTTTGTGTTGTACCCGAAGTGATCCACTGCCTTCACACACTGTTTTATCAGCTGAAGCGCATCATGCCCCTGGTCCTGAAGGCGGCCCACCAGCGGGGTCACATAATCCGCACCGGCAGCCATGGCCATGTAGGCCTGCTGAAGCGTATATACAAGATGAATATTTACCTTGATGCCTTTATCTTTCAGCATTTTACAGGCCCTGACGCCTTCTATGGAGATCGGTATTTTAAAGACGGTTTTTTCTTTGTCCAGCCCCAGGTTTAACAGGCGGTTTGCTTCATTTACTATTTCATCACATGTCTCTCCCAGTGCTTCAATCTGCAACACCGATACCATGTCCGCCAGCTGCATGATGGTTCCGTCAATGTCGGTGATGCCGTGCCGGTGCATAAACGTGGGCGTGGTGGTGAGTCCGGCAAGAAAACCAAGCCGAAAGGCCTCTTCTATCTCTTCAATATCTGCTGAATCTAAATACAGTTCCATAATTATTTTCTCTTATTGGGTTATGGGTTTCTATAGCTGACCTCTGTTTCATGGATGTCAATCAATGGTTTTAAAAATGCTTCCAGGTCAGATACACACAGCTGGCTGGATGCATCACATAACGCTTTTTCGGGTTCCGGATGGGTTTCTATGAAAATTCCGTCCACGCCGGCGGCAACACCTGCCCTTGCCAGTGTGGGAAGGAATTCCCTGGATCCGCCTTTGGGGTCGGCACTGGGAATCCCGTATCTCCGGACAGAATGCGTAACATCAAATACCACAGGAAATCCAGTCTGGTTTAAATGGTAAAAACTTCTGGGGTCCACGATCAGGTCATTATACCCGAACGTATACCCTCTTTCGGTAAGAATGATTCGGTCGTTCCCGCTGTCAATTACCTTTTGGGCAGGTTTTGCCATATTTTCAGGGGCAAGAAACTGTCCGTGCTTTATGTTGACCACTTTTCCTGTCCGGGCTGCTGCTTCCAGGAGATCGGTCTGCATGCATAAATAAGCCGGGATCTGTATAATGTCAAGGAGGTCGGCCACCGGGCCCACCTGCTGGGGATAATGAACATCCGAAACAATCGGGAAATTGAATTCCTGCTTGATTCTGTTTAGAATTCGAAGCCCTTCATCCAGCCCGGGGCCCCGGAAATTATGGGCTGTACTTCGATTGTCCTTTTGAAAGGATGATTTGTAAATAACCGGCAGGTTCAACTTTTCAGAAACCTGTTTCAGGGCCTCGGCTGTTTTCAGCATGATGCCCTCGTCTTCAATGACACAGGGGCCTGAAATGAGGAACAGCTGGTCTGCACCACAGGATATATCACCCACCTGAACGATTCTTTTTTTCATAATTTATAAATACTCATATGGTTGCATAAAACATTATTTGGGCAGAGAGTATGACCCAAAGCGGTTTTTGTGTCAATATTTAATACAGATCCATAAGAATCCGGGTCACCGTTTCAATATCCTCCGGCCGATCTACCCCCACACTCTGATGTTCCGTTATTACCACCTGGATGGGTATTCCGTTTTCAAGCAGACGCAACTGCTCAAGTTTTTCCGTCATTTCCAGGTGACTCGGCCCCATTTCCACGAATTGTTTCAGGATATTCTTCCGAAACGCATACAGGCCGATGTGGCTGTAAAACTCACCTGCTTGACGGTCCCGGGGATACGGGATAAGCGAACGGGAAAAATAAAGCGCTTTTCTGTTTTTATCCAGAACAACCTTGACCCTGTCCGGATTTTGGGCATCATCCGGGTCCATTTTTCGAACCAGGGTGGTGACTTTCACATGGGGATCGGAAAAGGGTGAAACAAGCTCCGTGAGCATGGCCGGCTCAAGGGCTGGTTCATCCCCCTGTATGTTTACCACAACCGCATCATCAGGCACATTAAGGTGTTCGGCTGCTTCAAGAGCCCGGTCAGTACCGCTGGGATGATCGGCCCGGGTCATAACAACCGGAACGTCCAGTTTTTGTGCCGCTGATTCAATACGCCTGTCATCTGTAGCAAGAACCACCTGGTGTAATTGGCTGCATTGTTTTGCCTGTTTGAACACATGCCAGAACATGGGTTTTCCCAGGATGTCCGCCAGCGGTTTTCCCGGGAAACGGGTCGAACTGTACCGGGCAGGGATAATTCCGTAACATGTTGGAAGCTTTTTCATATTCATATTGATTAACTATATTTTACCAAGAAACTCGTTAATAAGATTACATCCGCGCGCTGTTCCGCCCTGGCGTGCCTTAACATACTGAATGGCCGCCTGTTGAACCTCATCACGGGATTGCGGGTTTTTCAAGTCCGCAACAAGAATGTCCACAACTGTCTTCCAGCTGTCAGCTACACGTACAAGCCGCTGGCTTACAATATCATGGCCCACCCAGTAAAAATGTTTCCAGAAGGGCCCGATTACCGGCAAAATTCCGCAGATCAGGGGTTCAAGAAAATTCTGGCCCCCAAGCGGTGGGGCCAGGGTGCCACCGACAAATGCAGCACGGGCCAGTTTATAAGCCGGTGCCAGCTCACCGAAGGTGTCCCAGAGAATGAGGGTTCCGGGAGCGATTTCGGATTCTATTTTTGACCGGTGCAACCAGGGTGTTTTGCTGCCCGCAAGGAATTTTTCCCAGTGTTTAATCCGGTGCATGTGCCTGGGAAACAGACCGATGACCGCATCCGGCTGCCTGTTGCGTATATGGGATATTATTTTTTCAACCTGTTTTTCCTCTTCCTGCCTGACAGAGCCCAGGACAACAAACTGCCTGTCTGAAGGCAACACGTTTCTGATGGGATTGTGGGAAGCAGCCGTCAATCCAGTGGAGTCCAGCCGGTCGAATTTGATGTTGTGCATCACGTCAACGCGTTCTTTTTCAAACAGTGCGGCAAATCTTGTGGCGTCATCTTGTGAAATGGCAAGAATTTTATCCGGCTGAAGGGAACGCCACAATCCCGGCAATGCAAGGTATCCTTTCAGGCTTTTTTCCGTCAGCCTGCCGTTTATAAGAAGTGTTTTGCACCCGAATTTTTTTAAAGCGGCAAGCAGTCCCGGCCACATTTCCAGTTCCAGAAGTACCATAATTCCGGGTTGAACCATGGCCACAGCTTTTTTCATGATATCGGGCCTGTCAAAGGGGAAATAAGCCACATGGGCGCTGATTCCTCTTTTATTGGGTGAAATGTCATCAACCGCACGGTTTAAAATATCCATACCCTGACTGGTGGTGGTTGTCAGCATTATGCTGACAGGTCGGCAGGGTTTTAATTCTTTGAGAATCGACCAGGCCAGGTAGGACTCACCCGCTGATGCGGCCTGAATCCACAGGTCTGCACGAGAAAGGCTTGTTTCCTGAAGTGTTCGCTGGGCATACCCTTCCGCAAGCCGCTTATTCAGTTTAAGGCCGGGAACAATAAGTCCCCAGATCATGTTATATAAAAAGAGTGCTGTTTTGTTCATGGGAAAAACTTTACAGACTTTACAGATTGATTAAAAATAAAACATAGTAGAAAAACAACTGGTTGGTGTCAAATAGAAAATTCTGTTGATATAATTGGTTATTTTCGTTAATGAATGCTCCATGAATATGCTGAATAATTTAGCTTACAGAATTATAGTAACGGCTTTCAATATACTGGGTCTTCTTCCGAGAAAATGGTCTGTTACACTGGGCAACGGGATTGGATACATCTGGTTTCGGATTCATAAAAAACGCAGGAAGGTTACCATAGACAACCTGACCCTTGCTTATGGCCATGAAATGAAATCCTGCGAAATTGACGCGCTGGCACTTCGTGTGTTTCAGAATCTGAGCCAGATTATATTTGAGATTGGATGGACATTGAGGCAGGATAAAAAAGATTATTCCAGATATTTTTCAATAAAAGGACTATCCCATTTTATCCATGCCCATAAAAAAAAGAAGGGGGTGCTCCTGCTGACAGCCCATTTGGGCAACTGGGAACTATTGTCCATCTTAACCGCCATGACGCCCTATGCGATCAGCATGACATATCGGCCGCTGGATTTTTCTCCGTTTAACAGGTTTATTGTGGAATTCAGAACACGGTTCGGCGGAGAGCTCATACCAAAAGACAAGGCCATGCGGAAGCTGTTCCGATCGTTAAAACAGGGGGAGGCGATCGGTATGTTGATGGATCAGAGTGTTGACTGGTACAAGGGGGTATTTGTTGATTTTTTTGGTCGGATGACCAGTACAAACAAGGGGCTGGCCCTGCTTGCCCTTAAAACCGAATCACCCATTGTACCGATTTTTATTGTGCGTGACGGGCTTAAATTCAGGATTGAATTCGGGCAGGAACTGCCCCTGATAAAAACCGGGGACAAAACAAAAGATGTTGAGGAAAATACCCGGCAGTATAACCGGGTTATCGAAAACATGATCCGAAAATACCCGGAACAGTGGTTATGGGTTCATCGGCGCTGGAAAGTGAAACCTCAATTGAGGTGAAACAGCCGGATGCAAGTCATTAAAAATTCAACCGGAGATATGCAATGGGATTATTTGAAGAAATTGATCTGTCAAAGGTACGAACATATTCCGCAAAAGAGCGTATATCAAAAGTCAGTACAAATGAAGAAGCGGTACCCCCGCGGGCAGGAATGTCTGTTCGTGAGTTTTTAGACGGCCTTCCATCCATTTTAAAGGCAAATGACGTGAAAGCTGTCGCAAAGGCCGTTGTTCGCGCAAAAGGAAAAGGAAAACCGGTTGTCGTGATGCTGGGCGGCCATGTGATAAAGACCGGGTGCAGCCCGATTCTGGCTGATCTGGCGGAAAAGGGACTTGTCACCCACTTTGCATCAAACGGAGCCGCCGCCATTCATGATACCGAACTGGCACGATTCGGCCATACGTCCGAAGATGTGGCAGACCGGCTTGAAGACGGTTCTTTTGGTATGGCGGCAGATACGGCGGCATTTGTGAATGCTGCAGCACAGCGGGCCGTTGAAAAACAAGAAGGATTTGGCGAAGCCGTGGGTGCCATGCTGATAGATGAGAATGCTTCATTTCTGAATCGTGCCTTAATTGCCCGGTGTCGTCAGTTAGCCATTCCCTATACCCTGCATGTGGCCATTGGAACGGATATCGTCCATCAACACCCGGATGCCGATGGATCAGCCATCGGTGAAGCCTCCATGCGGGATTTTCGAATTTTAGCCGCCAGTGTGGCCAGGCTTGGCGATGGTGGCGTGGTTTTGAATTTTGGAAGCGCCGTTATCATGCCGGAGGTATTTCTCAAAACACTTTCGGTCACACGCAACCTGGGCAATGATGTAAAAAATTTTACGACAGCCAATTTTGACATGATTCAGCATTACAGGCCCAATACCAATGTCGTCAAGCGCCCTGTCCTTTCAGGTGGTGCCGGCTATTCAATAACCGGGCATCATGAACTGATGATTCCGCTTTTAGCCGCCGCCATATATGAGGAAGCACAGAAACCAATTTGATATGGATTCTTACAGAAGATTGAGGTGAATATGACTATCGATATGAATTTATTATCCCAGGCAACCATCCTTGTGATCGGCGATATCATGCTGGATCGATATGTCTGGGGTGAAGTGGCTCGTATATCTCCGGAAGCACCGGTACCGGTTGTAAGAGTTCGTGAACAAACGGAAGTGCTGGGCGGGGCCGGAAACGTGGCCGCCAATCTGGCCGGCCTTGAATGTCCGGTCACGGTTATCGGCATGTGTGGGGATGATGAATCCGGGAGACAGCTGAAAAAGCTTTTTGACGATAAAAAGATTACCACACATCTTTTTGCTGGTGACTCAAGGCCAACGATTACCAAAACCCGTATCATGGCTCAGAACCAGCAGTTGTTCAGGATGGATGAAGAAAATGTTGAACCCTTTTCGCCCGGTGCTCAGACTCAGCTTATTGAGCTGGTTGAGGAAAATCTTTCGAAGTGTAAAACCGTAGTTCTGTCAGATTATGGAAAAGGATTATTTCAAACACCGGATTTATCACAGAAAATAATCAAATTGTGCCGCAAACAAGATATTCCTGTTATCGTTGATCCAAAGGGAAAAGACTGGAAGCGTTATCAGGGAGCAACATTTATAACCCCGAATACGGCCGAACTTGATCTGGTCAGCCCTTCGAGCGTGGACAGGGATGAAACAAAACTTATTGCATCGGCAAAAGAGATTCGTAATACCTGTTCAATAGACTGGCTGCTGGTTACCCGTGGCCCATCAGGGATGTGCCTGTTGGGACCGGAAGAGGCGGTGTTTTTAATTCCTGCAAGGGCCCGCGAGGTTTACGATGTATCCGGTGCAGGCGACACTGTGGTTGCGGTACTTGCCGCAGGCATAGCCTCCGGACTGCCGTTTCCTGAAGCCGCAGAAATGGCCAACGCGGCTGCCGGCATCGTCGTTGGAAAACTGGGAACCCAGCCGATTACGAAGAGTGAGCTTTCTGATGCAGTACGAATGATAAAATCAGCGGGGCCGTCACCCTATTCTGCTAAAGTTGCTTCGCAGGATGCAGCTAAAATTCAGATCCAATCATGGCGCACATCCAATGAAAAAATTGTTTTTACCAACGGCTGTTTTGACCTGCTTCATCCGGGCCATATCAATCTGCTGCACCAGGCGCGGTCTTTTGGTGACCGGTTGGTTGTAGGATTAAATACCGATGCTTCGGTAAAACGGCTGAAAGGAGACAGTCGCCCTATTCTTTCCGAGCAGGACAGGGCTGAGATTTTGAGCGCCCTGAGCTGCGTGGATATAGTTGTACTTTTTGACGAAGACACGCCCCTGTCGTTGATTGAAATCCTGAAGCCGGACATTATTGTCAAAGGAGCGGATTATAAGCCTCATGAGGTGGTCGGGCATGAAGTAGTGGCAGCCTACGGTGGTGAAGTAAAGCTGGCTCAACTGCTGGAAGGATACAGTACAACCGGCATTGCGAATAAAATGAACGAAAACACCTAATTCCCTAATAAATACTCCAGAACATCTTTGGCTGAATATGTGTAACCGCCGTTTTTTAATAATTGGGGAATCGACCCGATATCATCACCGGCGGTGACAAGGGGCATTTCAAGATATCCGTCTTTTTGCCGCTGGGCAAGGCCGATATTGGCAAGCAATGCATTGCAGAGACATTTCCTGCCTTCAAGCTCTTCCGGTTTTCCACCTTTTTTAATATAAAGTGTGCCCGGTTCTGCCGGGCACCGGTAACCAAGTGTACCGTCCTCTTTTTTATAAAAGCTTCTTAGATAACCCATGTCACAGGTTCGCGTCCGTTGCTGATATTCATCGTTTTCCGAAACCGATCCTTCAAGAGAAACAACTTTAAACGGAAATCCGGATGGTGAGCATTTCGGGTCGGTAAACACATCGGCGGTTCCGTTTATAATTTTTGGGATGATTTTGTCCTTGATCGACCGTGTAAATCCGGATTCATCTGAAAAAGCAAATACCGTTCCTACCTGAATGCCTTTTGCGCCAAGATCCAGTACGGCTTTTAATTTTTCGGGTGTTCCATATGAACCGGCCAGCCAGAAAGGAATGTCCAGGGCGCTCATTTTTTCTATATCAACCCTGTCGCGGTCGCCATATACCGGTTCCATCCGGTCGTTCATTACCATTTTCCCCCTGGGGGGGGCATTGTGACCGCCGGCCGTATGGGTTTCGATGATAAAACCATCCACCTTGCCGGTTGATTTTTTAAGAAGAATATTGGCTGCAATAAGTGTTGAGATAATACCTAAAAACCGGGGGCGTTTTAATTCAGGCAGGGATGTTTGAAACAGTTTTTTCGGATCAAAGCGGAGATGGAAACTGTCCCCGTTGGTAACCCCTTTAACGGGGACCTTCATGGATGCTTCGCTGTGGGTGGTGAATTTGTCCATAACTCCAGGAACTTCCAGCGGAAGACCGGCCCCCATTATGATATAATCCACACCGGCCAGCATGGCTCCGTATATGGAAAAAATATTGGGGAAAAATATTTTATCAAGAAAATTAATTCCCACCGGCCCGTCATGCCCCTCTTTTGCCAGAAACACTTCGGCGAAATTGGCTGCTATGGTAATTTCCTGGAGTTCTTTCGGAGGGTTGATGGTAAATTTCGGGAGCAGTTTGAACGGCTCATTTTCAGGCTTTCCGTCAGGAATGTAAAACTTGTGGAGAATCTTTTTGCTGACTTCAGGGACAGGGAAATTGTCCAGAGCCCGTCGATAATGGCCCCCGGGGTCTCCGATTTGCAAATTTCGCACCAGCACTTCATCCATGGCTGTGCCGGAAACCACGCCCATTTGTCCTTCCCGGGAAACGGCATTTGCCAGTTTCCAGCTGGATACATTTACACCCATTCCGCCCTGGATGATCACAGGGTAAGTCATATCTGGTTCTTCCTTTCCAAAGATTAATATTCAATACAAATTATATCTATATTAATATCTTTTAATAAGATCCGTCAAAGAGGATTGTGGGTTTTACATAAGTTTTACAAATCGGTGAAAAAACTGTCAAATTCAAATTTCAGGGCACCCGGCTTTTTTCCAGTTAGTTTTATAACATCTGACCTTTGTAAAACAGGCAGCCTGTTTTTAAAAGGGTCTGCGTTAATCCGTCCAATCCGTATCCAAAAAATAATAATCTGACAGCACACCCCTCACTCCAAACCAGTATATTGATTTTTCTTGAAAAAGATACGGCAGTCTGATAGAAATTTTTTTTTGATGGTATCAGTCAGAAATATATGTATAAAATAGTCTGTTGACCGGAGGCCTTTATGACGATTGCAGGGAAAATTGAGAATTTCATCTCAAAATCCTCATGGATACGGAAAATGTTTGAAGAGGGGGCCCGGCTGAAAGCCGAACACGGGGCTGAAAATGTGTTTGATTTCAGCCTGGGAAACCCTGACCTGCTGCCGCCGGACAACTTTAAAAAGGTCCTGACAGAGACACTCAATGATCCAGGTCTCAACCATAGATATATGCCCAATACCGGTTATCCGGATGTGCGCAAATCTGTGGCTGATTATTTGACAAAAGAACAGCAGACACCCGTTACGGAAAATGAAGTGATCATGACCTGCGGGGCAGCCGGGGCCTTGAATGTGATTTTAAAGACTGTTCTTGATCCAGGGGATGAAGTGATCGCGCAGGCCCCTTATTTTGTGGAATACGGGTTTTATGCAGACAACCACGGCGGGGTGCTAAAGACGGCCTCCACAAATGATGATTTTACGTTGAACCTGGATGCCATTGCTTCAGCAGTTACAGAAAAGACAAAAGTGGTGCTGATCAATTCACCGAACAATCCCACCGGCCAGGTGTATTCGGAAGAAAGCCTGAAACAGCTTGGCAAACTGCTGACAGAAAAGGGAAAAGAGATCAACCGAACCATCTATCTGATATCAGATGAACCCTATCGAAAAATTGTGTTTGACGGGGTTCAGGTACCCAGCCTGTTTACCTGCTACAAAGAGACCATTGTCTGCACATCTTACTCTAAAGACATTTCGGTCCCGGGCGAGCGGATCGGTTTTCTGGCGGTAAATCCGGAGGCTGTTTATAAGAATGATCTGGTCAACGGCATTGCCCTTGCCAATCGAATCCTTGGTTTTGTGAATGCACCGGCACTGATGCAGCGGATTATGGGCCAACTCCAGGGGGTAAGTGTGGATATTTCCATATATGAAAAAAGAAAGGATCTGTTGTGTGACGGGCTATCAGATTGCGGGTATGAATTTACCAGGCCGGCCGGCGCGTTTTATCTGTTTCCCAAAGCACCGGGCGGAGATGATGTGAAGTTTGTCCGGACACTACAGGAAGAACTGGTTCTGGCTGTACCCGGCAGCGGATTTGGCGGGCCCGGGTATTTTAGAATCGCATTCTGCGTGGGAGAAGACACCATAATAAACGCCATGCCTGGTTTTAAGAGGGCCATAGACAAATTTAAATAATTTAATAAAGGGGAAAAGTAATGAAAATTTTAAAAATTGATCATTTGGGAATTGCAGTAAACAGTATTGAGGAAGGAAGAAAATTCTGGGGCGATGCACTTGGTTTGGAGTTTGAGGGTACAGAGACCGTAGAAGCCCAAAAAGTCACCACTGCGTTCATGCCGGTGGGAGAAAGTGAAGTGGAACTCCTGGAATCAACCGCACCGGACGGACCGGTTGCCAAGTTTATTGAAAAAAAAGGTGAGGGAATACAGCATGTTGCTTTTCGCGTGGAAAACATTGAAGAAGCCCTTGCTGAACTGAAGGAAAAGGGCGTTAAGCTGATTGATGAAAAACCGAGAATGGGCGCCGGCGGTGCAAAAATAGCCTTCCTGCATCCCAAGGCAACCAAGGGCGTACTTGTGGAACTGTGTGAACGATAAAATCAGAAATATATAAATAAGGAGTAGATCATGGCAGAACATCCAAAATATAATGAATGGAAAGATAGTGCTGAAAAGCTGTTGAAAGGCAAGCCCATTGAAAAGCTTAACTGGATGACGCCGGAAGGTATCCAGGTGAAACCTTTATATACGGCGGAAGATATTGAAAATATGGAATGCGTAAACACCCTTCCGGGCATGCCGCCTTATGTGAGAGGTCCCATGGCAACCATGTATGCGGGCCGCCCCTGGACCGTCCGTCAGTATGCCGGTTTTTCAACCGCCAAGGAATCCAATGCATTTTACAGGAGAAACCTGGCTGCCGGTCAGAAAGGCCTGTCCGTAGCATTTGACCTGGCCACCCACAGGGGATATGACTCCGATCATCCCAGAGTTTCCGGTGATATTGGAAAAGCAGGGGTTGCCATTGACTCTGTTGAGGACACAAAAATTCTGTTTGACCAGATTCCCCTGGATCAAATGTCGGTTTCCATGACCATGAACGGCGCGGTTATTCCTATTCTGGCCATGTATATTGTTGCTGCCGAAGAGCAGGGCGTAAATCATGAGCAGCTCACCGGGACCATCCAGAACGATATTTTAAAAGAATACCTCACCCGGAATACCTATATTTATCCGCCCCTGCATTCCATGCGGATTGTTTCGGACATTATGGCTTTCTGTGCGGAAGAAATGCCGAAATTCAATACCATCAGCATCAGCGGGTATCATATGATGGAAGCCGGCGCCAATTCCGTTCTCCAGACCGCTTTTACACTGGCGGACGGTGTGGAATATGTGCGTGCAGCGTTAGCCGCGGGTATGGACGTTGATAAATTTGCGCCCCGGCTTTCTTTTTTCTTTGGTATCGGCATGAACTTTTTCATGGATATTGCCATGCTCAGAGCCGCCCGTTTCATGTGGTACCGGCTGATGAGCCAGTTTAATCCTAAAAATCCCAAATCCAGCATGTTGCGGACCCATTGCCAGACATCCGGGTGGAGTCTTACCCAGCAGGATCCGTACAACAATATTATTCGAACGACTTTGGAATGTATGTCTGCTGTTCTGGGTGGCACCCAGAGTCTGCATACAAACTCCTTTGACGAAGCTATCGGTCTGCCCACGGATTTTTCTGCACGAATCGCCAGAAACACCCAGATTGTGATCCAGGAAGAAGCCCAGGTCTGTAAAGTGATTGATCCGCTGGCAGGTTCCTATTATGTGGAATCCCTGACAGATAGTATTATTAATGAAGCGCAGAAAATTATTGACGAAGTTGAAGAGCTGGGCGGCATGGCCAAGGCCATTGAATCCGGGATGCCCAAGATGCGCATTGAGGAATCGGCTGCCAGAAAACAGGCCAGGATTGACCAGGGCAAGGATGTCATTGTTGGTGTGAATAAATATAAAATTGAAGAAGATGTTGATATTGAGGTACTGCAGGTTTCCGGTGCTATCCGGGATGAGCAGGTTGTACGGTTAAAAGAGATCAAAGCATCCAGGGACAATGCGGCTGTAGAAAAGGCCCTTGCGGATCTGATAAAGGCAGCGGAAAACGGAGACAATCTGCTTGCTGTTACTCTGCCCTGTGTTCGTGCCCGGGCAACAGTTGGTGAAATTACCGATGCCATGGAAAAGGTGTTTGGGCGCTATGTGGCAACGACCCAGTGTATTTCAGGTGCATATGCATCCGAGTATGGGGACAGTGAAGTCATCAGTTCCCTGCGGAAACGAACCGATGATTTTGCGGAAAAAGAGGGACGGCGTCCGAGAATTCTTTTGACAAAAATGGGTCAGGACGGACATGACCGTGGTATCAAGGTTGTTGCTACCGCTTATGCCGACATTGGCTTTGATGTGGATATCAGCCCCATGTTCCAGACACCTGAAGAAGCAGCCAGGATGGCTGTTGAAAATGATGTGCATATTGTGGGTGCATCCAGTTTGACAGCCGGTCATAAAGCACTGGTCCCCCAGTTGATTGAAGAGCTGAAGAAACTGGGAGCAGATGAGATCAAGGTTGTTGTGGGTGGCGTTATTCCGCCGGTGGATTATGATTTTCTCTATGATGCCGGTGTGGTTGGAATTTTTGGTCCGGGTACGGCTATTCCTGATTCAGCCAACCAGGTATTGAATACACTGGAAGGCAAGTAGTGAAAGTTGTGTAGAAAATGCTATCTGATGAACCTGAATATTATATAAATGGTGTGCTTGGAAAGGACAGGCGGGTACTCTCAAAAGCGATTACCCTGATTGAGAGTTCTCTTCCGGCGCACCGGAAACTGGCAAATAAAATTATCGACACCCTGCTTCCCCATACCGGAAAGGCGGTGAGGCTTGGAATAACCGGCGTTCCGGGTGCAGGCAAAAGCACGTTTATTGAAAGCCTGGGTATGAATCTGGCCAGAAAAAAACAGGTGGCCGTGCTTGCGGTTGATCCCAGCAGCACCCGAAGCGGGGGCAGTGTCCTTGCCGACAAGACCCGGATGGAAAAGTTGTCTGTTGAGGAGAACGCCTATATCCGGCCTTCTCCTTCCAGTGGAACACTCGGCGGTGTGGCCAGGAAAACAAGAGAAACCATATTGCTGTGCGAGGCTGCGGGTTTTGATGTGGTAATTGTTGAAACCGTGGGCGTGGGCCAGTCGGAAACCACCGTGGCATCCATGGTGGATTTTTTTCTGGTGCTTATGCTTTCAGGGGCCGGGGACGAACTCCAGGGAATCAAAAAAGGTGTTCTTGAAATAGCCGATGCCATTGCCATCAACAAGGCAGACAGCGACAATGTGAAAAAAGCGAAAATGGCCCGGAAGCAGTATGAAACCGCCCTTCACCTGTTAAACCCCGCATCTCCCCACTGGTCCCCGCCGGTCCTTACCTGCAGCGCCCTTGAAATGAAAGGGATCAATAAAATATGGAATACCGTTCTGGATCACAGGGAGAAAATGACTGCAGCAGGCGAACTTGTGTTGAACCGGAAGAAACAGGATGTTGCCTGGATGTGGGCGATTGTGGAAGAAGGATTAAAAGATCGGTTCAGGGGAAATCCTGTTGTCAGGAAAAAACTGCCGAAAGTGATTCGTGATATTGAAAAGGGGATAACCGCACCAACTGTTGCGGCAAATGACCTGTTATTTTTTCTTGACAATGGTTCCCGTGTATAGGAATCTATTTGTTTGGTTTTTCAACCGTTTAATTTTGTAAAAAGTTTTTAAAATATATTCCATAATAACTTTTTGGAGGGATGAAAGGAATTTGTGATGGGAATTATTGCAGATAAAATAAAGGATCTGAAAGAAAAAGAAAAAAAGATCCAGGAAATGGGCGGTGAAAAAGCTGTCGGGAAACAACATGAAAAGGGAAAAAAGACCGCCCGTGAACGCTTGAATCTTCTTTTTGATCCGGGAACTTTTCGTGAAGTCGACATGTTTGTAAAACATCGGTGTGTGAACTTCGGTATGGAAAAGGTGAATATTCCATCTGACGGTGTTATTTCCGGTCACGGTCTTGTGAATGGAAGACCTCTGTTTGCTTTTTCACAGGATTTTACGGCACGGGCCGGAAGTCTGGGTGAAATGCATGCGAAAAAAATATGCAAGGTAATGGATATGGCCATGAAAGCCGGCGTACCGTGCGTCGGGCTGAATGATTCCGGCGGAGCCAGAATTCAGGAAGGCATTGATTCCCTGGCCGGATATGGTGATATCTTTTTCAAAAATGCCCGGGCTTCAGGTGTTATACCGCAGATTACCGTAATCATGGGACCCTGTGCCGGGGGTGCGGTATATTCTCCTGCCATGACCGACTATATTTTTATGGTAAAAAATACCAGCTACATGTTTATTACCGGTCCCCAGGTCATTAAATCGGTTACCGGCGAAAAGATCACATTTGAAGATCTTGGCGGGGCCATGACACACAACCAGAAAAGCGGTGTGGCCCAGTTTGCCTGTGAAAGTGAAGAAGATGCCATCAACCAGGTAAAAATACTACTTTCATACATTCCGTCAAACAACATGGAAGATCCGCCCATTGTCAATACGGGTGATGATCCCGGGCGGACCGATCCTGCCCTGGACACCATTATCCCGGACAGTCCCAACCAGGGGTATGATATGAAGGCGGTGATTCATTCCATTGTTGATAACGGCGATATTTTTGAACCCCATGCCTATTTTGCTCTCAATATGGTTGTCTGTTTTGCCCGGCTAAACGGCCGGACCATCGGTATCATCGCCAATCAGCCCAATCATATGGCAGGCTGTTTGGACATTGATGCGTCTGACAAAGCATCACGGTTTATCCGTTTCTGCGATGCCTTTAATATTCCCATGCTGACCATCGCTGATGTTCCGGGATATTTGCCGGGAAGCGACCAGGAATGGGGCGGTATTATCCGGCATGGGGCAAAACTTCTCTGGAGTTATTCCGAAGCCACGGTTCCCAAGCTTCTGCTTGTTACCCGGAAAGACTATGGCGGAGCCTATATTGCCATGTGCTCACAGCATCTTGGTGCGGACATGTCATTTGCGTGGCCCAGTTCCCAGATCGCCGTAATGGGAGCAGAAGGTGCGGCCAACGTTATTCATGCAAGAGAGATCAAGGCTGCGGATGATCCCAAAGAGAAAAGAAAAGAAAAGATTGTTGAATACGAAAATCTTTTTGCAAATCCGTATTGTGCGGCTGAAAGGGGGATTGTGGATGCAGTTATCGTTCCGAGCGAAACCCGGTCCCGGCTGATTGATGCGCTTGAAATAATGTGCACCAAACGGGAAACCCTTCCGCCGAAAAAACATGGAAATATTCCATTATAGGAGATAAAATGGATTCAAGCAAAAAAACTGCAGCTGCCATGGCTGCGGTAATGACATATATCAGACAGGGTGAAGAGGCATCTGCTCAGGCAACAGCAGCTTCCAGGCAGGCTGCTGCCGCGGCTATTTCCGAATCATTAAACATATGGGGCTCAAGTGGCCGGCAGTCCATTATGCAGACACGGACCCTGATGCAGATGAAATCTTTTCACGGAATAAAGTAATGTTCAGGTGATAAACAAACAGCAGCCTTTAACCAGATATTATAGGAGATCATACGATGAGTGAGCACAACCAAATAAAATTGACCAAAATGAATTACGATAAGGACAGGCCCAAGGCAGAAAATCCGCTTAAAGTTATGGATCTGAGCTTACGTGATGGTCACCAGTCCCTTTTTGCCACACGGGGCCGGACGGAAGACATGATTCCGGTTGCGGAAATGATGGATGAGATCGGATTCTGGGCTATTGAAACGTGGGGTGGCGCAACATTTGACACCATGCATAGATTTTTAAATGAAGATCCGTGGGAAAGACTCAGGACCCTGAAAAGATACATTAAAAAGACACCTTTTTCCATGCTGCTTCGCGCACAGAACCTGGTAGGCTATCGCAACTATGCAGATGATCTTGCCAGGGCTTTTGTTGACAGGGCCGCGGAAAACGGTATGGATGTTTTCCGGACATTTGACGCGCTGAACGATTACCGGAACTTTGAAACCGTTGTTCCGGTTATTAAGGAATGCGGCAAGCATTTCCAGGGATGTATCTGTTATACAATGACAGAACCCAGAATGGGTGGAGATGTTTACAACATTGACTATTTTGTCAACAAGGCAAAAGACCTGGAAAAAATGGGTGCGGACAGTATTTGTATCAAGGACATGGCCGGTCTGATGGCACCTTATGATGCCTATGAAATCATCAAGTCCATTAAAAAGGTTGTCAAAGCTCCGATCCACCTGCATAGTCATTTTACATCCGGTATGGCGCCAATGACCCACTTAAAGGCTGTTGAAGCTGGCGTTGATATTGTTGATACGTGTATGTCTCCGTATGCATACCGGACATCTCATCCGGCAATTGAACCGCTGGTCATGTCTCTCATAGGAACCAACAGGGACATCGGTTTTGATATCAAAGAGCTTGCAGCCATAAATAAAATTTTGGAAGCAGAGGTCATGCCCAAATACAAGCATCTTCTGGCGGATAACAAGATGTCCATCATTGATATTAATGTTCTTCTCCACCAGACGCCGGGCGGCATGCTTTCCAACCTGATCAACCAGTTAAGAGAGATGGATGCCCTTGACCGAATTGACGATGTCTATAAAGAACTGCCCAAGGTCAGGAAAGATCTCGGTCAGATTCCGCTGGTCACTCCTACCAGCCAGATTGTGGGGATTCAGACAGTAAATAATGTGCTGTTTGATGATGAAAATGAGCGGTACAAGATGATAACCGCCCAGGTAAAGGACCTTTGCTACGGTCTTTACGGAAAAACAGCAACTCCCATTGATTCGGCAGTCCAGAAGAAAGCGCTGAAAGGCTATTCAAGAGGCGAAAAACCCATTACCTGCAGACCGGCGGAAGTTCTGGAGCCTGAGCTTGAAAAAGCCCGGGAAGAGGTCAAGGGGCTGGCCAAGGACATTGATGATGAAATCCTGTACGCCATTTACCCGGTTACCGGAAAGAAATTCCTGAAGTGGAAATATGGTCTGGAAACACCGCCAAAAGAAGTGATGGCCAAATCACTTGAAGAAGCGCTGAAAGATCAGGAAATGGTAGCCAAGGCCGGAAGAGGCGAGCTGGTTGAAAAGAAGAAAGATGCGCCTGAAAAGAGCGATCAAACCCGCAAATTTAACGTGTTTGTTGATGAGGAGTACTTTGAAGTGGGTGTTGAAGAGATTGGCGGCGCACCGATTGTATCATACGCACAGCCGGTTGCTACTCCTGTCCCTGCTGCTCCGGCCGCTTCCGCTCCAGCCGCACCGGCACCCGCACCGGCAGCTGCACCGGCGGCATCTAAACCGGCACCCGCAAGTGTTGACGGTACAGGGCTGGCTGCTCCCATGCCGGGTATGATCGTCAGTTATGAGAAAAAGGTCGGCGATGCTGTAAATGAAGGTGAAACCGTTGTTATCCTGGAAGCCATGAAGATGGAAAATGCCCTTCCGGCTCCGGTGGGCGGCACCATCAAGGCCGTCAATTTCGAAAGTGGTGATTCTGTTGCCAAGGGTGATGTACTCTGCGTGATCGGGTAGCATTGAATCATAAAAACCCTTTTTTTAGAAGGGGTTCACGCTAAAACGTGTGAACCCCTGACTTGTATTAAAACCGGGTTGATTTTAAGACCGGTAAAAAAATATTAAGGAGGCAGGAAGTATGAAGGTCCATGAATATCAGGCCAAGGAATTGTTCCGAAAATTTGACGTCCCCGTTCCCAAAGGCGGTGTGGCGAATACACCGGAAGAAGCTGTCAGGGTTGCTGAAGAGATCGGCATTTTTCCGGTAGTCGTTAAAGCACAGATCCACGCAGGCGGTCGCGGAAAAGGCGGTGGTGTAAAGCTGGCCCAGTCCATTGAAGAGGTTAAAGCATTAGCCAATGAAATCCACGGGATGACGCTGGTTACCAAGCAGACAGGGCCGGAAGGAAGGCTTGTCCAGAAACTGCTGGTTGAGCAGGGGTGCAATATTGCCAAAGAGTTGTATCTGAGCATCCTGCCGGACAGGGAAACCGCAAAAATTATCATCATGGCCAGTGAAGCCGGTGGAATGGATATTGAAGAGGTGGCTGAACAGACCCCTGAAAAAATCATCAAGGTCTATATTGATCCCCTGGCCGGGATCCAGGGCTACCATTTAAATGAAGTGGCATTCGGGCTCAATATTCCCAAGCCGGCCTTAAAACAGTTCGGCAAGATGCTTCGCAGTCTGTATAAAATGTTTGTTCAATATGACTGCTCCATGCTTGAAATCAATCCCCTGGTGCTCACGGCAGAAGACGAAGTCCTTGCCATTGACGCAAAACTGGATGTGGACGGCAACGCTCTTTACAGGCACAAGGATGTCCAGGAATATCGCGATACGGATGAGGAAGATCCCCTGGAGGTTGAGGCATCCGAGTATAATTTGAATTACATCAATCTGGGAGGTACCGGCAATGTGGGCAATATGGTGAACGGTGCCGGCCTTGCCATGGCCACCATGGACGCCATTAAAGCAGCCGGTGCCGAACCGGCAAACTTCCTGGATGTAGGCGGCGGAGCGGATGCCGAGATGATCGCAAACGGTTTCAGGATTCTTCTCAGCGACAAAAATGTGAAAGGTATTCTCATTAATATATTTGGTGGAATTTTACGCTGCGATACCCTTGCAAACGGCGTTGTTCAGGCGGCAAAAGAGACCCTGCTCAGCATCCCCCTGGTCGTCCGGATGGAGGGAACAAATGTTGAGGAAGGCAAAAAGATTCTGGCGGACTCGGGCCTTGACATGATTACCGCGGACAACCTCAAGGATGCATCTGAAAAAATCGCCGCTGCCGTGCAATAGGATTCAGTTGAATCGTGACTATTAAATTCAGGAAAAACTACATTTAAGAGTGAGGATATAAACGTGAGTATATTTGTAGATAAGGATACACGCCTTTTAGTACAGGGCATTACCGGAAAGGAAGGACAGTTTCATACCCGGCAGTGCATTGCATATGGAACCAATGTGGTTGCCGGAGTGACTCCGGGAAAAGCCGGCCAGAAGATGGATGACGTGCCGGTGTATAATACGGTAAAAGACGCAAAGAATGCAGGCAATGCCAATACCTCAATGATATTTGTACCGCCGCCCTTTGCAGGAGATGCGATAATGGAAGCCGTTGATGCGGAAGTTGAATTAATTGTATGCATCACAGAAGGTATTCCGGTCATGGATATGATGAAGGTAAAAAACTTCATGCGGGGCAAAAAATCCCGCCTGATCGGCCCCAACTGCCCGGGAATCATTACACCCGGCGAATGCAAAATCGGCATCATGCCCGCACCCATTCATAAAAACGGCGGTCCCATCGGAGTGGTTTCCCGTTCCGGAACCCTGACCTATGAAGCGGTGTTTGCCCTGACAAATGCCGGATACGGCCAGACAACCTGTATCGGCATCGGCGGTGATCCCGTGAACGGCACCAATTTTATTGACTGTATTGATGCATTTAATAAAGACGATGATACTCAGGGGATCGTTATGATCGGTGAAATCGGCGGCAATGCAGAAGAACAGGCAGCGGATTTCATTAAAGCCAATGTGAAAAAACCGGTTGTGGGTTTTATTGCCGGCCTTACCGCACCCCCGGGAAGACGCATGGGCCACGCCGGCGCCATCAT
>JAUXDD010000098.1 GCA_030618465.1 Desulfobacteraceae bacterium
ATTTATTATAAAAGGAGGATATTATGGCAAAGATTGGTGTTTTACTTTCAGGTTGTGGTGTCAAAGACGGCACTGAAATACATGAAGCGGTTATTACACTTCTGACACTTGATCAAAAAGGTGCGGAAATTGTCTGCATGGCTCCTGACATGGATCAGCATGAAGTGGTAAACCACTATACGGGTAAAGTGACGGATGAAAAAAGAAATGTACTGGTGGAATCTGCCAGGATTGCACGGGGAAATATTAAAGACATCCGTGATATTAATGTTTCCGATATCGATGGGCTCATTATACCCGGCGGTTTGGGCGCGGCAAAAAACCTCAGCAACTTTGCCGAAAAAGGTGCTGATGCTGTGGTTAATGACGATGTACAAAAATTCTTAACTGCGGTGAGTGTTGCCGGCAAACCCATCGGGGCGATCTGTATAGCACCTGCCACACTGACCAGGGCGCTGGGAGATAAACACCTGGAAGTTACCATCGGAAATGATGCGGGAACGGCTGATGCCATTCAGGCTATGGGAGGTAAACACAAGACCTGCACGGTTGACATGATTCATGTGGATACAAAAAACAGCGTTGTTACGACACCTGCGTATATGCTGGGCCCCGGCATAAAAGATGTGGCTGAGGGAATTAAAAAACTTGTTGAAAAGGTCCTTGAAATGGCCTGATACACATGAAATGACTTCTAAATTTCGGGCAGGAAACGATTTGCTCCAATCTGCTCGGTCAGAAACCGAATAGTCACATCTGCTACAAATCGGTGCTTATTTTCAAAGAGCTCATAAGCGCCTTGATTCAGAAGAGCCAGTGCTTTTTTAGCGGCACTGTTTTTTGCATCAGGAAAATCCAGTATAAAAGAAGTATTATAACCGGTATTTTCGTTTTTACCTGCCAGTGATATCATTTTATTCCTGTTTTTATTGCTCAGGATTTCATTATTCCCGGCATCAATAGATTCCCCATGCCATATCAGAGAGGCAACATAATTGTGCCGCTTCATCCTTATATCCATTTCAAGATCGACCATGTCGTCAAGTATCTGGCATCCAATTCCGATTTTATACAAAGCATCCGTTATTTTTGAAATCTTTCCGGGATCCATATTTTCAATAATTGACGGCACTGCCCATGGACTTTTGAAAAGGAGGCCGGTTTTATAATGATGAACATCAGACAGCACTTTTTCCGGCAGTATAATATTTTTGATGCCTGATTCCTCAGATGCTTCCTGTGCCCCGCATTTTGCAAGCGCCCTTAGAGATTCCGAACTTGCCGCAGACACCTGAGAACGTGATATTTGTTTTTTTTCACAACCGTTATTCAGTGTATCAAACAATACACGGTCAGAAACCATAATGTCTAAAACTGAACGAAACCGTGCCCCTTCCTCAGGAAGATCAGTGTCCAGTACCATTTTGTATTCATCGTCCAGGAGATTATCACAACCTGTAACCATTGCCCTGAGGCACTGATTAACAGTGGCATATAATATTCTGCGGGACTCTGATATACCGGCTTTAAAAAAGGAATACAAAAACAGGTATGAAACAAAATTTTTTTCCAGGATAAAATACTTATCCGGAGGTGATTTAAGCTCAATCCCGCTGCCCTTGAGAATAGTAGTTGCTGTTTCCCAGTATTGGTAAAGAGCTGAAATAAGATTTTCTCTCAACCCATTAAAAGTATCTTTCATTTCTTTTGATTCTGATCGATCTATAATCTGATTCATTAAATCCATATTTTTCTCAGTTTCTTTTTCGTATAAAAGGAAAAATCAGCGGGGTTTCCTCTTTATAAATGATATAATCTTTACCAAATCTTAATTCCAGCTCTTTTTCTTCAATCAGCTTAATATATGCCAGTCCCGCAAAAAGACTTATACACAAAGCAATAACACCTGCCAATAAAGAAAAAATAAGGGTGCCCAGTCCCAGGAAATAGAGAACCGAACCCAGTTGAATTGGATTCCTGCAGAAAGTATATGGGCCTGAAATAACGAGCCGCCGGGTGGGGGCATTTAATGCCGGGGTGCCCTCCCCTCTTTTCCATTGCTCAACTACCGACCATATTGAAATAAAAATACCCGTTGGAATAGAAATAACAGCAATTAATATTTCCGTATGGCGCGGGAATGAAATTGTTAAAAAAGTGGCAAGCATATTTGAAGGAATGATACAAATCCATGGTATAATGGCAAGAAAAAAGAACTCATCCACAAAAAGTACCATCAGCTTAAAAGATTTTTTTCGATTTATGCGGCTTAATCGAATCAGCCTGGCAATAAATTTTTCAAATACCATATCTACTTTACCATACGCATTAAATAAACATTTTGAACAATTGAACAAAATGATGTTCAATTGTTCAATACTTCTTATAATAACTTGACACCACGGTAATATAAAAGTACTTTTTTAAATATCTCAATAAATAATCATGTCCGAAACTATATAAGTCACATTTTACATTCAGGAATGAATAACCCATGCAGAAAATAGTAACTATAGGTGGCGGCAGTGGCCAGTTTGCTTTGCTGTCAGGCTTGCGGGATGTCGAAGATATTGATATAAGTGCTATTGTTTCAATGGTAGACAGCGGCGGCAGCACGGGAAGACTGCGTGATGAACTGGGGACGCTTCCCCCGGGAGATATTTTAAAGTGTATCCTGGCGCTTTCTCCATACCAGGATGCAGCCCGTAATATCCTTCAGAAAAGATTTGAAAAAGATCGGCGACTCAAGGGACATAACGCCGGGAATATGCTGCTTACAACGCTTTCAAGATATACCGGCAGTTTCCCGGCAGGTGTTCAGGCACTTGCTGAAATTCTTGATACAAAAGGGACCATTCTCCCTGTCACTATTGATAAAGCGACACTGGTCGCTGAACTCACGGATGGAACCCGAATTTATGGTGAAAGTGCCATTGATGTCCCCCGGGGCCAGCAGCGTAATAAAATAAAAAATGTTTTCATGGTACCCCACCATAGTGAAACAATCAGTGTCTTTCCTCCGGTCATTGATGCCATTTCCGATGCCGACTATATAATTATCGGCCCCGGTGATCTGTTTACAAGCATTATACCCAACCTGATCGTGTCCGGTTTAAAAGAAGCAATAATGAATTCCAGCGCCACATTGCTTTATGTCCTCAATATCATGACAAAATACGGTGAAACCCATCAATTTGCAGCAAAAGACTTCGTGACGGTTCTCGAAGAACACACCGGCAGTGAGATTAACAGCATAATTTATAATACACAAAAACCGGATCATGAATTATATGCTCAGTACATTAAACAAAAGGCTGAATTCATTGAAATTGATATGAATAATGAACTCCGGAATACCCATCGGATATTTGAGTCTGATCTGCTTGAAGCATCCGGTGGTATCATTCGGCATAATTCGAAAAAACTGGCGGTGCTCATACAGGAAATTATTACGCATTGAGCCTGTTACATCATGTTTCCATTTTTTTTGATGGTATCCAGCCGGGAAATTACAAAATCATATTTACTCTGTTTTTGCCAGTACATCATCTTGTTTCGAATTTCTCTTTTTGATTCAGACGTATATTTCTCCCGGATTAAATCCACAGCTCTTTTGCCAAGGGAAAAATTAAGCTTCTCTGCATGAAGCACCACCCGGGGCATTTGAGCATGGCAATCATTGCCTTGCGGATAATTAATATCGACTTCCTTCTCTTTGTATGCTTCAAAAGCACCATAACTGTATAAAACTCTATTTTTAATATCATACGCAACGGCACTTGTATTTATGTCTGCACCTTCAACAACCGTCTCAATACAAAGCGGCACATCATCCCCGTTTCTAATTCTGTTGGCATCAGAAAACAGACCGATATCAACTTCCACCAGATATTTTTTTATCTTCCATTTGGGGTGCCCATATCGGTTGATAACAACAGACTTGATATCTTTCAAATGATCATTGAAAACAACTTTGTTTATGGAATCATCAACCATTAAATCAAAATCATACGTTTCACGTTCTTTATACTCCGGGTACATTTCTTTAAGAATGGGCTCCCTTACTGCCCCACCCCACAAAAACACAGAAAATTCTTTAAATCTTGACAAGACAAGCCTCAAGGAAGGATAAAACATACTATCTTCAAAATTCTTTCTGACAGCATTAACAAATCTTGGTTCTGTAATTTTTTCTACTTTCATATTATGTAATAAATTTATTCAAATACCAGCAATACCGGTTATATGAATCACAAAAATATAAGGAATTATTTTTGAAAAATATTATAAATACACATTTATCAACAATGCAAGAAAAATCATGGGAATTAAAAATACAATAAACATTGACAATTTTAATCAGACAACGTACATGCGAAAAATTTATTACTGAATGATTATGTTGCAGGAGCTATTAATGAAATCTCTTGAAATTAATGGAATAACAGGAAATTCAAAAATTCTGGTAGGTGAAAAACTTCAAAATCTGAAAAAATATATCCCGGCTGATAAATTCGTAATTATAACGGATTGCAATGTCAACAAACTTTACAGAAAAGACTTGCCAGTCTGTGACATAATTGAAATTACTACCGGTGAGCAGATAAAAAATCTCGATACGGTACAGTCAATATACAGTAAGCTCATGGATGTAGAAGCGGACCGGTCCACATTTATCATAGGTATAGGGGGGGGTATTGTCTGCGATATTACCGGATTTGTTGCATCTACATACATGCGGGGGGTTCGATTTGGTTTTGTCTCATCTACCCTTCTTTCTCAGGTTGATGCCAGTGTGGGTGGTAAAAACGGGGTAAATTTCCATGGATACAAAAATATAATCGGAAATTTCAATCAGCCGGAATTTGTTATATGTGACATATCCCTGTTAAACACACTTCCTCAGAAAGAAGTTTTATGCGGCTTTGGAGAAATTGCCAAACACGCTTTTTTAGGTGATTCAAGTCTGTGCGATTTTCTTGAGAAAAACTATCAAAAGGCGCATGCCCTTGATGAGGAAGTTATCAGCCGGCTTGTGTATGATTCTGTAGTAATTAAATCAACAATTGTGAACCTGGATGAAAAAGAAAAAGGTGAACGCAAAAAATTGAACTTCGGCCATACATTTGGACACGCAGTTGAAAAAACAACCGGCATGCTTCATGGCCAGGCTATAAGTGTAGGCATGGTAGTCGCCGCAAAACTGTCACATCAAAAAGGTCTCATTCCCCATCAGGATGTTATACGAATTGAAGAACTTCTCAAAAACCTTCGACTTCCGGTAACCGTCATGACCAATAAAAATAAAATGCTTGATGCAATTAAAAAAGATAAAAAAAGAAAGGGAATGGATATTGATTTTGTTCTTCTGAATGGTATTGGTAATGCTGTAATTGAAAAAATATCCATCAAAGAACTGGAAGCCATAATAGCTGATATGTGACTTCACCAACTGCTATGGAATGGTATATACATAAAAACCAGTATAATATATTGATCTATTTTTTGAACAATATGTTAATTTTGCGAACAAATTGTTTTAATGAGTCCAAAGCATCTTCGAAATTGTAGTTGTTTATCTGATCTTCAAGATTATGTATTAAAGTTTCAATATCAGTATCTAAAACATGAGGTTCGAGACATTTTTTTATTTCCTTAAAACAAGTTTCGGATTTAACAGGGTCAAGTTCACTAAGGTTTTTATTCAGTTCGTGAAAAAAACCTATAACAGTTGAATAATCAGAAATAGTCTCTTTTTTATCACCTTTAACGTCATTTTCTTCAACACTGAAATTATTTGTCTGAATAAATTGTTGCTGTATTTCCGCACTGGATTTCATGACCTGTAACAGTGCATCTTTTAAGGCAGACAAGATTTTATATGCTGACTCACTGTCGGAATTTTTACATGAATCCTCAAGAGCCTTCGCCGTTAATTGCAGTTCTTCAGCAGAAACGTTACCCGCAGCCCCTTTCAGTGAGTGCGATTGCATTCGTACAGCTTCCAGATTATTATTATCAAGGAAAGATCGTATTTCATCAGGAAAATTTTCGTATGTATTGCAGAATTCATTCAGAATTGTCACATAACGACTCCATGATCCACCCAGACGTTCCAGACCATCTTCCATATTCAGGCCTGGTAGCGAATAAGAATGCCTGTTTGAAGGCTCTGTGTATGCATAAGATTCATCTTGTTTTTCTATCGGTTTTTTTCCCAGCGTATCAATATTTTTTCTCAACGCTGTAAAAAGCTCGTTCCTGTCAATAGGCTTCGGGACATAATCATTCATCCCTGCTTCAATGCATCTTTCTCTGTCACCGTACATTGCGTGAGCCGTCATTGCGATAATCGGCAAGTCATCAATTTTTAATTCCTCACGGATAACCTTGGTGGCCTCAATCCCATCCATATCCGGCATCTGAATATCCATCAGGACAGCATCATATTTCTTTTTCTTCAACTTTTCTATTGCTTCCAATCCGCTTATTGATTTTTCAACAGAAATATCTGCGGACTCCAGTATTTCTGTAGCCACCATCTGATTGATGGGGTTGTCTTCAACCAGTAGTACGCTAATATCATTAAACTCATCCTGACAAACTAAACCTGTTCCGGTTTTTGGGCCGGCCAAAGGTTTATATCCAAATATTTCCATTGTTGTATCGAATAGTACAGACTGCTTAATAGGCTTCATTAAAAAGCTTTCAAGCCCTAACATCTTAGCGCGTCTTAAATCATTTTCACGATAGGAGGCACTAATTATAATTATTGGCGGGGGTTTTATTCCTGTATAATTCTTTATTTTTTCAGCTGCATCAATTCCATTCATACCTGGCAGCATAATATCCATAAGTATGAGTCCATAGGGCTCTCCTTTTACCGCTTTTTCATACATCTCAATAC
The DNA here is from genome assembly GCA_030618465.1 of Desulfobacteraceae bacterium. GTDB lineage: Bacteria > Desulfobacterota > Desulfobacteria > Desulfobacterales > SURF-7 > JAUXDD01. The sequence continues at coordinate 6,908 of JAUXDD010000098.1, forward strand.
TGAGTTCAGCTGTATTGGCCATTTCAACTCTAAACCCGAATGAGTCCATGAATCGTTTTAGAACAAGCAATGTGGATGGATTATCTTCAACAATGAGAATTTTTTTATTTTTTAAACTTGGAGGCATAACCGTTGTACTGGTAAACTCTAATGGAACAAATCTGAATTCAGAAGTAAACAGAAATGAGCTCCCGATACCCAGTTTACTTTCAACCCAGATTTTACCTCCCATCATATTTACAATTTTTCTACAGATGGCCAGACCGAGTCCTGTGCCGCCATATTTTCTGGTGGTTGAACCATCTGCCTGTATAAACGCCTCAAACAATTTCCCTTGAGCTTCTTCTGTAATCCCAATACCGCTGTCACGTACACAAAATTGGAGTTTAACCGTATCTAGAGTTGTAGCTGAGTCTGATGTTGCGAACGACTTGGCATCAACGGAAATATATATCTCGCCTCTTCCTGTAAATTTAAAGGCATTACTTATAAGATTCACAAAAATCTGTCGAAGACGAAGTGGATCGCCGACAATCTGTCTGGGAACATCAGGAGCGATATCCAGTATTAATTCAATTTCCTTTTCCTGAATTTTTTCAAGAAACATATCAGAAACTTCTTCAATAACTTCCCGTAAAAAAAATGGAATATTATCAAAATCAAGTTTCCCGGCCTCTACCTTTGAAAAATCAAGAATATCATTAATCAATTTTAATAATGCCCGGGATGAAGAACGGATAATATTCAGGTATTCTTTCTGTTTCCTGTTTAATTCAGTACCCATGATCATATCACTCATGCCAATAATAGCGTTCATCGGCGTCCGTATTTCATGGCTCATATTAGCAAGAAACTCACTCTTTGACTGAGCGGCTGCTTCTGTCGCTTCGTTTGCTGTATGCAAATCCTTGTTTACTTTATTTAATTCAGCCGTTCGTTCCTCTACTCTTTTTTCCATCTTGTCGTGAGCGTCCTTTAGGGCCTGTTCAGCAATTTTTCGTTTGTTTATTGTATACTGGACATGGGAACCAAAAATAATAAAAAGACACAGAACTATCAGGCGAGTATATAGATCATATTGATTTGATTCGAATATATGTTGGAGAACATTAACATCCGGGGACCTAAAAATATTTATCAATGAATCAATGACCCAGTATAAAACAGCTATCCCAAAACCTGTCAACACCATTGAATCAAATTTTACTGTTTTACTATTTAATATTTTTTTCATTAGTAATATCCTGATTTTTTTCAATTAGCACTCTTCATTACATTAATTTATTAAAAAACAGATACCGTATGTAATATGGCAACACCTTTTTCCCGGGTATCTGTATTAAATTTTTAAATACTTGACTCCGATCTTTTGATAACATATTAATTTAAAAATATTTTTTTTAATAACAGTCCTTTTCAAATCTTCAAAAATTATATTTCCAATCATCGTATGTTAAAATTGTTTTATAAATTCTTTTTATGGATTACCGGCTGGAAAACTACAGGCAAACTGCCTCCTGAAATTAAAAAATATATTGTACTTGTTGTGCCCCACACAAGTAACTGGGACTTCCCGCTTGGTATATGTGGCAGACATCTTGTCGGTTTAAGTAATACAAAAGTACTAATGAAGAAGGAACTATTCACCAATCCCGTATTGGGATCATTTTTTAAATCATTTGGCGGAGTCCCTGTCGATCGCAGCAAAACGAGTAGCCTTGTAGACCAGATAGCTAAAAACTTTGAAGACAATGATGATTTTGGCCTGATAATAACCCCTGAAGGTACCAGAAGCTATAGAAAAAAGTGGAAAACAGGCTTCTACTATATTGCGCAAAAAGCAAATATACCATTAGTACTTGGTTTTATAGATTACAAAAAAAAAGAGTTGGGTATTGGTTACGTTTTTTATCCTACAGGAGACATAGAAGCTGACCTCGCGGAAATTAAAGAATTTTATAAAACCAAAATTCCAAAACACCCTGAGAAATCAAGTCTTGACCACATAATCCCAACTGAATAGACCAGAATAATTATTCATACTGGCATTATACCATATTTTATTCTAAAAGTGGATTAATCTTTGCTTCCGGAATCATTAAAGACTTACCCTTACCAGTCCTGAGCCGGCTGAATGACGATGTCAATCCTTCGATTCATTGCACGACCCGACTTTGTTCGGTTGGTGGCAATCGGCTTTGATGCACCATAACCTATGGCCATCATTCTATCCAGAGAGAAGGTGCTGTTAGCCCTTAAATACTGCTTTACAGCCTCCGCTCGTTCCCGTGACAATAGTTTGTTAATATCATAACTGCCCGTAGAGTCTGTGTGTCCTTCAATGATTACCTTACAACCTGGAAACTCGGCTATAATATTTTTTACCTTTGTGAGGAGATTGTAATATTTCGGTTTAATGATCGATTTTCCCATACCAAAATTGAGCCCGTACAGGCGAATAATTACATTATCACCCTCCATCAGTGCTTTTCCCTCTTTTTTACTGAGAGATGCACTTATTCGGGAAATTTTGTCCTGCCTCGCCTTTAAAGAATTCAGCTTCCCAAGGCGTTTCTTAATATTTTTTATTTCAGATTCTTTTCCGGAAACCGCTGATGCATATTTCCTGTTTTCCTCCTGAATTTTCTTTATCGCTTCCAGAATATTCTGTGTGGGAATATCAAGTCCCTCATCAAACTGAAGGGACATGCCAAATTCATCTGCAATTTTCTGTAATGGCACTTCAACGGATAACATTACATTTTCAAACGTCTTATCAGTATCATGCATTTTTTCTATTGCCTTTGCCAGGTAAATGGCATGAGAAGCTTCATATCTTGCATGTTCAGCCATTTTGCTGGCTTCATCAAAATCGTAACGGTCTCTATCAATCAACATTTCAGCAGTATTTGCCAGAGCTGTTGCATTTTTAATTGTGTCAGACACATATTTTCGACTGCGCATATCACCAATTTTTTCGAGTAAATCCCAAACCGGTTTTAGGTATTTTGTCTTAATACCATTCAATTCAGCTAAACGGTATAACTTTTCAGCATCTTCACCATAGGATTTTGCCGATTCCTTTTTCCCATCTTCAAGACGGATAGCTGCAGATCTGAATTTATGTTCCGCCTTATCCCATGTGTCGATATCAAACTTGATCGCATTTGCATTTAAAGCATCTTTACGAACTGTCACTATTTCAGAGAAAAATTTCATTGCATTTTCTGCTTTTTTGGTTGAATCGTTGAAGTATTCAACAGATTCCACAAGTCTATCCGCTATACTCCTGATTTTACCCTTATTAAAATCTTTATCCGCGCTGTTGTATGAATCCATTCCCTTTTCAAACGATTTGGGCGCATAGAGATCTGCCTGACTTCCTCTGGCTGTTTTTAAAGCCTGATCCGCATCCCTGAACAGGGTCTCCCTCATATTTGAACCGGTATAAGCTCTATTACTGGTAATCATTATCAGAATAGCGGTTAATGAAATAATAAACATACTCATTTTTGAAATAAACATGCGATTCACGGAAAACCTCCATATTAATAAAGATGGGATAAACTAAGTATTATCAATTACTATTAATATTTATAAACAAATGACAGTTAAAACACAAGATTTTTTATCCGGCCGGTTTGCAAATCATGATAACTGAATTAGGAATATTTGATAAAATTTCTTGATTTCCTTAATGATCTTTTGCTATTTTAGATTTCTTCTTTTCAGAATCTATAGCAACAATCATTTTCCTGCTATACATACAGGAGGCGTTTAATGACTGATTTCACATTAACAGAAAAACAACTGGAAATGCAAAAGGTTGCACGCGAGTTTGCAGCGAAAGAGATCAAACCGTATGCAATGGAATGGGATAAAATTTCAGATCCTGAAAAAACATTTCAGGTGGAACTTTTTGAAAAAAGTTTTGAACATGGCTTTCAGAAAACATGCATTCCTGAAAGATTCGGTGGCCTTGGTCTGGATTGCCTTACTCATGTTGTGATGTGGGAAGAGTTTGCAGCAGCAGATATTGGGTTTGCCATCAGTCTGCAGGCCCACATGCTGGCACTGGCACTGATGCTC
>JAUXDD010000030.1 GCA_030618465.1 Desulfobacteraceae bacterium
AACTCGGAATATGATGTTAATATTTTTGTTTTCATTTGAATTGGCTCCAGGTATTTTGTAACCGTATCCAGCCCGAACTGATTTATCCATTCCGCTTCAATTATAGATTTGTAAAAAAATCCCCGACTGCTGATCTAAATTTAAATCAATATTCATGCCACAATAAAAAAAATGGCCCATTATCACATGAAACATGAATTTATTTGGAGAATATGCTGATATACAGGCAAAGAGAATGAGACCTGTTTAAAATAGAATACGTCTTTATGAGAATTTAAAAAGAAGCGTTGAAATAAAAAGTGGCGCTACATATACTTAAAAGTAGCGTTACGGGGCGTTACATTCTGTCGGTATTTCGAACACATCGTTAATTTCTGTTGTTAAAGGTGCACTTTTGGTCAAGGATAAAAAATATTGTGAAAGGTGTTGTGGAAACAATTGCCGATCTGACAGAACCGTATAACTGGTTTCAACATGGCAATGAATTCTTTCTCTCCCCATTAATAAAACTCTGACCTCATGTGAGTACAGCGGAACTATCCTTTCATATACAGTCGCGACACTGCAACCTATTGGGTTAATAGAGTTGCAAAATAAGTATTCTCCCATTTCATCTTTATCTGTTTATATCTTATAATAATCAATAATTACGGAAGATATGTTCAATCATAGATTTCGGTGAATCAATGGCATAGTGTTTGCTTCGTTATTTGGTTTTAACTTTATTTAGGTGTGAAAAAGGAAAACAGGGTAAAGTGAATTGCCATGCAACTGAAGTAACCACATAACTCAAATAATAGAAAAAAGGAGAAGACTGTCGCTCAGTACATAACTGAATGAAAAATGCGGTCATCTCAAAAAAGGAAGGTCATTTATGAAAAACACCCAGCGAGGAATTGGAATCGCGGACAAGCCACCGGAACCTGATCCGGAGGAACTTGCAAAACAGACACTGAAAAAAATTAAAAATAAAATCATCGTGATGAGCGGCAAAGGCGGTGTCGGGAAGACCAGCGTGTCTGTTAATATTGCCATAGCACTGTCAAATATGGGATTTAAGACCGGATTAATGGATGTGGATATTCATGGCCCGGATATCCCCAGAATGCTGGGACTGAAAGGTATGCTCGATGTAAATGAAAACCATAAGATTCAATCTTTGAAATTTTCTGAAAATCTGGCTGCTGTTTCTATTGAGTTACTCATGCAGGATAAGGATGCGGCAGTCATATGGCGTGGTCCTATGAAACATAATGCGATCAAACAATTTATCGGGGATACAGACTGGGGAGAGTTAGATTTTTTAATTATCGATTCTCCCCCGGGTACAGGCGATGAGCCATTGACGGTTGCCCAGTTAATTCCTGATGCCCGGGCAATTATCGTAACCACACCCCAGGAAGTGGCCCTGGCAGATGTCCGGAAATCGATCAATTTCTGTAAAACTGTAAAAATGGACATTTTCGGCCTTGTTGAAAATATGAGTGGTTATAAATGTCCGCATTGTGGCGATGTTATCGATATTTTTGGTTCAGGAGGAGGAGAAAAAACTGCATTGGCAGCAGGGATTAATTTTCTTGGAAAAATACCACTTGATCCCAAAATGGTCGAATGCGGAGATTCCGGCGTTTCTTTTCAGAAAAAGTTTTCGGACTCTCCTGTAACACAGGTGTTCTGTAAAATTGCCGAAAATATGTCAACGCTTGTAACCAAATAAAAATTATAATTAGAGCATCCAACTAAAAGAATTTCATACAAGGTCCCAATGGAGACTAATTTTGACTGCATCCCCTGTTTTATACGCCAGACAATTGAGGCAGTGAGATTTGCAACGACGGATGAAAATATTCATGAACTGGTTCTCCGTGAAGTTTTATATGCTGCCAGTAAAATGGACATGAAAAAATCCCCGCCGGTAATGGGGCAGTACATCCATCGTCTAATCAGAAAATATTCCGGGAGTCCTGATCCATATAAAAAAGTAAAGGACCGATTTAATCAATATGCACTTGAACTTTATCCTGCATTAAAGGAAATAATTGAAAATTCGCCTGATAAGTTTGATACGGCCGCACGCATGGCCATTGCAGGCAATATTATTGATTTCGGAGTCAATAACAAAATTGATTCTACTATAATAAAAAAAAATATTGAAAAATCTTTATCTGAAAAATTGTTCGGAAGTGTAACGCATCTTCAGGAAGCTGTTAACGCTGCAGAGACAATTTTATATATAGGAGATAATACAGGGGAAATTGTTTTTGACCGTTTGCTGATCGGGCAATTGCCCAAAGGAAAGGTGATATATGCTGTCAGGGGCAGTCCGGTGATAAATGATGCGACCATTGCGGATGCCGTTTACACGGCCATGACGGATATGGTGAGAGTGATTGACAACGGTTCAGATGCCCCGGGGTGTATTATTGAAGAATGTTCATCCGCTTTCCGGCAGTATTTTTTTGATGCCGATCTTATCATCGCCAAAGGGCAGGGAAATTTTGAAACACTTTCCGATGTAAATAAAAATATCTTTTTTCTGCTTAAGGCAAAATGTCCTGTTATCGCACGTCATATTGGCTGTGAACTGGGGAATGCGGTGATCATGGGGAAGCAATCTTAAATTTATTGAACAACGTATATAAGGAGGTATCAAGAAATGAAAAAAACAGATGTGCTGGTAATTGGAGGAAGCGCGGCAGGTATTGTTGCCGCAACAACAGGAAAATCATTTTATCCTGATAAGGATTTCATCATTGTTAGAAAAGAAAAAAAAATCCTTGTCCCTTGCGGGATACCATATATTTTCGAAACACTGGGAAGTAGTGAAAAAAATTTAGTGCCTGATGCTGTTCTGGAAAATGCCGGGATAGAGTTAAAAATCGATGAAATTGTTGACATTGACCAGGAAAACAAAATTTGCAAAACTTTGAAAGGCGATGCAATTGGCTTTGAAAAACTTGTAATAGCAACAGGTTCAACACCTAAAAATCCAAAATGGCTCAAAGGCTCATCCCTTGAAAATGTTTTTTTAATACCAAAAGACAAGGAATATCTCGACAATTTGATATCAACGATAAGTGACTGTGAGGATATTGTAGTAATAGGCGGTGGATTTATTGGTGTTGAAGTTGCCGACGAACTCCGAAAACTTGGGAAAAAAGTAACCATAATTGAAGTACTGCCTCATATTTTAAGCCTTGCATTTGACAGTGAGCTTGCTGTCAAGGCAGAGGAAATACTCGAATCACGAGGAGTAATTATAAAGACCGGTGACGGTGTAAAAGAAATTACCGGCAATGAAAAAGTTCAGGGGGTTCTTTTAAACAATGGTGAAGAGATCAAGGCTGATTTAGTTATAATGGCAACCGGCTATCACCCGAATTCGACACTTGCTGAAAAATCAGGAATAAAACTGAATGATATGGGTTTTATCAAGGTCAATGAATATATGCGGACAGAAAATCTTGATATTTTTGCTATAGGAGATTGCGCGGAAAAATTCAGTTTCCTTACAAGAACACTTAAAGGTGTCATGCTTGCTTCAACCGCATGCGCAGAAGCCAGGATTGCCGGGATGAACCTGTTTAAACTCTCCACGGTAAGGTCATTTGGGGGAACCATCGCAATTTTCAGCACAGCCATAGGGGATACAGCATTTGGAGTGGCAGGAGTGACTGAAAGTCTTGCAAATGAAAGAGGATTTGAAATTATCAGTGGCATTTTTGAAGGGATTGATAAACATCCCGGAACATTACCCGGCACCCATAAACAGATTGTAAAACTGATTGTTTCCAAGGATTCAGGTGTCATACTGGGAGGTGAAGTCATTGGCGGGCAAAGCACAGGGGAGCTTACCAATCTTATTGGGCTGGCTATCCAAAACAGAATGACTGTTAATGATATCCTGACTTCCCAGATAGGAACCCACCCGTTTCTTACGGCACCGCCGACAGCCTATCCTTTAATAAAAGTCGCTGAAATTATAGCAAAAAAGCAAAGAGAAGGTATTTAAAAAAAAGTGAAGAAATATCAATGTCTATTTGGCCCGGTACCCTCGCGTCGTTTTGGACGTTCACTGGGTGTTGATCTTACTCCTTTTAAAACGTGCAGTTTTGATTGCGTATTTTGTCAACTGGGAAGAACAGCACAAAAAACATGTGAACGTAAAGAATACGTCCCCATTGATTTGGTTACAAATGAGATTAAATCATGGCTTGAAACTGGTGGTGCAGCAGATTATATCACCCTTTCCGGGTCTGGGGAACCGACGCTCCATAGTGGTTTCGGCAGTGTTTTAAAATATTTAAAAAAAACAGCCATCCCTTCAGTACTGCTAACCAATGGCTCCACAATGGATTTTCCGGAAGTGCGCGATGCTGCTTCTTATGCCGATGTTGTCAAAGTATCGTTGAGTGCATGGGATCAGCTCTCTTTTGAAAGGATTAACCGCCCGCAACGGAAATTGCAATTCAAAAAGATAATTGGCGGACTCAAGAAGTTTAGTAAACAGCATAAAGGGGAGTTGTGGATAGAGGTTTTTCTTCTTTTTGGCATGAATTCAATGCCTGAACAGGTAAAAAAAATTGCCGATCATTTAAAAGAAATCAAACCGGATCGCATCCATCTGAACACTGTTGTTCGACCACCGGCAGAAGATTTTGCTTCAGCCCTGTCAAAAAATCGCATGGATTCATTAAAAAGTTTTTTTGACCCTGCTGCAGAAATTATTTCGGAATTCAGTACAAATCATGAGAAAAATGTTCGGGCGAATGAGGAAATTATTTTTTCTATGCTAAAGCGCAGGCCTTGCACAATTGAACAGATATCGGATGGATTCGGCCTGCATATCAATGAGGTTTCAAAATATCTCGGGAAACTAATGCAGTCTAAACACATTCATACGATATTTAAAAAAACTGATGTATATTATACGCCTGTCATTAAGAAGGACAAAATTTAACCCATGTCTGAAAAACATCCGGAATGCCCGTTATATAATCCGCTAAACTGTAAAGATTATTATAAACCCGGGTTCTGTGCCTTTGTTAGAGAAGATAAAACCTGTTTGAAAAAAATTAGACCTAAAATTAAACGACTGAAACAAGTTAAAAAAAGAAATAATAAAGGAGAAACTGATATGCGTGTGACAAGTTTGTACAAAAGTAAAAAACCAGTTATTTCTATGGAGTTTTTCCCGCCGAGAAATGAAAAAGCAGCTGAAAAATTTGGTACGATTATAGACAACCTGTCCGAACTCAAACCGGATTATATGTCCATAACATTCGGTGCCGGCGGATCAAACAGGGATGGATCGTATCAAACAGTTAAACAGGTGATGATTGATAAAAAACAGCCGACGGTTGCATATATAGCCGGATACGGACTTGGACCGGATGAAATTACGGAAGCTCTGGACAGGTATAAAGAACTGGGTGTGGAAACGATCTTTGTTATCCGCGGGGACAAGCCAAGGGAAAATGACTTTAAACCACATCCTGACAGCTTTTCCTATGCGTCGGAAATGATAGCCTTTATTAAAGAACGTTACGATTTTACACTCGGTTGTGCCGGATACCCCGAAGGGCATATTGAGGCAGAAAGCCTTGAAAAAGATATTGAATATTTAAAACGAAAAGTTGACAATGGTGCCGAATATATTGTCGCCCAGTATTTTTATGACAACCGGTATTTTTATGAATATGTTGAAAAATGCAGGAAAATGGGGATTGGTGTTCCTATTATCCCCGGTATTATGCCGGTGTATACTGTAAAAATGACCCGCATGCTGTCAAAAGTCTGTGGGACTTCAATCACTGATGAATTGGAAAGCCGCCTTAATGCCGTGGATGCAGATGATAAAGATGCGGTATTAAATCTGGGGATAGCTTTTGCCGTGGCGCAATGCCGGGAATTGTTAAAAGAAGGGGTTTCAGGGCTTCATTTTTATACGATGGACCGGAGTAAAACGACCATTGAAATTATTCATCGTTTGAAAAGTGATAACCTGCTATAATTTTAGTCTATCCCTTTTCAGGGATAAACCAAAACCGGGACTTCTATTCCCGCCTGCTTTTAATAAGAAAAATAAACGGAATACCCAGAAGACCCATGCCTGCACTGATGCAATATGTTGCATGCAGGCCGATATGATCGCCGATTATACCAACCACAACAACAATAGCTGAACGGGCAATAAAAGATACCATCATAAAAAGTCCGTTGGCTGCTGCCGGATTTTTCCCGGCATTTTCCTGGATCATGGCAAGCATGACCGGCGTTGTGGATAACAGTGTAAATCCGGTAAAAAGGAGCATGAAATATCGTAAAAAACCGCCTGTAAAAATAAATAAAAACATACTTAACGGCGCGCCTAAAAGAGCGATAACGAGTACCTTTCTTCGGCCCAGGCGGTCACTTAACGTTCCAGAGCACAGGGCTCCGGCTACGCCCATACTTTCCAAAATCGTAAGCCCGAAACCTGCCAGCCAGATATTTCCGGTTTCCTGATTTAAAAATGTGGGCAGAAACGTCGTCATTGACGCATGCATGAATCCGCGTGCGATCAGTATGGCGGTTAATGGGAACAGGACGGATCTCATTTCCATGCAGGTGGTTAAAAGCGGCTGGCTTTTTTTTTTACCAACATTCAATGAAATGCCCTGAAATTTAAAATACAACCAGCCGGAAGCCGCTATGCCAAAAATCATCATGGGGTAATATCCTTCAAGGCTGAACAGGGAAATCCCGCCCACAGCAATCATGGGTCCAATCGTCCTGGCAAGCTCACCCCCGGCCATAAAAAAGCTCATTCCCTTGCCTTTTTTATCTCCTGAAAAATATGAAACCAGGACCGGCGCCGGAACGTGAAACATGGATACACTCACACCGGTAATAAAAAGAAGGATCAGCAATACGCCATAATTGGGCGATATCCCGAGCAGGCTCATGGGGATTGCTGTGGTCACAGGCGCAAGAACAATAAAAAGGCGGACACTTGTTCTATCTGCAAGAACACCGATAAGCGGATTAAAAAAGGCGGGAATATGCATCACAGTGGAAAGAAAGCCCGCCTGGCCGAGCGTCATTGAAAATTTTTCAATCAAAAGCGGAAGAAGCGGAGCCAGAAAGCTGGAATATATATCGTGAAGGAAATGGCAGACAGACAGCAGAATAACATTTCCGGTTTTGAAAACTCTGCTTTCAGATGAATCATCTATCCCGTCTGATGATTTCTTCATTATTTTCTGCGTCTTCTACTTTCATGGATTCAACATTAGCATCAGCCTCATCCAGTATTTCTTTGATTGTCAGTGCGGCTTTTCCGGTGTTGCCGGTTTTTGACCAGCAAATAATGATTGCATTCACCATGTCCTTTCAGCCTACCTTAACAGATAATAATAAGCTGTCAAGATTTCCGGTTTTATTACATGGAAATGCAAAGGGTATATACATGAAAGCCTGTTTCTCAGGATTCATGGAGACTTTTTACGACGCTGCCAAAATCAGATAATTATTTTTTTACATGACATTGCCCGCACATCTGCGGCATGTCTTTGTTTTCACTTGATGCAATTTCTTTTGCATGACATTGTTTGCATTGAAGATGAAATGCTTCCATTAAGGGAACAGGATTGGACCCGGCATTTCTTGTATGACAGTCAGAACAATATCCACCTTCTCCACCAATATTTTCTCCGGATTCGTCATATTCATGGTGACATTCGCTGCATTCGATCTGTTCCTCGTGGTTCATATGGGGAAATTGCACCACGGGTCGTGTGTGGCTACCCAGTGCTTCACTGTTGATTTCAATAATCTCGTCCTGTGAATACGCAGGAAAAACAGTCGTACCTGTCATCAGCAATACGATCCACATACACATTATATACTTCATCATACCCTCTTTTCCACCATTTGCTTTTGCTTTCATTCTCATTATTCTCCAATCGTCTCTTTTACAATTGTTAACAGTTTGTCCTTGTCAAATGGTTTGGTTAGGCTGGCCACTGCCTTGTGTATAGCATACTTGTTACCTGAAAGACCGCTGATGACAATAACCGGAATATTTTTAAATTCTTTTTCTTTTGAAAGCTTTCTATAAAACCGGGGTCCCCATTCTTCGGGCATTTCAAGATCAAGGGTAATCAGGTCCGGTTTTTCTTTTTTCACTATTCCTACACCTTCCGAACCATCCCGGGCCACACATGTTTCATAACCATTATTTTTAAAAAGGTTTTCAAGGTATTTTACAATTGCTGGATCATCATCGACGATCATAATTTTTTTTGCCATAACAGCGAGCTCCTTTCAATGTAATGTTTTCGTCATGCCTGTAAACAGTTTGTATACCGCCTGCAATAAATAGCCGGGCTTGTTTTTTACTGTTTTTTTTGCCTGGCAGGGTGATTGACACTGATAACCGGCGCATTGGAACGTAAAACAACTTGCTCCACGGTGCTGCCAAGCACGGCTTTTTCCGGGTCCATTTTTTTCGTATGATGCGACATCACGATAAGGTCTGCAAAACTCTCACGGGCATATTTTACAATTTCCACATAGGGTATCCCCTCCCATACATCAATTTCATAATCATTGAACCCTTCCATTTTACTCAGGTATTTACTCCTGATTTTTTCCCGGGCATCTCTTATCCTGTCTTCAATTACTTCCTGGTTTTTTGTAATTTCAAAGGGATCTGCACTGATGTCAATAGCATGGAAAAGATGCAGGGAGCTGTTAAATGTTTGGGCCAGGTTAAACGCGAATTTAAAAGCTTCGTCTGATGCTTTTGAAAAATCCGTACCAAAAACAATATTGGAAATACCGCCCCAGAATGACGCGGCCGTACGGCCGATCACCAGTACCGGGCACCGGGCAGACCGGGCCACGCTTTGCAGGGTCCTGCCCACGATATGCCTGTTTACAGAATTTTCATTTTCTTCCGCTGATGTCCGCGCTCCGATGACGATCAGGTCGATCTCTTTTTTTCGTGCCAGTCTTAATATCTCCGTGTGCGGAATCCCCACGGTGACCACTGTTTCACATGGCGTGTAGTCTTTAATTAGCTGAACATATGTTTTTTCTAATTCATTTTTTATCTCTTCAAGCCGGTCGTCATGAAGATCGACCTCGTCTCCGGTCCGGATATCGGTGACGGTCTGGCTGAAACTTCTTGAAGGAACGCCAAAAACATTGATAGTAACAAGTTCAGCATTATATCGTTTGGCCATGTCAAAGGCAACTCTGGCCGCTGAATCACACGAAGGTGTGCCGGTTGTCGCAAATAGTATTTTTTTAAACATGAATTATCGCCTCTCTTTTTTATTAATATTCCTGGAAAAAACCATCTGTAAAAAATAACGGGCATTCTATTCTTCTTTAGGTTTTAGATGCTCAGGTACTATAACCATGTCAAGAAGAAGCGGTTTTAAAAATGACCACCGGATACCGATTTTATATACTTCCTCAAGGTCCCGTATGGCGTCCCAGCAGTTATGACATGGTGTAATCACCAGCTTTGCTCCTGTCGCAAGAATCTGATCTCTTTTCACTTTTTGGCCAGTATTCCGCTCTTCACGATATTTACCAATACCGTTCATGCCGCCGCCGCCGCCGCAACAGAAATTGTGATCACCGTTGGGCGTCATTTCCCTGAAATCTTCTGCAATATAGCTCATTATTTCTCTACCGCACTGGGAAAGGCCGCCATTACGGACATAATTGCATGAATCATGTAAGGTAACCGGTTCTTTTATTTTTTTTGCCGGATCGATTTTCAACTTGCCTGTTCTTAATGCCTCTGCGACCCATTCCACATAGTGAAGAGTTTCAATCGGTGTTTTCCCTGATTTCTGACCTGTCCAGTATGGGCCTTCAATAACGGTTGCCCGGTATGCATGGCCGCATTCGGTCACGATCATTCGTTTGGGTTTTAACCTGTCCATGGCATCATATACCGATTGCGCCTGGAGCTGGCTTCCTTCCCAGTCACCTGCAAACATGGCAAGACTTGTTTCTTCCCAGCCTTCACCCGGGACTGTCCAGTTTTCTCCAGCTATGCTGAACAAGACGGCTGCTTCAGCAATATCCTCCGGATAGTGTTTCGGCTCCCTGGCATTGACCGTATACATGATATCCGCATTTTCCTTGTCAACCGGGATTTTCAGCCCCGGCCAGTCATCTTCCCATTCTTCTTCCATCCATTCACAGGTTTCCACCCAGTCCTCAACCGTAACATCCATCTGTGCCCTGAAAATCCGGTGCATGCCGGAACCAATTTTCATTTCCCATGGTACAAATCCCTGTGAGAATAAAAGTCCTCTCAAATAACTCATCATTACACCCATATCAATCCCGAATGGGCAGTATAGACCGCAACGATTACAACATGTGCATTTTCCCCATGCCACATCCATTGCATACCTCATTAAGGCATTATCAACATTTCCTTTCCGCCTGACAATTTCACCGAGAGTCGACTGAATTTTATAAGACGGAACCTGCTTGGGATCTTTTTCATTGGAAAGATAAAAGGCACAGGCATCGGCACACATACCGCAATGGGCACAAAGTTCAAGCCAGGTACGTATGCGGGAATGACAGGTATCATTCAACGATTTGCTTAAGGCCGCTGTATCAACTTCAAGCCGGGTCATTTCATCATAATACTGCTGACCCCTTTTATCCTTTAACAGGGCATCAAGTGCTTCCTTGTCGTTTACAGGATTTTGTGTACAAAGTATGTTTTGACTCATTATTCAAAATTCCTAAAAAATTATTGGTTAAAAGTTAACTAAATTGAGTAGATAATTACCATGCCATCGCTTTACGGCGTTTCATACCACCGCGTTTGATTCCATAGTCCATTCCCAGTTGACCTCTGGAGAAAAAGAAAAGGAAACAGTGAGAAAGTTTTGTAAAAGGGATGACTACCAGCAGGAGTTCACCTGAAATAATATGTGTGATCATCCAGAACGGGTAATTCCCAAACTGGTGAAAAGCCAGAAAACCCGTTAAAAAAGGTGCAATAGAAATAAGCAGGATCAGATAATCGGATGGTTTGGTAAGAATCCTCACCTGTGCCAGAGCCATGCGCCGAATAATCAGTACGAGCGCAGCAGCCAGTACGGCAATGGTCAGATAATCTGAAACAACATCGGGGATGGTAATGATACTGAATCCCCATCTTTCCTGGAGTATCATATTATGCGCTTTAAGGAAAAGTGTGGATGCCAATAAACCGATATGGAAAATAAAAAAAAGTGCCGTCATGAGGGGCTGGGTGCGCCAGCCTCTTGTGGCGAACGGAAGGAGCCAGTAAAAAATGGACCTGACAGCCTCTTTTATTCCAAATGATGTATTGACTTTGTAAGTGACCCTGTCAAGATTTGAATCAAGACCTTTTATATACAGAATCGAACGGATCAGTATACCGATGAAAAAAACCAAAAATGAAAACCACGCCAAAGGTCCGGTTAGAAAATTATACATCTTGTTCTCCTGATAATAAGTAAATTAATTATTTTTTTTAAAGTGGCAAAAATGTTGAAAGTCGATTAATCATATTTAAAAAAAAGGAGGAAAAACCGGCACAACCTTAATAACACTTAAGCAACTTTTTTAACCGATCGTTTCTTTAACTGTCGCCATGAGTTTATCAGAATCGAACGGCTTGCCAAAAATACCAACAGCCTTTTTTATTGAATGGTCACGTCCGGCCATTCCGCTGACCACAATTACAGGGATTTCTTTACATTCCTTGTTTTTTGTCAGTTTGCGATAAAATCTGGGTCCCCATTCTTTGGGCATATCCAGATCAAGTGTAATCAAGTCCGGTGTGGTTTCTTTTAGGATATCATCTGCTTCCAGGCCGTCATATGCGAGGATGGTATCATATCCGTTATTGTTAAAAAGCTTCTCAAGATATTTAACAATGGCCGGATCATCATCAATGATCAGTATTTTTTTATTTTCCATCTCATACCTCCTTTTTTTAACTGGGTTTTTTTGAAAAACATTCAGCCAAAATTTTTATGCCCACTTAAAATTATTCATTTTCTAAGTGCCGCTTTGGAATTTTTATATTAAAATGGGTTCCCTTTTCTGCTACTGAATGAACGTTAATTACCCCCCTGTGCTGTTTGATAATATTATCTGAAATAAAAAGGCCAAAACCGGTACCCTTGCTTCCTTTTGATGAGTAAAACAGGTTGAAAATATTTTCTTTTGTTTTCGTGTCCATACCGATGCCGTTATCATGAATTTCAAAAATGACGTTTTCATTGTTCTGCCTGATGCTGAATACGATCTTATGTGAGGATTTACTCCTGTCCCCCGCGCAGGCATCAATGGCGTTATCAAGGATATTTATCAGAGCAGAATGGAAAAATTCCACATCCATTTCACATTCAATGTCATCCTGTCCAAAATCACGATGAAATTCAATACCCCGGTCAGCGATTTTCTGTTCAATCACATCGGCCACATCTTCGGCAAATTGTAATACATTTATCTTTTCAAGTTTAAGGTCTCGCTCTTTTGCATAATAAAGAATATCCAGGACCATCTTTTTTATACGGGTGACTGTTTCTTTCAGGATATCCAGACCTTCACCGATATCATCATATTCTTTATCCGTGTGGGCTGATTCAACCAGGTAAACGCCGCCGTCCAGCCTTGTAAGCAGTCCCTTTATACCATGGGAAATTGATCCGATCATGATTCCCAGGGAGGACAGGTGGTCCTGTAATTCAGATTTTTCACGAAGCAGTTTTTCAAGACTTTCCGTGTATTCCCTTAACTGCTGACGAGTGATGATTTTTTCATTGGCCCTTTTTAATGCGATTTCCAGAGCATCATCACTGATTGGCTTTGCGATAAAATCGATGGCTTCATATTTCAGACTTTTTATGGCAAGGTCAGTGTCCCCGTGGCCGGTGATCATAATGACTTCCGTATCCGGGTTTTCATTTTTTATATCCCGAAGAACAGCTATGCCGTCCATGCCGGGCATTTTAATGTCGGTGAGGACTATTGACGGCATTTCTTTTCTAAAAAGTTCCAGTGCCTGTTTACCGTTTCCTGCTGTAAATACATGATAACCCATGTCAGACAAGGATATCTCAAGAACATCCCTGATATCTTTTTCATCATCAACAAGGATAATTTTTTTCATATGCTCTGATGGTTCCATTATATATTATCCTTTATGGGAAACTTAATAGTAAAGGCAGCACCGTTTCCTCCGGTTGATTCAGCAAAAATTTTCCCACCGCAGTCTTTGATAATTCCGTAGCTTATGGAAAGTCCCAGACCTGTCCCTTTGCCGACTTCTTTGGTGGTGAAAAACGGTTCAAAAATTTTATCTGCAATTTCCTCTGGAATCCCTCCGCCAGTGTCACTTATCTCAACAATGACATGCTCACCGTCACTATGGGTTTTAAAGATTATTTTTTTATCACCCGGTTTATTCCCCCATTTTTCTTCTATCGCATCCCTTGCATTTAAAATGAGATTGATGAATACCTGTTCCAGGCAGTTGGAATCTGCTGTTATAACCGGGAGGTCATTATCTGTTTCATTGACAACGTCGATACCCCTGATTTTTAATTGCTGGTTAAAAATCTGAAACGCCCTGTCCAGCACATCGTTGACCTTGATTTTCTCAATTTCCATAGTTGATTTTCTTGAGAATTGCCTCATATGGTTAATGATCTTGGATGCCCTGTCCACATTGCTGTCTATTTTGTTTAGCAGGGTCAGCAGGATGTCATCATTGATGGTCTCCTTTTTATTCGTTTTTTTCATGATAAAGGTACTGGCGGTTTTGATGACTGAAAGCGGCTGATTAAGCTCATGGGCAACGCCGGTAGCCATTTCGCCCAGTGTGGTCAGCTTGGATGCCTGAATAAGTTGCTGCTCGGTTTCAAGCCTGTGTGTAATGTTGCTGCAGGAAATAATAAATACTTTCCGGTCATGATACTCTGACGGTGAAATCCTGATAGTGACAAACAGTGTTGAACCGTCTTTGTGTTGATGTTTAACCTTATTAATAATAGATGACGATTTTATAAGTGATGCGATTGTGTCTTTATTTTTATCCAGAAACAGGTCAGTAAATGTTTTTTCAATCATTTCTTCCCTTGTGTATCCATAATTTGATCCAGAGCTTCCATTACAGTCAAGAATTTTCAGGGTTTCGGAATTAAGAACAAATACTGAATTGGGGATATTGTTAAAAATGACCTGGTACTTTCTTTCTGATTTTTTCAGTTTTTCCTGGAGCAGCTTCTGCTGGGTAATGTTGATGCTCATCTCCATGGCGGCGATGATTTCACCCTCTGAATTTTTTATGGGCGAAGTTTTAACAATCCAGTGAACGGTTGTTCCATCCTTATTAACGCCGCTTTGTTCATCAAAATGAATATTTCCATCCAGAAACGTCTTTTCCAGCGGACAGTCAACACATTTTTTGTCGCGACCCTTATATGCCTTGAAACAGTAATCGCCTTCCTTTGAGCCGAACTTGTCTGCGAACTCACGATTATACTTCAGGATTTTATAATTTTTGTCCTGGACGGTAATAAGGCACGGAACCAGATCAAACAGGTTGACATAATCGTTGATCTGGTTGTCAAATTTTATAGAGCTGTTATTTGCAATCGTGTCTATCATTGGTTTCTCTGTATCATGTCATCAGTATTTTTTCCCCTGGTAACAAATTTACGGACCAGATCCAGGATTTCTTCAGTTTCCAGCGGTTTTTTCAGGTAAGCTTCGGGTTCGGCCATGTCCTGGTCGTTATATCCTTTGATCGTCCGCTGATACTGCTGTAATGTTTTTTTGTCTAACGGTGAAATTATAATCACCGGGATATGCTTAAACCGTTTGTCGTGCTTCAGGGTATGGTGTATTTGAATCCCCCTTTTTTCAGGCATCGGTACATCAAGAATAATCAGGTCAGGTTTTTCTTTCAAAGCCTTTGATAAACCGTCATGGCTGTTTTCGCCTATGATCGGTGAAAAGCCGTCTGCTTCAAGAAGGTTTGATAAAAATATCTGCATATCTGAATCGTCATCCAAAATAAGGACTTTCCTGGTTTCCGTGTTCAAAGCGCCCCTCTTTTTCAGGTTAACTGAAAAACTAAAATTATTATTTGCTCTCTATAAAAGCAGTTTTTATGCCACACTGTTTTCGTTCAAATGAATCTGTAACTATTTAAGTCTGTTGCGTGTATAATGGGTATTTATGAGGGAAACATACAAAAGCAGGAACAAGGGATAGTGTTGCATGATTTGCAACAGCCAGAGAGCGTTCCAAAGTTAAGATCAAGATATAACAGAATATAGAGTTAATGTTGCATATGCAACATGTGTTGCATGTGCAACATCATGGGTGGTTTGTCAATAATTCACGGTAAACATGAAGGGTTTATCTTTGACGGTCGCAGAAATATGGATTTCCGCTTTCACAGGAATGACGCAGGGGTGATGGGCCGTTTAGTCCTGGTTAATTCCCAGCCGTTTCATTTTTCGCCACAGCGTTGTCCGATCGATGCCGAGAGCCTTTGCTGCTTGACCTTTATTCCATTGGTATTGCTGAAGTATTTCAACGATTTTTTCCCGTTCGGATACATTGGAAACCATATCATTTCCCTGTACTTTTTCAGCAGTGGGGCTTATTCTGTTTTTTTGTATTTCAGGTGGATTGAGAAGTGTGGCCGGCAGATGTTCCGGTTCAATCATATTGTCCTGGCAGACAATCATTGCATGTTCCAGTATATTCTGGAGTTCCCTGACATTTCCCGGGTAATCGTAATTTAAAAGAATGTTTAACGCGTTTTTGGATATCTCACAGGAACGGTTGACTTCTGCCGTACATAATTTACGAAGGATATGACGAATGAGAAGGGGGATATCAGCACCTCTTTCTTTCAAAGGAGGGAGTTCAAACTGTATCACATTCAACCTGTAAAAAAGATCCTCGCGAAATTGACGGTTTTTGACCAGGTTTCCCAGCCCGCGATTTGTCGCGGCAATAATTCGCACATCAACTTTCACGGTCCGCCGGCCTCCCAGGGGATAAAATTCCTGGTCTTCCAGGACGCGAAGCAGTTTGGCCTGAAGGGACAGCGGCAGATCACCGATTTCATCTAAAAATATCGTGCTTTTATCCGCTTCCTGAAAACGGCCGGGTTTGTTCCGGTCTGCACCGGTAAAAGCGCCTTTGGTGTAACCGAATAACTCTGATTCAAGAAGATTGTCAGGCAGGGCGGCACAGTTGACTTTTACCATGGGTTTGTCTACACGGTTACTGGCTGAATGGATAACGCTGGCCAGAACATCCTTGCCGGTTCCTGTTGCCCCTTCGATAAGAATGGTTGAATTGCTTTTTGCCACCACTTCCACGGTTTTAAAAATTTTCTGCATGGAAGGTTCTTTTCCAATCATGCTGTGGAAGGTATACCGGTTGCTGACAACCTGGTTAAACTGATGGGCCAGGGTGAGATCCTGTATGGTGGCAAGACCCCCCACAATTTTACCATGATCGCTGTGAAGGGGCATATAATCGGCGCGAATCGGTACGACTTCACCGTCCTGGGTGAGGATAACCGATTCCCTGTTTGTCCTGGATGCACCTAAGGTCATTGATTCTTTTAAAAGAGTCGGGTCATTGGTATCCGTGTTTCCGAACAGGACGGAACAGGGTCTTCCAAGTAACTGGCGTCGGTTATAGCCGGATATGACTTCTGCTGCCGTATTAAAAAATGTGATGTGCCCTCCCCTGTTTACGGTAAATATGCCAATATCAAGATTGTCCAGTATCATCTTCAGGCTGCGCTCTTCATAATTTAACCGGTTGATCAGGTCGGATAGCGCTGCATGGTCCTGGAGAAGGGTCAGGCAGCCGACTGCTTTATTGCCAGGTCCGTAAAGCGGCGCTGAAAGACGGGTTACGAGGTGCGTGACATCACTTTGGTCGACAATTTCCACGGAAAAATCATTTGAATCCTTGTCTCCGCCTGCATGACTCGGACATTTCGCATAACAGGGAACATCGGCAAACACTTCACGACAATCTTTACCGATTACTTTTGACTCCTTGAGGCCTGTCAAGGATTGAGCACTTCGATTAAACGATGTAATCCGCCGGTCAAGATCAATGGTAAAAGCACCGATATTCAGTTGATCAACCAGCTGAATCCATTGATCGCAAAGGATTGTTTTTCCCCTCATATCTTTGAAGAAGCATACCATAGCCCATTTCATTTCCTTGTCTGACAGTAAAGTTGCAGACATCTGGACAGGAATCCTGTTCCCGGATTTATCAATGAGGCGTGTTTCATAAAGAGAAAGCCGGTTTTCTCCTCCATATCGTTCATTCTTTAGTTCGAGCATAAACTGCTGTTTTGCATTTTCCGGAAAAAGCTTTCCCAGATGTATCTTTCGACAGACTTCGCTCTTTTTATAACCAAGCATTTGTTCGAGAGACGAATTTAAAGCAATAATCGTTTCGTTTCCATCACACACCAGCGCGCCGTCTATTGAGCTTTCTACAAGATTACCGTAAATCGTCCCAGATTTTTTTGATTCCCCGGCTTTACGCTTTTTTTCCCCACCGGATGCCGGAAACTTCGTTTCAGTCTGCTTTCTTGAAATATAGCGGTCCTGGGCGCGTTTAACAGAAATAAGAATCGCATCATCGCTTATGGGTTTGGTGACAAAATCCGATGCATCAAGCTTGAGAGCAATAGCTGCCAGGTCCATATCGCCAAAGGCAGTAATAACAATCACCTGAATATCCGGATGACTTTTTTTCAGTGCCTCCAGTACCTGGATTCCGTCTATGCCGGGCATGCGGATGTCTGTAATCACAATTTGGGGTGGGCTTTCTTTGCAAAGGTGTAAACCGGTTTCACCGTCAGAGGCAGTTCTTACTTTATAACCGGCATCAGAAAGGACAATAGAAATGACCTGACGAATATCTTCTTCATCATCAATCAGAACAATTTCCCAGTCAATAGAACTTAACATGGTAAACCTTTATGCAATGGCTTTATTGCGGTAGATATTTACGGATTTGATATCTTGAATTTTTCTCAGTCTTTCTAATAATATTTACTTTGGCATGGCCTTACACAGGAGGTTCACTTTTTGACCGTCCGTCAATTTCAGGAAGTGTAATCCCCAGCTTTTTAATCTTTCTGAAAAGCGTGCTTTTATGCATGCCAAGTTCACGGGCCGCTGCCTGGCGGTTATACTTGCTGCGTTTTAATGCATCAATAATTATACGGGCTTCAGCAGATTTCAAGGCATCGCCTGGTGAGTCGGGACCTGCTGATGCAAGCGGGTGTGGTGCCAGGCCCCCCGGTAAATGGTGTGGCTGAATTAAGCCGTCCTGGCAAAGTACAAACGCGTGCTCGATCATATTCTCCAGTTCACGAATATTCCCCGGAAAATTGTTAGACATGAGCAGTGCGAGAGCTTCCCTGTCTATGCCGGTTACAGCTTTGCCCCGTATCGTGTTCATTCTTTTAATAAAGCGTTCAATGAGAAGAGGGATGTCTTCCATGCGGTCACGCAGCGGTGGAAGCTTCAGGCATATAACATTGATGCGGTAAAAAAGGTCCTGCCTGAACTCCCCTTTTTCCACCATGTCAAAAAGGTTTTTGTTTGTTGCCGCAATTACACGAACATTCGTTTTGATGGTTTTTACAGATCCAAGGGGTTGAAATTCCTGCTCTTCCAGCACGCGCAACAGGCGGACCTGAAACGCGAAACTTGTGTCCCCGATTTCATCAAGCAGAATGGTGCCACCTTCAGCCACAGCAAAGTGACCGGGTTTATCCTTTACGGCACCGGTAAATGCCCCGGCCTTATAGCCGAAAAGTTCTGATTCCAGCAATGTGTCCGGCAGGGCACCGCAGTTGATTGCCACAAAGGGTTTGTCTTTTCTGTGGCTTGAATGGTGAATTGCCCTGGCTAAAAGTTCCTTGCCGGTACCGGTTGCACCCTGGATAAGGACAGTGCTGCTGCTGTCTGCTACCTGGGGAAGCAATTCGAATATTTTTCGCATTGACGAACTGCGGCTGACCATATCCCCCACCTGGAAACGGGAGGCCAGCTCCTTGCGCAGTTCTTCCACCAGGCTGTGATCATGGAACGTCTCCACTCCGCCAAGCACCGCGCCATCTTCATCTTTCAGCAATGATGTATATGCGGTAATGGGTATGCGTTTTTTTTCGCTGTTGATGATATAGGTTGATGTGCTCACAAGGGGAGTGCCTTCTTTCATGGTACGTTTCAGCGCGCAGTCGCCTTCACACATGTTCGCCCGGAAAACTTCCCAGCAGTGTCTGCCAATGGCTTCTTTACGGGAAATTCCGGTAATATTTTCTGCCGCACTGTTAAATGACATAATCCGCCATTCATGGTCAACGGTAAACACCCCGTCGGAAATACTTTCCAGAATGATTTCCGTCACATTCGCTGGGATTTTATCAGATTTTTGTTTTTTTTTGTTCATCTGTAATTATGCTATTGATTATATTTCACTTTGACCAAATTTTTTCAAGAGCTGATTTGTTTTGCCGGAGGAATATTTGCTTTACAGAATTTACAGGGTACGCTTTCATTTTTTTTGTTCGAAGGGACAACCTGTACTCTGTTGCATTTAGGACATGTGCGCTTCAGCCCAAGAAGAGTACCTATAATTACCGATATGAAATACGGACTCATAACTCTTCCTTTGTTCTGACCTTACCTTTTCTTTTGTAACGGGCGGCCCGGGCGCTTTTTATTAAACCCAGCGTCACAAAATAACCTGCTGCACCGGCAATAATGCCGGTTATTGTCCCGCCTACTGCCAGGGCCATGAAAACCTGCTTTCCGGAGCTGAAAAGCGTTTCCCTGGAAGGACTTGAAAATACGGTTATTTCTGCGGGATAGCCCAGCAGCATGGCCCCTATCAGGTAATTAAAACCATATATGAATGGAGCGGTCAAGGGATTGGTGATCCACACACCCGTGGCCGCAGTAATCTTACTGATACCAAGAAGAGCTGCAAGAGGTATGACAATATAGGTCTGGATGCCCATGGTGGGTGTCATTGCCACAAAAAAACCGACAGCCATACCCCAGGAAAGCTGTTCAGGGGTTCCACGAAACTGGATGATCCGTTTAGATAAAGCAAGTAAGAATTTTTTAATACGCATAAACATATAATTCATCTGATAAAAAAAAAGGTATTTAAACCATATCGTCACTGGATAATCAACAACAATTAATATCTTATATGCCGGTTATTTGCAGGAGCGTTACCAGGGTGGTTATATTATTTCGCGGATACAAACGTCAAGGCAAAACCGACCAGGGCAGACACACAGATGCCCCTGCAAATTTAACATCACCGATTTATTGAAATGATTTATCCGTGTCTCGTGTCTCAAGTTAGTCCCACACCTGTATCTTGATACATTGAAACCTTTAATTTCATCTGAAATAAATCATAACTATACTAAAACAATATAAAAAGTAACATTTATATCAGTTAAAAAAACCAATTTATTATGTGAGACACGAAATGATTTCCTGATTTACATAAAAGTAGTTAACCATCTTATATATCTACTATTCAATGTACAAATACGTTTTTTGTAACTGTTGGCATGGGTTATGCTCTATAAAATGTCTCAGACTAATAAAGAGGATAAATGAATGCCTGACAAAGCAATTGACAACAATCTGAACAAAGTAATCGGACTTTGCTATGAGATG
>JAUXDD010000145.1 GCA_030618465.1 Desulfobacteraceae bacterium
GTTATATTATCCAACAAATACCATGAATAGAGTTCATCTGTTTTAAAAAGTGGAGTTCCACCCACCCTACAGAATCAATAAGGTAATATTAAATAAAAGAACAAATGCCAAAATATAAAATGAAGAAAATCAAACCATCCTGCGAAATCCCCATAATATCATTCCGCCGGAAACAGCTGCAAGGCTGCTCATGATGAACAGTGCCGGTGCTCCCACGGTTTCGAAAAAATATCCGTTTAAAATAAATCCGGCAACCATTCCAAGCCCGTAGGTCACGGCATTGTTTACAGCCTGCCCCATGGTCTTGGTTTCGCCGGGCGTAAGGTTGTCAACATAAAGAATGCTGGCCACATGGAAAGCCCCGTAGGTCAGGGCATGAAGTATTTGTGAACCCAGGATGAGTAAAGGAGATACGGCAAAAAACAGGATGCACCATCGTATGGCGGCAATAAAAAACGAAAAGATCAGAACATTTTCCAGCGAAAAGCGTTTGAAGATACGGTCTGATTGAATCATTACAAGAATTTCTGAAGCTGACGCAAGTCCCCAGCAGATCCCGATAAATGTTTTACCAAAGCCGAGATTATCCAGGTGGATAGAAAAAAAACCGTAATAGGTTCCGTGGCTTAAAAGCATTAAGAAAGCGCAAAAAAGAAAAATAAGAAACCGCCGGCTTAAAAGCACACCCATGCCCTGAGAGGACGATTTGGATTTTACAGTTTTAATATCAGGAATTGAAACAGAAATCAGAGACTGGATCAATGAACCGGCAAGTATCAGTACAATTATTATATTAACAGAATATATATCAATTATCCGGCCCAGCAGGATCACAATGATAATAAAATTGATTGACCCCCATACCCTGATTTTTCCGTATTCTTTCTTTTTCTTTCCAAGCGCATCCATTGTAAATGATTCGAGAAAAGAAATGATGGGAGCATAAAATATACCGTAAAAAATACTGATCCCAAGCATCATCCAAAAATCAACCGTATAAAGGAGGAGTGCCCAGATAGCGGTGCTGATAAAATTGCACAATATATAGATGGATTTCCTTAAAAGAAATCTGTCCGCAATAGCCCCCCACAGCAGGGGAAACAAAACAGTTGCGCCTGTTCTGAATGCAGACAGAACCCCGATCTGAAAACCACTGAAACCAAGGTGGTAGCAGTATAAATTAAAATAGGGCAAAAAGATACCCAGTACACCGAAGTACAGGAAATACTGAGAACCGAGAATAATCCTGACATGATTTTTCAGATAGTTCAATTTTGTCATGGCAGATACCATAGGATATTCTCAAAGAGAACTCAAATTGAAAATACAGACTTCGTGTCTATTCAGAGAGAATATTCGTTCATTATTATAATAACTTCAGTACCCTGATAATCGTCTACAAGTATCTTTACAAATGAATTAAGTAATGATAGTCTCGGGTAAAATTTCTGGACGTGAATCAATGCATACAATGCGGGAGCCGTTTATGGATTACATCAGAATTCAGTTCTGTGATGATTTTGACAAGGCCAGTTCCAGATTCCGTAAAACACTTGACGGAATGTTTCATAACATGATGCCGATGTTTTCTTTTTCGGAAAGCGCATGGAAACCACAGATTGATATTTCCGAAACCCCTGAGGAAGTAATTATTCTGTCCGAAATACCGGGTGTCAATAAAGAAGACCTGGAGCTTGAAATTAATGCAAGAGCCGTCAGAATTTTTGGAAGAAGAACCAGTTTACCGGATATGGGAAACGCCCGGTACCGGCTGGCTGAAATTCAATACGGCCAGTTTCAACGTATTTTATTCATGCCTGTCCCTATCAATATTGATATTGTATCAGCAACCTATTCCAATGGTTTTTTAAAAATCAGGGTTGCTAAACTTCATAGTAGCAGAACATACAAAATACCGATTCAGGAAGGTTAACCCGCTCAATCACTTTGTATCGGATCACTATGTGTTTGGTCACCATGTGCCGATTTTTCGAATCAGGCAAAAAACAATTACTCTCATCTCATGCCCCGGAAAAAAAATGAGCGTCTGGCCAGAAAAATAACAGCAATTTTCCGCCAGGGTCTGTTTTTAGACAGACATGTGATAGAATATATCGACTCGACTTTTTCCCCGCCTTCCTTTGCAGAACTCAAAAAAATCATCTCCGATGATACCGGTTCTGAAAGAGATTCGCTCATGGAACTGATTTTTTTCCCTGATGAATCCATTCAAATTCAACTGGAAAACATATTAAATACTGAGGATTTTCAAAAAAAAGACGAGGATGAAATCATTCGTTTGCTTGGTTCTCATAAGGTAGAAGCAAAAATTTGTATCCCTGAATCGAATCATTCAATATTACAAAATGTGCCTGAAGCAGCATTAAAACAGTTTATAACCCGGTTAAATATCACAAGAAATTTGGATGTCCGGCTCGGAGATGCTATCTTCCGGCATGTATTAAAAAAATTGCAGATACGGGTCAGGGTCAGGCTGCGACATACACGATTCGAATATACAGAAACGGTTATTACGTTTCTGTGTACGTTTTTTAGGACAATGTCCCCTGAAAAAGAGAATATTATCAGCTTTCTTGAATTTGTCCTGGCATTGCTGGAAGAACGAAATGATGATGGGGATATATATAGTTTTCTGATTAAGAAAAAAAGATCACTGGCCGGCGTCCTCTTGAAAGCACGGCGCTTTGAGATATTGCTGGAAAAAAACAATATTGAAACCCTGATGCTTCAGGGTTTCAGAAATCCGTGTATCAACACAACAGAAGTGCTGCAGACAATGTCAACAATTGACAAAATCAGCAGGGCTGTTTTTGGAAAAACTGAAGATTTTGAACATGAAGTGGAACATATCATGATTGTTGAAAATTCAGTGTAAACGCATTTGTAAATATAAAAATAAAGCCGATACAGCATGGAATTTTTTGAAATTGCAAAACTTATTGGGATAGTTGTTTTTGCCTATATGCTGGGTTCAATCCCCTGTGGCCTTGTTTTCACAAGACTGTTTATTTCCGAGGATATCAGGAAAAAAGGCAGCGGGAACATTGGTGCCGCCAATGTCAGGCGTGTTGCCGGGACAAAAACAGGGATACTTGTCCTTACCGGCGACCTGTTGAAAGGTATTATTCCGTTATATCTTGCCGGAACCGTTGTACCGCCGGATATTTCATGGAAAGAAATCTATGTTGCTTCTGTTGGTTTTGCAGCGTTTGCAGGCCACCTGTATCCGCTGTATCTGAAATTCAAAACCGGTGGAAAAGGGGTCGCAACAGCTGCGGGTTGTTTTCTTGTCATTGCGCCCAAAGCATGCCTCATTGCAATTCTTATCTTTATTGTATTCGTGATTGTGTCCAATTACGTGTCGGTGGGCTCAATGGCTGCCGCTTTTTCCCTTCCTTTTACCGTATGGTGGGATACCCGATCAGGAGTAATGACAGTAATGGCAGTTGTAATATTTCTTTTCATCGTTTTCCGTCACAAGGACAATATGAAACGCCTTCTGTCCGGCACGGAATCGGTTGTGAGACCTAAAAATAAAAAAATGACCACACCCAGGTAATGATACCGGCCAGAAAAAACCCGGATTCTATTAAAAATCCAATCCTTACCCCAGGAAGCATGGACTGTTTCTCACAGGCTTTTAATATGGCAAACATATATATCGGGTAAATGCCGAAGACATACCCCAGCGGAGAAATGATGTTGAACACAGTTGCCGGAAAAAGTACGATAAAAAGAAATAAGAGGATGTATTCTAATAAGAGCCGTGTTTTTTGTTCGCCAATATAAATGGGTATGGTTTCCTTTCCAACAATTCTATCGCCCTGAATATCCAGGATGTCAAAAAGAGCGGTTCTTACAAACACCATGCCCGAAATCCACAGGGATACCAGGATGGTGTTCAGATTAACTTTACCATGGGCTGTTACTGCAGGCGCGGCTGACATGACAATCCCCCATGCCAGCGCGATAAGGACTGTTTTTGAGCCGGGAATATTTCTGATTATTTGAAGCCTGCTGCCCAGGTAACTTGACGGCACAAGCCGGTAGCTGTATAAAAACCCCAGAATACTCATGGCAAGAAGAACCAGAAAAGGAATTACACCCAGGTTAAGGGCTGTGCCGATGCCTCCGAAACTGGAAATTACGGCCATAATAATCATGGGAATTCTAAAACGGTGATAAAAGGATGCCCGGTCAGGTTCATTATACCGGGCTGAATTTACTTCTGTAAGATTGTTGAATGTATGCATGGACAGGATATAAAAAAACGCTATCAACGTGTACGAAACATGGTATTCCAGTTCAAGAAGCCGGACAGATGCATAGGACAGGCACGCTGCACCGAGAGCCACATAGAGGTTTGTTGTGATAAGAATCCGCTGTAAGGAAAAAAAGATTCTAAGCCAGATATGCCTGTTTTTGTGGGGTAATATTTCTATCCTCCTGTAAACTTTTTTAATAATCCAGTTGGGTGTGGAGGCACCTGCTGTAATTCCGATATTGCGTACGGATTCAAGGGCCCGGTTGTCCAGTCCGGCATCATCTTCAATATGAAATGACGGCTTGCCTGAATCTCTGACAATTTCCGCAAGCCTTTTTGTATTCCCGCTGTTATATCCGCCCACAACCACAACCGCATCAACTGATTCTGCAATCTGGTGGGCTTCGCTCTGTCTTTTCTCTGTTGAATCACATATGGTTTCAAAAACTTTGTAGTGAGGATATTTTTGAGCTGCCCATTGTTTTACCACTTTATAAAACCGGATATTCTGGGTGGTCTGAGCGACAATAATAGCCTTTTCAAATGGTTGGAGGGCTTCCAGTTTTTCAAGGCTGTCGGCCACATACCCGTTATCACCTGCATATCCAAGAAGTCCTGTCACTTCCGGGTGGTCATCGTCACCAATAATGATGGATGCATACCCCAGTTTGGCATGCCGGGCAATGATCGTCTGGACCTTGATAACACGGGGACATGTGGCATTGACAACCTTATACCCTGCTTGTACAAGACTTTTTTCAGCTGAGGGGGGGACCCCGTGTGCCCTGATCAGAACCGTGCCCACACCTTTTTCAGGGATATTTTCCAGGATAGTGATACCCTTTTCTTCAAGAATACTCAAAACCTGGGGATTGTGTATCAGGGGGCCGTATGTATAAACCGGCTGTTTCTGCTTGTTTGCTGCATCCAGGGCCATTTCAACAGCCCTTCGCACACCCATGCAAAAGCCAGCGGTTTTAGCAATTGTTATTTTCATAG
Organism: Desulfobacteraceae bacterium; assembly: GCA_030618465.1. Lineage (GTDB taxonomy): Bacteria > Desulfobacterota > Desulfobacteria > Desulfobacterales > SURF-7 > JAUXDD01. The sequence goes on from JAUXDD010000145.1 coordinate 5,285, forward strand.
AGCTATTATAGTTTGACTGTTTTCTTCCTGTTTCTACGGTCTTTCTTTGAACGCCTCCTGCTGGGACCTTTCTTTTTAGTCGTTGGTATCCAAGCTTTTTTTTCTTCTTCCTCCAGGTCTATTCCCCTGGAATCCATAAGAAGCGACATGGTCATCTTGCCTTCAAATTCAGGGGAGCTGATCGTCGCAGCCCCCTGTGATGCCGCATAGTCCACAATACTTCTATCTGAGCTGACAACAAGGGCTTTCTGTTTTTCTTTGGCGGTCATTTCTTTTATCACCGTGTCGGCGATCTCTCCTCTGCGGGAAAAAACCACACGGATACCTTTTATGCGATCTCTTTGAAGTGAAAATGAGGGCGCATGGGTCCCGTCAAAAACAACTGTGATTTTGTGGCGCTTGACTTTTTTGTAGGATGCCAGCTGCTCAATAAGCGCTTCCCTCCCAAGCTGGATATCCTCCAGGTCAAGCATGCTCAGTGAGTTTGACTGACGAATCAGATTGTATCCGTCAATTATTATATGAAGCGACATGAGTATCGAATCCGGATGCCGGGTGTCCGGCGAATGAATGGTAAATAATGATTTTAAAAGTAAATCTGCTTTGATCACATGAGCAAATTTCTATTAAACCATGTGGTTTAATTTGCATCCTGTTTAAAAATACTCAACAGTCTGTCAAGATCATCATTGCTGTAAAAATCTATTTCAACCTTTCCCTTCTGCCCCTGCCTTTTTATTTTGACTTTGGTTCCAAACCGCCGGGTGAGATCATCTTCAAGACTTGAAAAATAAATTTCATTGGAACTTTTTCCCGTTTTTTTAGGTTTCTTCTTTTCTAATTTAAGACGTTTTATAAGGGATTCTGTTTGCCTGACCGACAGGCCGTTTGAAACAACCGCCTTCCATGCAGCATTCTGCTGGGCGGGTGTTTCTGCACCAAGTATTGCCCGGGCATGCCCCATACTCAATAAATTTTCAGCTATACTGGTTTTGATCTGCTCGGGAAGATTCCTGAGCCTCAAAAAATTGGCCACTGTGGACCGGCTTTTCCCAACCCTTGTGGCAGCCTTGTCCTGAGTGAGGTTGAATTCTGTAATCAGACGGTGATAAGCTTCTGCTTCTTCCATGGCATTCAGGTCTTCCCGCTGGATATTTTCAACAATAGATATCTCAAGGACTTCTTTATCTGACAACTCCCTGATAATCACGGGAACCTGGCTGAGACCGGCCATTTTTGCCGCACGGAACCGTCTTTCCCCGGCAACCAGCTCATACCCGGTATTATTTTTTCTTACCAGCAGCGGTTGAATGACACCCTGTTCTTCAATTGATCTGGCTAATTCTGCGAGCTCATTTTCAGAAAAATAAACTCGGGGTTGATAGCGGTTGGGTCGAATGATATCAACATCACACTGGAAATATTCGCTTGGATGGTTGTCAATGGATTCAATCTCCGGGAAAAGAGCGTCAAGCCCTCTGCCCAGAGCCCTTTTTTTACGTCCCATGGAACGTATGTTTTTTTTGTTTTTTGTCATTTGAATTTGCCTGAATTTCTTTTAGATATCAATTCTTTTGCAAGAGCCATATAACTCTTTGAACCGGCTGACGAAGGTGAATAAAGCATTATGGGTTTGCCAAAGCTGGGTGCTTCTCCCAGCCGTACATTTCGCGGTATCCTGGTTTTAAACATCATATCTTTAAAATACTTGCCCGCTTCTTCAGCTACCTGAAAAGAGAGATTGGTCCGTTTGTCAAACATGGTTAGAAGAATTCCGGAAATTTTCAAATTCGGGTTCAGGTTCTTTTTGATTCGTTTTACTGTCTGCAATAGCTGTCCAAGGCCTTCTAATGCATAAAATTCACTCTGAAGTGGTATCAGCACATAATCGGCGGCCGTCATGGCGTTCAGGGTCAGGAGGCTCAGTGACGGCGGGCAGTCAATAATGATGTATTCAAACAAACCATCAATATCCGCTAAAAGACTCCGTAAAATTTTTTCACGTCCGGGAAACGCCATCATTTCCACTTCAAAACCGATCAGTTCCACACGGGACGGCATGATTTTCAAGGCCTTTATTTCCGTATCAACAATAATATCAGCGGCATCTGCGGCACCAATAAGACCGTGGTACAAATTTTCATCAAGGCCGGCCTTATCTATTCCTATTCCGGTTGTGGCATTTGCCTGGGGATCACAGTCAACAAGCAGTGTTTTCTTTGATTTAACCGCAAGCGCTGCGGCCAGATTAATTGACGTTGTTGTCTTTCCCACGCCGCCTTTCTGGTTGGCTACACATAGAATTTGTGTCATAATATCCTCTCTCCTAACATAATTATTGAAATTTGAAAAGAACATAGACGAATGTTTTTTCAAACAGAAAAATTTACCTTAGAACAGAGTAGGTTATATGACGTATTTCAAAAAACTGATATCCCTGTTAACGATCGTTTTTTTTTCCTTTGTCATAGTGCTTCCCGGAAATGTGGCTGGCATTACGGCAAGGGAAGAGCAAATGCTTTCCCGTAAATTTTTATATGCTGCCCGGGCCCGCTATGAAATAATCGATGACCCCTTTATTGATAACTATATAAATGAATTAGGCCAAAAGCTGTTATCCTATTTTCCATCCCAGCCGTTTA
>JAUXDD010000256.1 GCA_030618465.1 Desulfobacteraceae bacterium
TAATGAAAGCCGTTAAATCCCCCCCGGCCCCCCTTTACGAAAGGGGGGAGAAAAACTTCCCCCTTTGAAAAGGGGGATCGAGGGGGATTTTATGATTGATTGAAATCCTTAAGTCAACAACATTGACCCCAACCCTCTCCCGTCAAGGGAGAGGGAGTTTTTTGACTTTTTACGAAAACATGTATTATTTCAGGCTATTGACTCATGATTCATTGTATCTTCAATCATCAGGTCTTAAGAAACGCATGTGTCAGTTTGCTCCAACCGAGATCCGGGAGATTCCCGTAGATATCGTCACTAAAGTAACCGCCGTCAGCTGCCAGGGGACCGGCAACGTCTTCTACCATGGTTTCCAGGGTTGCTATTTCATTGTTCATCCAGTCAAGGGTGCCCTCATTGGTCATGAGACTGTTGACGGTCTTTTTTACATCCGGTGTACGCACCATGAAGAGCCACCCGTCACCATAAGGTTCGTGATTGGCTATTCCCGGGTTTTTTCTCACATGGGCGTTGACTTCCATAATGACGCCGTTTACCGGAGAGAGAATGTCTGCGGTATTGTCTTTTCTCTTTAAACCCCATCCGGCTGTTCCCTGGTCGAGCTCTTTTCCCATCAACGGAAGGTCAAGGGCATCTGCATTGCCAAGAAGTTTTAAGGCAAAGTCATCCAGCCCGATCCTGACGTATCCGCCGCTTTCGATGCGGGCCCAGGTATGGCCATTGTGAAAATGATAGTTCATGGGGACGTCAAATCCTTTGACATGTTCCATTGCACCGGGCAGGCTTTTTGTTTTTGCCGACCAGATATCTTCAAAATACTGATCAAAATCGCATGCTTCACAGTGGTAATCATAGGCGCATGCCCGCATGTCAATTCGGCTGGTAAGGCTGTGACGGCAGATTCGTGCCAGGGCCGGTTTTTTTCTCATGGCATCCTGCCAGCTCTCATGTTTTCCCTCTTTTACTTTATTCTGCATGCCGTAATCATATTTGCATGTGGTGCAGTCATAGAAATTGTTGCAGTTTTTGTTTTTAACAGCGCCTGCCTGCATCCAGATGCATGGATAGGACGCTTTGGCTTTTTTATCGGGTTTGACCGTCCACACCTGACCGCCAAGAACAGTTTTTATTCCCTGGTCTCCGTCATTTCCCTTGCTGTATGTTGAACCATATCCCACCCGACTTCTTCGGTCCTGTTTGATGTTTTCAGCCATTTTCTTCTCCTTTATTTGATTTATTGAAGATGCTGTTATTAAGAGCAAAATGGATGCCGAAAAGCATCAGTTGTGTCAAATATTCTATAACATTCAGATAATACAGTGTAATAATTATCCTCAAGGAGGATTGGGGAAAAATTATACAAGGTGATGGGGTGTTGGAAAAACCAACAGCCATGCAGTAAAATAATGTCTGTTGATTGTTAATACGGAATTATTAATACGTTATTTCAATAGGATATAATGTGTTGAATTTTACTGCATCGATATCTCATTTTTCCACACAATTGAAGGCCATTCCTTTATTCTGGCTTTGGCATTGACAAAGGACTATAGAAAATGGTCATCGAATGAGAAGAACAGCATGGCTTTTTCCTACAGGTGGGTTTTCAACTACTGCGAATCCGGCATCCTTTGCCGTAGATTCTGTGTCCCTGAATGTATTGTTCGTAACATGGCCTCTGGGTTCAGCCAGGAGAAAGGCTCCTTCCGGTTTTATTGACCGGTAAATCTGCTGAAGGAAGTGCAGGGGATCAGGAACTTCGTGAACGATCGCAAAGGCTATGGCAAAATCGATCTGGCCGTTAAGATCGTCGATACACAGGCTGTCTTTGGAACAGGTACGCGAATCTATGCAGCCGGCAAGTCCCGCTTTTGTTGACCGGCGGACCAACGCCTTTATCATCCGGGGCTGAAGGTCAACACAGACAACTTTTCCTTCAGGCCCAACCATTCTTGCCATATCCAGGCTGAAAAAACCCATGCCGCAACCCACGTCAAGGGTAACCATTCCTGGCCTGATATGGGGGGTGAGGATTTTTTCTGGATTTTGAAGAAGCCGCCGTAAGGGGCTTATCAACAGATAACCAATCCACCATGGGCAGACATGTTCAGCCATACCGGTTCTCCCATGTTAATGATTATTATGTAATAAACGGTGATCAATATATCTTAAAAATATTTTGGAGTCAATACTGCCTGACCAGCTGTGAGAAGAAAGGGGAGAGAACTGTAGGGAGGGTGAATAAAATGAAATTTTCATCATTTATATTTCCCCCCCCTTTAATCCCCGCCCGACAGGGGATGGGGAGATGGTCTTTGGATGTTAACTGTTTTCCAGGGCACACTTCACAGCATGTGCCGCTGCATCAATACTTATATTTTCCATATTGATGATAATATCGTAATTTGTCGGATCCGAAATATCTGAATAAAAATATTTTCGTATAAATGCTCTGCGTTCAGATTCCGTCCGTATAATCCTTTGTTTTGCCTCTTCCCCGGAGACGACGAATGTCCTGGCGATATTATTAATTCTGGATTTCCTGGGAGATACGATGCGTATCCTGAAACTGACCTCAGCCGGAAGAATGAAATTTGCCCCCCTGCCCACGATGATTGCATGACCGTGACTGGCAATCGTACTGACTACTTTCACGAGATGTTTCATATATGCATCCGGCCAGAGATGTTTTTTATTAAATGAAGCGATCCAGTCTTCTAAAATATTGAGCCCTTTTTCATCAAGGGTTTCAAGAAGCCTGGTACTCACATTGGCGTTTTCAGCCATTTGATGGATAACTTCCTGGTGAAAAACATCCAGTTCCATAATCTCAGCAATTTTCTCAGCGACAAATCTGCCGCCGCTGCCGGGTTCTCTTGAAATAGTAATAGCTGGAGTAACTTTTTCCTTTTTTTTCTCTGCATGGAGTATCTGCCACTTTTTACACTGTTCTTCAACAATCTGATGGGTAGCACGCATATATTCCTCCTTAAAACAGCTAAAAATTAACAGATTGCGACTTTCTGAATTCAAAGCCGTCTATACCTCCGTTTCTGATTCTCCGGTCAAAGCCTGCCCGCCGTTTTAAATTGGTTCTTTTTTCCTGATCCATGGAAATCATTGGCAGAAATCGTCGGTCTTTAATTTTTCTTCTGCCGCCATTATCTTCCCATGCTTTCACGTAACTTTTATGATCCAGAATCAAGTCTGCTCTCGGCATTGGATACCTCCTTTTTGTGCATTCCTGCATTACTCAAACGTTCCTCCGGGTGAAATTAACCCCTTGCCTGAACTGTGTAAACTAAGGAGCTCCCGCAATCAGGGTGTTACGGACTCATTAATCCCCGGTTAAATACCAGCCGTTAAATTAAGCTTAAAGTGGTTCAATGAATTTTGTGCCAACCTTAAAACAGGGAGCGCCGGTTTCATCAACAGGTTCCTTTTTGCTCCACCTGACTTCAACAGACATGGCATCATATTCTTTTCTGGTTTTTACATTTATTCTGGTTCCGGGCAAATAGGGGTAGTCTGACAAAAAGCAAAGACCATCTTCTGAACAATCAAATATTTCAGCGATATAGCAATTGGCTTCCCCTTTTCTTGAATACATGACCGGCAACTCAAAACACGAACGTCCGCCAAGCCTTTCATTAATGAATTTACTCATCTTATACCTCCTTTTGTTAATATTACTGGTTGTTAAGATGGCATTTCAGATCCTGATCGGTCTGGCTGCATGAACAGAAGAAGCTGATTTCATCGAGGTCGCGGACAGCAGGAGGTAATGTGCCCCATGTGTGTGCTCAAATGGAAATGAAAAATCATAATTCAGCCCAAAGCGCCTGAATCAGTGATCGTGCAAAACGGTGTTCCACTAATTAAGTATGCAAAAAACATGCAAAAACAAGGTGTTATATTGCCACCTGTGATTTCAACCAGTTATCATTTTTCAGATAAAATCTTTGCGTAATTGTTTCAAAAAATTTATAAAATTTTTTAATTTCTGAAAAAAATTTAATACTTGAAAATTAATAAATAAAGGGAAAA
>JAUXDD010000131.1 GCA_030618465.1 Desulfobacteraceae bacterium
CTGCGTCTATGGCCTCTTTGACAGATTCAAAATCTTCAGGGGTTGTAATTATTTCAAAACCGGTATCTTCTTCACGTACATCTTCTGCACCGGCATCAATGGCTGTTTCCATGACAGTATCTTCATCAACCCCGTCTTTTTCAATATTAATAAATCCTTTTTTGTCAAACATCCATGAAACACATCCGTTTTCACCCAGGTTCCCACCGCTTTTGCTGAACAGGTGACGGATATCCGCAACCGCCCTGTTTTTATTATCTGTGAGCGATTCAATCAGGACAGCCGCGCCTCCGGGGCCATACCCTTCATAAATGATCTCCTCATAATTAACACCTTCAAGCTCGCCACACCCCTTTTTAATGGCCCTTTCAAGTTTATCTTTTGGCATATTTTCGGATTTTGCCGATTGAAGGGCTGATCTTAACCGTGGATTTGAACCCGGATCTCCGCCGCCCATGCGGGCTGCCACCATGATCTCCTTGATCAGTTTTGTAAATATTTTACCACGCTTGGCATCTGTGGCGCCTTTTTTATGTTTAATCGTTGACCACTTGCTGTGCCCTGACATATCCCCTCCTATTTTTTCCCTATTCCAATTATATAGATTTCCCTGCTCTGGCTCCTGCTGCTTTTGGGTTTGAAAATTCTGTGGTTTCCAAACTCTTTTTTAACAGATTCGGAAAACAGTTTAAAATCTTCTCCCTGAAAGATTTTACAAACAAAATTCCCGCCTGAAACCAGAATATCCCGGGCTATTGAAAGAGCTTCCCGGCAGAGCTCAAATGATCGTGCTGCATCAACGGTTTTATTACCGGTCGTCGCAGGAGCCATGTCGCTGAGAACAACATCATACTTGTTTCCCATAAGCGTTGCATCAGTTCTTACGGAAAAAATATCTCCTTTAACCGTTCTGACATGCGGCGGCAAGTTTATTGAGACCGGTTCCAGATCTATCCCGACAACTTTACCATTCCCGCCTGTCTGCTCCGCTGCATAAAGAAGCCATGAGCCGGGCGAACATCCGAGATCCAGAACTTTATTATTTTTTTTTATTATCCGGTGCTTGCTCTGTATTTCCTGGAGCTTATATACAGACCGGGCAGGATATTTATCCTTTTTTGCCTGCTTTGTATAATGGTCGCTCCATTTATTTTTATTAACTGATTTTCGTTTCATATACTGTTGATATTTTTAAGTCAATATTACAACCTTTCATATCAGGGTAACCGGATTTATACAAATAATAAAACAGTTATATAAGCAATCTATCAGGATTTATATATTGAACACAAAATAAAATATTTTGTCAAAATATGCAATGATTACTATGCTTCAAAACATCCATTGACTTTAAATTGAATGTAATATAAGTTAGTTCAAATATTTTATTGTTGGCAAAATTAATATGGCGCCCCTTTTTAAATCCATTTTGTTAAAAATAATTAATTTGAATTCATCATTATTATTTTAAGGATTTTTTGGGAATGGGGTAATTGGGCACGATTTTCATTCTGCAGGAGAGACGGTTGAACAACAAACAAATAGAAGAATCTGTAGCGCTGTTCGGGAAACCCACGGTTGATATGTTACTCCAGGTGCATGAGGACGCATTATGGATATTGGAGAATATGGGGGTGGGATGCAAACAGCCGGACATGGTGAATGCATTTAAAAAATATGAAGCAGAAGGCCTGGCGGTTACGTATGATGACCGGGTATATGTGATGGGTGATCTGGTAAAAAAATGTCTTCAGACGGTTCCCGGTGTTTCTGATTTTTTTGTTCCATTGAACAGTTTTTTTATCGGCGGTACAGCGCCTTATATCTATGATGATGCAGCAGGCAAGGGCGGAGTCATGCCCACCGAGGAACATGTGCGGCGGATTGCTCAAATTGCTGAGCAAAACACGGCTGTTAACGGAATGGGCAGGGCGGTTAAATTGAAGGATGAAGTGGTCCAGATGAATATCATGGATCAGATGTGTTCGAAACCCCTTTATTTTGCCGTCACATCCGAGGCGTCCCTGAATCGGGCTGTGGAAATTTATGAAAAGAGAAAAGACATCATGATCGTGTTTTGCCTGACACGTCCGCCGCTTGAGGTTAGCGAGAATTTTTCTGAAAATTTTGTCAGCGTTGTTCAGGCCGGACTGCCGGTATTCATTTCTGCCATGCCCATGGCGGGTATCAGCGCGCCTTACTGCTATAACGGGGTCCTGGCCATGACCCATGCCGAAGTGCTGTTCGGTATCTGTGCTGCCCAGCTCCTCAATCCGGGGGCAATGTGTATTCATGCCGGATATCCGACAATTGCCGACCCGAGAATTGAATATAATCCCAATTATGGTTTAATCAGTCACAATCTTCTGAACCTGTTGATGACGCATTTGAATCTCATTCTGGATATTCCGACCTTCCAGAGCGCCTGCACAACTCATGAGGAACATTTGACGGAAAAGGCTTATGCGGATGCGAAAATGGGACAGGCCATGTGCCTGAAATACGGATTCCATATGATCCGGCATAGCTTTTCATTTCTGCGCTACCTTATCGATTTTTCAATTGAAAAATTAGAAAAGGGCATTGAAATTCTGGAATCAACCACACCTGATGATGCTCCCGATGTGGAAATGCCGGTGTATGATGAAAGGGGAATGGAATCTGTTATGAATATAGGTCTTGGTATGTATATGGATGACTCTCTGACGACTGCCAACCTGGGAAAGATTTTTGTCGAATAATTTTTAAAGAAGGAGACTTTTATTATGTGCGGCATAGCCGGTTGTTTTGGAGTAAAAGATGAAAAACTGATTAATAAGATGCTGGATGCATTGGTGCATCGCGGTCCCAATGACCGGGGGATTCATATCGGAGATAATTATGTTCTCGGCCATACGCGTTTATCCATTGTTGATGTGGCCACAGGCCGTCAACCCATACTTACGGAAAACGGCAGGAAGGCTATTATATGTAATGGTGAAATATACAATTTCAGAAAACTCAGGCGAAACCTGCCGGCGGATTACAAATTTAAAACCAAATCCGATTCCGAGGTAATTCTTCATTTGTATCAGGAAAAGGGACCTGCCTGTGTGAAAGAACTGGATGGCATGTTTGCCTTTGCCCTGGTTGACGGCGATACCTTCATGCTGGCCAGGGACCCGATTGGCATCAAGCCGCTTTATTACGGATTCCACAAAGGCAATATATATTTTACTTCCGAGCTTGGGGCCATGAGCCTGGCAGGTGTTGACGAGGTGCATGAGTTTCCTGCCGGCCATTACTACACCCCGGATGAAGGGTTTGTGCAGTATTACAAAGTGCCTGAAATAGAAGACCATATCCTCACGGATATTGGTCCTACGTGTGATTTGATACGGGAAACATTTATCGCCTCAGTCAAGAAACGACTGCTGGCTGATCCCGAAGTGCCGGTGGGATCATTCTGCAGTGGCGGGCTTGACAGCAGCCTGGTTGCGGCCATTGCTGCTGCTGAAATTCCGAACCTGCATACGTTTGTCGTGGGGATGGAAGATGAAAACGGGGACTTGAGCGACGATGTGAAAGCGGCCAGGATCGCCTCAAAACATATGGGGTCCAATCATCATGAACTGATATTTACTGAAGACGATTATTATGGGGCATTGCCAATTGTTATCAAAAAGCTTGAAAGCTATGACCCGTCACTTGTCCGATGTGCCGTGCCCTGCTATCTGACATGCAAGCTGGCGGCAGATTATGTGACGGTGGTACTGACAGGTGAAGGCGCTGATGAACTGTTTACCGGGTATCACTATATGAAACATTTTCCCATGGACAAATTGAACCTTGAGGCAAGGCGTTGTATCGGCAATCTTCACAATATCAATCTCCAGCGCGCTGACAGGATGGGGATGTTTTTCAATCTTGAACTTCGGGTGCCGTTTCTTGATGTGGCCATGGTGGATCTGTCCATGAAAATTCCACCGGAACTGAAAATCCGTGAACATAATGGTGCAAAAATTGAAAAATGGATATTCCGGAAGGCATTTGAAGACACCGGGTATCTGCCGGATGAAATTCTATGGCGGTACAAGGTCCAGTATACACAAGGGTCAGGATGTGAAGACCTGGGTGAAAGACTTTCCGACCAGATGGATGACGACGAATATGAACGGATAAAGGCTGAAAATCCAAAGGCGACGATCAACAGCAAGGAAGCCGCCTATTATTTTAAAATTTTCCGCGGATATCATCCCCAGGATTCCATACTGGGGTCCATCGGCATCTGGACGGGATTCGATTTTGCCGAAGAGCGTGAGAAAGTAAAAGGAACGGTGGATGGTGATCTGAAGCACAATATAGATGAAGAAAACGAAAAGAAAGTAGCCGCAGCCTGATATAGGTTTAGGTTTTAAAGCAGTCATTATGGATGTAACGATTCTCGGGTCCGGCGGTTGCATGGTGATTCCAAAACCATTGTGCGACTGCCGTATCTGCAGTGAGGCCAGAAAAAAAGGCGTACCCTATGAACGGACCGGTCCTTCTGCTTTTATCCATGATGAAAACATCCTGATCGATACGCCCGCGGAAATTTCAATCCAGTTAAACCGCGCACATATAATGCAGGTGGACAATCTGATGTTCACCCATCTGGACCCCGACCACATAGAGGGTTTTCGGGTGGTTGAGCAGATTGCGCTGGATTTTCGCACCTGGCAGGCATTTCCGGGAAAACAGATCCGCCTGATTTTACCCGTGCCGTTGATGGACCAGTTGAGAAACGTTCAATCGGCATATGGATCGCTGCTGGATTATTATGTGGCGCAAAAGTTTATAACATGCGTCTCTTTTAAAGACAGTATTGTGATTGGAGATATTCGGGTGACGGCAATCCCGGTTGATCGGGGTGAGATGCTATCCTTTATATATGTGTTTGAAAAGGCCGGCCGAAAAATGGTGTATGCACCCTGTGATATCAGACCGTTTCCGGAAAACCATGAAAAGGTCGCACGTCCGGATTTATTTGTTGTCCAGCCCGGCTTATTTGAAAAGAAGCTCAGGCATGGTTTTATATATCCGACGGACCACATATCCAGAACCACCTTGTATACGTTTGAAGAGACCCTGGCGTTAGCTGAACGGATTCAAGCGGACCAGATCCTGTTTGTTCACCTGGAAGAGTACTGGAACAGAAGTCACAGTGACTATGCTGCGTTACAGAATCAATTTGAAAATGTCCGGTTTGCATGGGACGGCATGCAATTATCAGTATAAAAAGGAGATTCATGTTTAGTATTGACAACACGTATTTAGAAACAATTCATAACGATGCTTTAAGAGTACTGGAAGAGATAGGCGTCAAATGTGATTCAACGGAAATTCGTCAGATATTTGAAGATACCGGCCTTGCGGCCTTTGATGAAACAACGGGCCACATCCACGTGCTGTCTCCATTGGTTGAGCAGGCATTAACGACAACGCCCAAAAGAGATCAGTACTGGATAGGAGAAAATGCATTCGGCGTGGGCGGAACAGCCCCGTTTGTATATGATGATGATACCGGGGAACTGATTCCCCCGACATTTGAGCATATCGTTAAAATCGCGGAGATCGTCAATAAAACAGATGTCATTGATTTTATGGCCCGGGGTGTGCTGATTCCCCAGCAGGAAGTAAAAGTAATGGACGCCATTATTGAACATTGTGATAAACCCATCTATGTGGCCACAGTCACTGAAGAAGGCATTGCGCGGGCAAAAGAAATCCACGAAACCCGTGGGAATATTAACATTCAGTTTTCCATTATAAACAGTCCCCTCAATATTATCGACAGTATGGTTGATCCGTTTTTGTCCTGTGTACGACTAGGTTTACCCATTTATGTATCTACCATGCCCATGGCCGGTCTTTCCGGTCCGTATTCCATGTCGTCGCTGTTAACCCTGACCCATGCGGAAGGGCTGTTCGGCATCACACTGGCCCAACTGGTCAACCCGGGCATCACGGTCGTCCATGCCGGTCTGCCTTCTATTGCCAATCTGAAAAAAAATTATGCCGTCGACCTGGGGCTGGTTTCTCATAATATCGCTAATCTGTTGATGGAAAAAGTGAATGCAATGCTGGATATTCCCTCTATCCAGACCGCCTGCACCACCAGTCAGGATCGTCCCAATAATAAGTCTGAAGAAGAAGCGGCAGTGGGGTTTTCCATGATGAAACAATACGGGTTTCATCAGATGCGGCATGCATTTGGATTCTTAAAAGAACTGATTGCCTTTTCAATTGCCAAGCTTGAGAGGCATATTGACATCTGCCGGGAAACAGCCCCGGCTGAATTGTCGATTGAGATTGATCCATATGATCCGGATGGATTTGATGTTATCCGGAGAAACGGCAGTAATGCAAGCTATATGCGGGATGACCATACGCTTAAACACACGGGAACATCATTTATAAATTAAACGAAATAGTTAATTTATTGAAAAAACTTGACAGGATTTACAGGATAAACAGGATGAAATAAAATCCTAATTAATAAAATCAAGTTAATCCTGTTATCCTGTCTAAAATAATAAACTGAAATATTCATTGTTATAAGGAGTTAAAAACATATGTCAGACATGAAGATCATTATTGATAACATTCTTAAAGGAGACGAAGACAAGGTAAAACTGCTGACGCTTGAGGCTTTAAGTAAAGGCGAAAAGGCCAGTGAAATCCTGAACAACGGGCTTATCGCCGGGATGGATATTGTGGGTGAGAAAATGGAAGCCGAAGATATGTTTATACCGGAAGTCCTGATGTCGGCAAAAGCCATGAGCGCCGGTCTGGAGGTATTAAAACCCCATCTTGCCGAAGATGAGTCTAACGGGCGGGGTAAGGTTGTCATTGGAACCGTCCAGGGGGACCTCCACGATATCGGAAAGAACCTGGTCAAAATGCTCATCGAAGGTGCCGGGTTTGAAGTCATCGACCTGGGCACAAATGTTGAAACAGAAAAATTTATCAGTACGGCTAAGGAAAATAATGCAGGTATTATTGCACTGTCGGCACTGCTGACAACAACGATGCCCGTAATGAAAGATATTGTTGATGGGCTTGAATCAGCCGGTATTCGCGATAAGGTAAAAGTACTGGTGGGAGGTGCCCCGGTTACGGAAGAATATGCAAAGGAGATCGGTGCGGACGGATATGGTTCAGATGCCGGTTCAGCCGTCAGGATAGCAAAATCATTGGTTTGATTTGTGGCATTCATGACCGGGAAATAGAAGAAATAAGTAATATAAATAATCCCGTAATATCGGGAGGAGAATAAAAATGGCAAGAATATGCAGTAATCAACAGGCGCTGATCAGCCCTAATGCGAGCAAACTTTCCGATGGACAGTGCCAGAAACTCTACTGGGCCTGCCTGGAAATACTGGAGCGGACCGGCGTATGCCTGTATGAACAGGAGGCAATAGATCTTATTAAAAATGCAGGTGGGTCTGTGACAGATGGGAACCGGGTGCGTATACCTGCGGGTATGGTGGAAAAAGCATTCAGTACCGTTCCGAAAAACGTGTCTCTTTATAACAGGAACGGTAAACGGGCCATGCAGGTGGGCGGCCATCGCAGTTATTTCGGAACCGGTTCGGACTGCCTCCACATTATTGATCACCGGACCAATGAGCGTCGTCAGGCAGTTTTACAGGACATTGTTGACGGCATGACCGTTTGTGATGCATTAGACAATATTGATTTTGTGATGTGTATGTTTCTGCCGTCCGATGTGCCGCAGGAACGGCTGGACCGGTATGAAATGGAAGCCATGCTGAACAACACGATTAAACCGATCGTTTATGTGACGACTGAATTTTCAGGCTGCAGGGCGGCGGTTAAAATGGCGGAAATCGTTGCCGGCGGGCCTGATCAACTGCGTCACAGTCCTTTTGCATCCTGTTATATTAATGTTACTACCGGTCTGCGACACAATGAAGAGGCCCTTCAGAAACTGCTGTATCTTTCCGGAAAAGGATTGCCGTTTACATATATCCCTTCTGCACAGGGTGGGGTCACCGCGCCCATTACCATCGCCGGTACCATGGCGGTGAATAACGCCGGGGTGCTTGTGGGCCTTGTCCTGTCCCAGTTAAAACGTGAAGGATCGCCGTTTATTATACCGGGCTGGGGCGGGAATATGCTGGACATGAAAACAACCGTCCAGCCTTATGCTGATCCGGAAAAAAGGGGCCAGGCGATCGATTTTGCCCATTATATGGGATTGCCTACGTTTAGCCTGGCAGGTTGCTCGGAATCAAAAATGATGGACCAGCAGGCAGCGGCCGAGGCTGCACTCACCCTGTTTTCAGACGCCCTGTTTGGTGGGAATCTTGTCC
Organism: Desulfobacteraceae bacterium; assembly: GCA_030618465.1. Taxonomy (GTDB): domain Bacteria; phylum Desulfobacterota; class Desulfobacteria; order Desulfobacterales; family SURF-7; genus JAUXDD01. The sequence goes on from JAUXDD010000131.1 coordinate 8,360, forward strand.
ATGATGTGGGGTACCTGGAGTCAGGTCTGAGCGGATCATTGCCGCAACTGGCTATCTGCAATGAAATCATCAGCTGGATTGAAGCGTTCATGAAAGAAACGGAAATAAATGACGATACGCTGGCCCTTGATCTGATTGATGAAGTGGGACCTGATGGACAGTACCTGGACAATCCCCATACCCTGAAACACTTTCGTGAAAGATGGTATCCCAAACTGTTTGAACGGTCAAATTATGACAGTTGGAACAACAAGGGGGCTAAAAGTCTTGGGGAAAGAGCCACCGGGGAAGTCGAAAAAATTCT
>JAUXDD010000198.1 GCA_030618465.1 Desulfobacteraceae bacterium
GAATTTCTGCGCAAGGAAACAGGACTTAATATAAAACAAATTTTTCCAGGCACCTTTGAACAGCACATGAAAATGGTCAGCCAGGACAATATAGACATCTCTTATTCCAACCCCTTTATTTATGTTAAAATTGCTCATCGTTATGGCGCCCGGGCCTTTGCACGCATTGTTGAAATTTATAACCGGGAAAGTTTCCGCGGACAGATCATTTGCCGGGCGGATAATCATCATATCAAAACCATATCCGATTGCCGGGGAAAGAGCTGGATTGCGGTTGATTCCACATCAGCCGGAGGTTATCTTTACGAGTTAGGTTATTTTGCGGCCCATGGCATTAAGAAAACGGATTTCAGTGAAATTAGCTTTGCACCCGGGCCTGGTGGAAAACAGGAAGGTGTTGTCCTGGCGGTCCATGCCGGAAAATACGATATCGGTACCATCCGGGAAGGGACACTGAATGTGGTTGCAGATAAAATTGACACCAGTGAAATCAGCGTTATCGCGAAAACTCCATTCTACCCTGGCTGGGTGTATGCAGCCAGGGCCGGACTGGATCCCAAAATTGTTAAAAAAATAAAAACCGCAATGTTAAAACTCGATTATAATCAAAAAGAACACAAAAACATACTGGAAGCCGCTCATTTTACCAGAATGATATCGTCAGATGACCATGATTTTGTTCCGATAAAAGAACTGGCCGCCACAGTGGGAATCAGCCTGGAAGAATAATGAAATTAGGATTTCGCAGTAAAATTTATTTAGGAATGTTTTCCCTTCTCCTGCTCCTGGGCTTTATGACTTTATTTCTGGTCAGCCGGATCATGTCGGAATCTCTTTTGGAGGAAAACCGTAATCGTGGTATTTCCATTGGGGTTAATCTTGCAGCCCTTATGGTCGAACCAATGCTGGCCATGGATTTTTTAAGAATGAAGACGTTTATTGATCAAACCGTTCAATTAAGCGATGACATTTTCTATACCTTTGTGCTGAACGCAGATAAAAACCCGCTTGTTCACACGTTTAAAGGCGGTTTCCCAATAGACCTGAAAACCGTAAACAGCGTCTCAGACCGACAGAAATTTTCCATACGGCTTTTGGATACCGGTGATCAGCTTATTTATGATTATGCGGTTCCGATTTTTATCGGTAATGACCGGATCGGGACCATTCGGCTGGGACTGCTTCGCACCAAAGTCAGGAAAGCAATCAACCGCATCGTGTTAAGTGCTTTTTTGTCCACCGGATTTGTCATTCTGATTGCCGGATTTTTAGGGGCATTTTTTGCCCGCACCGTTACACGGCGCATCAAAATTCTTCATGAATCAACAGAACAGGCATTACGGGGAAATCTGGATATCCACACCGCACCGCTGTTGGACAAAAACTGCTGGGACATCATGAAATGTGACAAACAGGAATGCCCGGCATACGAGAACTTGCACCACCGGTGCTGGTATACCGCCGGGACCCTCTGCCCGACCTGTGTCGAGGGAGAATATGCAAAAAAGATCACGAGTTGTCAAAAATGTTTGGTTTATCGAAAATGTGCGGGTGATGAAATCCAGAGTTTTGCTGAAAGCTTTGATACCATGACCCAGTCATTAAAAGCCCATATTTTGGAGCAACAAAATGCAGAAAAAATATTAAAAAACCAACGGGAACTCCTGCAAACCATCTTAGATGTCATACCCGATTTCGTATCCCTCCAGGACAGTCAATTCGTATACAAGTCGGTAAACAAGGCATTCTGCAAAATCATCGGAAAAAGCGAAGACAAAATCATCGGAAAGACGAATTTTGATTTGTTTACCCAAAAACAGGCAGAAACCTATCAACAGGAAGACCTTGAAATTTTTAAAATGAGTAAGCCTCTGATAAAAGAAAGCAAGTTAGTGGGACCTAAAGAAACCAAATGGCTCCATGTTGTAAAAATCCCGGTTTTGGAAGCAGACGGCAAAGTGGGGGGCATATTGTGCAGCGGGCGTGACATTACCGAGCTTAAGCAGGTCCAGGAACTTCTTTCCCAGTCCCAGAAAATGGAAGCCGTGGGCCAGTTAACTGCAGGCATCGCCCATGAAATCAACACCCCCCTTGGTATTATTTTAGGATATGCCCAGCTTTTGCTGGAAGATGCGACAGCGGATGGTCAGGTTTATCAAGATTTAACCATGATTGAAAAACAAACCAAGATATGCCGCAAAATTGTTTCCGACCTTTTAAGATTTTCCAGACACACTGAAAGCGTTATTGCCTTGCTGGACATAAATCAGTTGATTGAGGAAACCATCCCGGTGGTGGAGCATACATTTAAACTGGATCGGATTACCATTATCAGATATTACGGATCTGATTTACCTTCCGTAAAAGGGGACAAAGACAAGTTTAAGCAGGTTTTTATCAACCTGCTCGGAAATGCCCACGATGCCATCGGAACGGCCGGAACCATTCATATAAAAACCGATTATGATAAAAAAAATAATGAGGTGATAATTTATGTCGGGGATACCGGTTCAGGAATCGCGCCTGGTGAAATAGACAGGCTATTCGATCCGTTTTATACCACCAAGCCGGTCGGCAAAGGTACCGGACTGGGCTTGTCGGTCACTTTCGGCATTATTGATGATCATGGGGGACGGATTAAAGTTGAAAGTCCGCCATCCATCACAAGCAATGTCTTTGACAAGGTTCAAAGCACTGTTTTTATCATTCGATTTCCGGCAGTGCACCATTAATGGGAATTGGTTGTTTGCATAAAATCTGAAACGGGAAATAGTCAATGGTGAAAAGAGGAGTCAGGAGATGGCAAAAATATTAGTGTTAGATGATGTGTTAGATGCGGCAATACTGATTAAAAGGATTCTGCAAAAAAAAGGACACCAGGTATTTACTTTTACGGATGAAGAAAATGCCCTTGAATATTTACTGTCCAATACAATCGACCTTGCGATTTTAGATATTAAACTAAAGAAAATGAGCGGGGTCGAAGTACTGGAAGAAATGAAAAAAATAACACCAACCTTACGGGCCATTATGCTGACCGGCTATCCCACACTCGAAACTGCCCGGGAATCTTTAAGTCTGGGTGCCAGTGAGTACTGTGTCAAACCCATTGACAAGGACGAACTGGAAGAAAAAGTGGAAAATGTATTAAACGCTTAATTCGGACAAGGAAATGTCAGGGAAATTCTGTCATGTTTTTAACCAACCTTTTTAAACACTGGACCTACCATGTATTTTCACCGGGAACCGTTCTCAGGGAAAAATATCAGGCGTTTAAGTCCCTGTTAATTGCGGACAAAAAGGCCCATGAATTAATGGCGGAATTAGAAGAAATATATCATCACAATACCAAAGTCGACTTTAAAGTCATTGAAAACAAATATGATGCGTTCTCGGAATGTGTTGGCGGCATCATAGAAGATCTGGGGAGAATGAGCCCCTCCCGTTACCTTGATTTAAAAGACTATTTTAAAAAATTTAACTTCTATATAAAATTTATGCTGGCCCCGCCGGAGTTCAAATTTTCTCCCCCATTTTCTCTCCCCTTAAGCGAAATTCCATTCGATAATGCGGTATTGTCCGGAAACAAGGCACTGAACCTTGCCATGGCCTCTCAAAGACTCCAGCTTCCTATCCCCAAGGGATTTGTCATCACGACCAATGCATTTTATTACTTTATTGAATTTAACAACCTCAGAAAATTCATTGATGACATACTGGTCAATATTAAAATTCATTCCACCACTTCTCTGGACAAGTCCGCCAATGTATTGACAGAAAAAATCATGTGCGCCACGATCCCCCCGGATATTGAAGAATCTGTTTTTCAGACATTCAGTTCCATTGAATGGGACAAAGGACGAAACATCCGACTGGCGCTGCGCAGCAGCGCGGTAGCCGAGGATTCCCAGTCATCATTTGCCGGCCAATACCGGACTGTTTTAAATGTAACCAAAAATGAAATCCTGAATGCCTACAAAACAGTCCTTGCCAGTAAATATTCCGCCGGCGCCCTGTTTTACAGAATCAGCTACGGGCTTTCGGATGTTGAAACGCCGATGGCCGTTCTGGTCATTGAAATGGTCGATGCCGAGGCAAGCGGGATCATCTGCACGATGGACATTGAGAATACGAATTCAAGCCGCATGCAAATTCACTCTATCTGGGGACTGGGAGAATCCCTGGTCGGCGGGGAACAGTCCTCTGACACCATCACCATCAGTTTACAAAAAAAACAATCGCCTCTAATTATCAAAAAAAAAACCGGGATTCAGCAAACACAGATGGTCTTTTCCAAAGACAGTGGAACAAAGATCGTTTCTGTCCGTGAAGACAGACAGGACCGGCCTTCGCTTGAAGATCAAAACGCCCTGAAGCTGGCCGATTGGGGTATCAGACTCGAAAATTTTTTTAAGGAAGCACAGGATATTGAATGGTGCAGGGATCAGCTGGGGTGCTTTTATCTTCTTCAATCCAGGCCGCTCAAAAAAGAAGAAGATCACGGAAAAACCATGGAGTGCCACTTTGAAGATGTGACCAATCCCGTTCTGATCTCCTGCGGCGAAATGGCTTGCTCCGGAATCGGGTCCGGAAAAGTTTTCAAAGCCGAACGTGAATCGGACCTTGAAAAAATCCCGCAAGGCGCCGTACTTGTGGTCAGAAACGCGTCACCAAACTACGTCAAAATCATCGACAAACTCAATGCGGTGATTACCGACATCGGGAGTAAGGCCGGTCATTTTTCATCAGTTGCCCGTGAATTTGGCGTTCCAACGCTGGTAAATACCGGTAATGCCACAGAATTACTGGGCCATGGCAAAGTGGTTACCGTATATGCAGACGGCAGAACGGTTTATGATGGAATTATTCCGGCCATGGTGGAAAGTCCATGCGCCAGAAAAGACCTGATGTCAACCAGTCCGTTCATGAATAAGCTGAAATATATTATGAGTTTCATTTCGCCTTTGAGACTCATTGATCCGCAGGATTCGTCTTTTGTATCCCATGGAGTCCGATCGCTTCACGATATTGTCAGGTTTGCACACGAAATGGCGATGCGGGAAATGTTTTTTCTGGGTAAAAAACGGCTGAGAAAAATTGGCGACTCGAAAAAGTTAATTTCAGAAATTCCCATGCTTTTTTATGTACTGGATGTCGGTGGAGGGCTGCGAAAAAACCCGGACAATAAAAAAACCGTTGAAATTGCGGACCTGATGAGCGTCCCTATGAAGGCCGTATTAAGAGGGTTGCAGCATCCAGGCATCCACTGGTCGGAATTTACACACTTTAACTGGGCAGAATATGATAAAATTGTACTGAATGGCGGGATCATCAATGCGGAATCGGCCATGCTGGCCAGTTACGCGGTCATATCTCACGATTATCTGAATCTGAACCTTAAGTTCGGCTATCATTTTGTCATCCTTGATGTCATCTGCGGCGACCAGACTGAAAATAATTATATTCAGTTCCGGTTTTCAGGGGGCGGCGGTGATATGACCAAACGGATGTTACGGGCTGATTTCCTGAAAGGAATTCTTGACCGCCTGGGATTTAAAGTTTCCATGAAAAGTGACCTGGTAGACGCCGAACTCAAAGGCGACCAAAAAAAAATTATTTTGCAAAAACTGGACATGACAGGACGTCTTCTGGGCACAACAAGATTAATGGACATGTATCTCAAAGACAGCGATATGGTTTCAAGATATATCGAAGAATTTTTTAACGGCCGATACCATTTTGCTTCAGTGGAAGAGTGATTAATAAACATAGAGAATTGAAATGAAGATTGATCCCGAAAATAGCTTTTTTAAAAAATTATTCAAATCCTTAAATATCCAATCAAGGTTAACAGAGCCCTTATTAAAAACCAACACAGCTGATTCCGCCTACCGGATTACATGGATAACCGATCATCTGGCTGTGGGTTA
>JAUXDD010000223.1 GCA_030618465.1 Desulfobacteraceae bacterium
AGTTAAGCTCCTCAGCGCCGATGGTACTGCTCGGGAAGCTGGGTGGGAGAGTAGGACGCTGCCGAAATTATTTTATATGAAGCCCTGATCGCTACTGCGATCAGGGCTTTTTTTTTGGCCATCTTCACATTAGATTTTCATAATTGATGGCCGATCCTCAAGTTCGCCGAAGGTCTCAAAGGATGGACTCCCCTCAGACCATGCCTTTAAATTGATTTTACTTTCTGATGACAAAGAGAAAAAAACTTTTACAAATTAATATAATCAGTTATAATAGTTCTATATTCTTCATTTCTGATTTTTAATATTCCCAGATACTTAATATTGGATTTAATGTGGGCACTCACAGTTTAAAAATTAAAGTAACTGTAAATATTGCAATTGTTTTAATACTGGCAATGATTCTGACCGATCTTATAATGATTTTTATTGGCCAACAGGATTATATCCGTTCTGAGGTTTCGAAAGGAAATCTGGTGTCATTAATGATCGAAAATAAATTAGAATTTTTATCGGAAGCAGAAAAAATACAACCGGATTCCAGTCATACCCGTTTTATAAAAGAGGTTGTAGAAGAATCAGGATTTACGTATCTACAGGTAACTGATTTAAAAGGAAAACAAATAATCAGACTGGGTAAGGAAAGTAGAGGGCGGAAGGAAATTGATTTACTTGCAGGAAAAGCGATTTCATCAGGGAAATCATTAAACCGATTAAGCGGAGCAACATGGGGCGTTTTTTTGAAACAGAGACAGTATTTAATACTATCCGTACCGTTGTATTTTGAAAATAGAATAATAGCATCCGTGAGTATGGTATCGGATCTTGACAGGTATTACACATTACAGAGAAAATCTCAGCGATATATTTTAATTTACATTTTTATTAACACAATTATTTTTTCTTTGTTTGGATTTTACCGGATATATAAAATTGCCATAAAACCAATCGGTAAACTGGTGAAACGGGCCGAGGACTATAGTGATGAGGATGGTTTTGGGTTTTTGTATGATAAAGAAAAAAATGAATTTGGCTTGCTGTCCATGTCTTTAAGCCGTATGCTGAAACGAATTTCAAACGATAAAGAATCTCTCCAGGCATCCCTGCAATCCCTGGAAAAAGCTCAAAATGAAACAATAAGGGCTGAAAAATTAGCCTCTGTCGGCAGACTATCTGCCGGAATTGCACATGAAATAGGCAATCCAATAGGCATTGTTCTTGGTTATCTCGGGCTTCTTAAATCACATTCAATTTCTGATGATGAAAGAAATGAATATATCCTTCGATCGGAAAATGAAATAAGTAGAATAAATACCATTATTCGACAGTTGCTTGATTTTTCAAGGCCTTCAACCGGTGTAATCGAAAATGTATCCTTACATGATATAATTCTGGAAATTACAGATATTCTGAAAGTTCAGCCGGTAATGACTGGTGTGAATGTCCGGTATGAGCTTCTTGCAGAAATGGATACTGTCAAAGCAGATTCAAACCAGCTGAGACAGATCGTATTGAATTTGATGTTAAATGCAGCAGATGCCATTGCTTCCAGTGATGATAACAAGGATGGGAAATTAATAATTAAAAGTGAAAATGTTAATATTCATGATTCTCATAATGGATGTGAAAGGCGGGTCATACAGGTAATGGTTATTGATAATGGGCCGGGCATTCCCTGTGAGAACCTGGATACCATTTTTGATCCCTTTTATACAACTAAAGAACCCGGAACGGGGACCGGTTTGGGACTTTCCGTTTGTTTTATGATTATTGAAGGGCTGGGGGGAACAATAAAGGCGAAAAGTTCACGTGAAGAAGGAACGGCAATAATTATTTGTCTGCCGGTGGTTAATTCTTAAGTCAAAAGTCATCAAAGTTTTGCAAGTTGTTAAAAATTAGTGTATTGTTAAAAACACTGTGGAACTGTATTTATATTAATTCATCACAGATTGATTCTTTTCTATACTTCTTTATCAATTATTAATTCGCAGATTTTATTCCACTGATTCAGTTCACTTGATTTTATATGGAAATATCAATGGGCAAAAAAAACACAAATAGTGCTGTGACCTCAAAAAAGCATCTTCTGGTAATTGATGATGAAGAAAATATGCGTCACATGCTGACAACACTACTCAAAAAAAACGGGTATCATGTTGACACGGCTTCTGACGGAAGAGCAGCATTGGAAATATTGAACAGGAATCAGTATGATGTCATACTCTGTGATATCAAAATGCCAAATTGCGATGGAATGGATTTTTTAAAAACTGCTCGTGACAGGATCGGAGAGACCACCGTCGTTATGATGTCCGCTTACGGTACAATTGATGTTGCTGTTGAAGCCATGAAACTCGGCGCGTATGATTTTATTTCCAAACCCTTTAAATCTGATGAGGTGCTTCTCACTATAAAAAAGGCAGAAGAAAGGGAACGCCTGAAAAAGGAGAACCTCTTACTTAAAGAACAGATTCGAAAAATTGAAGAGGGGTATAATTTTGGAAATATGGTGGCAAAAAGTGAGACCATGAAGTCCGTATTTGAGCTTTCCACAAAAGCTGCAAATTATAGTACGACTGTTTTAATCAACGGAGAAAGTGGCACAGGTAAAGAGCTGATTGCGCGTGGGATACATTTCAGCGGGGAAAGAAGCAGGATGCCTCTTATCCCTGTGAATTGCGGCGGTATTCCGGAGAACCTTCTGGAAAGTGAGTTGTTTGGATATAAGAAAGGGGCATTCACGGGTGCGGACAGAGACAAGAAAGGGCTTTTTGAGGAAGCTGACGGAGGGACATTGTTTCTTGATGAGATTGGTGAACTGCCGTTACCCTTGCAGGTCAAACTTCTCCGGGTTCTTCAGGAGGATGAAATACGGCCCATAGGGGGTTCAAAAACAAAAAAAATAGATGTCCGAATAATTGCCGCGACCGCGAAAAACTTAAAAGAAGAAGTGGAAAAAGGTACGTTCCGTGAGGACCTGTTTTACAGGCTGAATGTTTTAATAATAAATTTGCCTGCGCTAAGAGACCGTACCGAAGATGTCCCCTTGTTATGCCAGCTTTTTATTGACAAGTTTAACAAAAAAATGGACAAGGATATTGAGGGGATAGCTCCTTCAGCCATGGCTCTTTTGCTGAAGCACAGATGGCCGGGGAATGTCCGTGAACTTGAAAATGCGATAGAGAGATCCATGGTGCTTTCTGAAGAGACTACCATTTTACCGGAAAATCTGCCGTCAGACCTGGGAATAATATCAGATGTTGATACTATGGGTGATATTTTTGAAGGTTATTCCTTGAAAATCGCACAGAAAATCCTGGAAAAAAGGCTGATTAAAAAAGCGTTAATTGAAACAGGCGGGAATCGTACCAAAGCATCAAAACTTCTTGAGATAAGCCATCCGTCATTATTGAGTAAAATAAAAACATACAATATAACGGAGTAAAGACGGAAGCACCTCGTCATACCTGCGAAAGCAGGTATCCAGTTACTGAGTATCCATTTGAGAAAATTTTTATTCTCACCGGGAATTGCTGCAGCAGCACTGACTTTCTTGCTTTTCCACAGAAAGTGATTATAGTTTAAAGCCATGAACGAAAAAAATGAAAAAATACCAGGCCCAAAAGAACTTGAAAAAGAGATCGGTGATTTTCTGAGTAAAAAGTTTGGCAATAATGTGAAAGTTGTATCCCCCATTGTTTTTCCCCATGAAGCCGATTCAGATAAAACTGAAAGATCTCCCAAAAAAAAGAAAAAGATCAATTTTGATTTAAAGCCCGAAGATCTGGTTTCCTATCTTGATCAGTATATTATCAAACAGGACCATTCAAAAATGGTTCTGGCGACAAAAATATGTACTCATTTTAATCGAATTCAACACCTTGAAGCCTTTCCTGATGATATCTGCGATATAGTCGGCGGTATAAAAAACAACATTCTGATGATCGGCCCCACAGGTGTGGGCAAGACCTATATGGTTAAACTGATTGCAAAAAAGATCGGTGTCCCTTTTGTGAAGGGCGATGCCACAAAATTCAGTGAAACCGGTTATGTGGGCGGCGATATTGAGGATCTTGTCAGGGATCTTGTCAGGGAGGCAGATGATGATATTGAGCTGGCCCAGTATGGTATCATCTATATCGATGAAATTGATAAAATTGCATCCACACCGAATCTCATAGGTGCGGATGTGTCCAGGACCGGGGTGCAGCGAGCGCTTTTAACACCAATGGAAGAGACCGATATCGATTTAAAAGTGCCTCATGATCCCATTTCAATGATGCAGGAACTTGAACGGTATCGTAAAACCGGAAAACGTGAAAAACGCACAGTCAATACAAAGAACATCCTGTTTATAATGAGCGGGGCTTTCAGTGACCTGACAGACATAATAAAAAAGCGGATCACGCGCCAGGCTATTGGTTTTGGGTCTCAGATCATAAGCGACCAGGAGAAATATGATATATTGAAAAATGTGAAGTCTGAAGATCTTACTGAATTTGGTTTTGAGTCGGAATTTGTCGGGCGGCTTCCGGTAAGGTCTGTATTTGAACGACTTACTGAAGATGATCTTTACAAAATATTAAAAAATCCGAACAACCCGATAACGCTTGGCAAAAGGCTTGATTTTGCAGCATATGGCATAAATATTAAATTTGATGACAAGGTGCTTAAGATTCTGGCCGAACGTGCTTTTGATGAAAATACAGGGGCAAGGGGGCTTGTGAGTTCTGTTGAAGAAGCCCTGCTGTTGTTTGAAAATAAACTGCCGTCAACAGATATTAAAAGATTCCCGGCAACACTGTCAGTCATAAAAGATCAGGAAGCATCGTTAGAATCCTTATTGTCATCTTCTGACACGGCAAAATGGGATACTGTTTTTGAGCAAATTGAACAGGACGAAAAAGAATCAATAAAGGACTATATAAAGGCAAACCGGAAAAATCTTGAAAGAAAATACAACCTGACCCTGTCTTCGTCACGGGTTGAGATCGTGGCTGCATATTACAGCCGGCACATAACCGATATCGGGAATACCATTCAGAAGGTTAAATCCTATTTTGATGAGGTGAAAAAGATTGAGCTGGTTTTTTTCAATCAGCAGGATATAAATATTGTTCTTGAAGATGACGCGGTTGATTTTATAATTGATCAGTTTATAAACACTTCAGCGGATTTTGACATGGTTTATAATAAGCTGGTCACCGATTTTGAGCTTGGATTGAAACTGGTTCGGGAAAAAACCGG
>JAUXDD010000249.1 GCA_030618465.1 Desulfobacteraceae bacterium
ATCACCAAATATACGGCAAGGACTTTCTATTAACTTTCTGGTTAATCGTTAATCCTGTCTCTTAATTTTCCCGAGCATTTAAATGTTACCACTTTCCTTTTGTCCAGCATAAGATCATTACCTGTGGCTGGGTTCCTGCCTCTGCGCTGTCCTTTGTCTTTTATACAAAATTTTCCAAATCCACTAATCAGAACATCTTCTTCTGCTTCAAGTGCTCTTTTGATAATTTCCAGAAGCGTTTCGATCAGATCTGTTGACTGGGTTTTCGGGAATCCTAATTGATTCTGAACTGATTCGATGATTTGAGCTTTTGTGAGTGTCATATTGCAGATTCTCCAATAGTTTGAAATTAATATTTATTACGGTATTTTTTTTAAATTACCTGTATGTTAGAATATTGTCAAGGAAATACATGGGTTATATAAAAAATAGTAAAAATTAAGTTTTTTGACTCATTTTTGCTTATCTGTTATTAGAATTATTCGATTCACATATCAATTATAATCCAGGAAGCCTATGAGAATGCCAAAGAAAAACGGGTTTTTTAACATAATTATATTCTTTATTATTCCTTTAATTGCCATGGTTCCGGTTCCGGCGGAATCCGATTCAACGGTGGATTTTAAAAAGCTGAACGGTTCTGATCTCGGTATGGGGATCGGTGCACGGGCGATTGGACTTGGTGGTGCATTTGTTGCGATCGCAGATGATGCATCCGCTGTTTTCTGGAATCCGGCTGGATTGACTCATATGGAAACAAGTCAGCTTCTTTTTTCAGCTGACCTGCCTGATGAATTCAGTGCTGCCTGCGTGGTATATAAACCCTCCTTCTGGAATCTGGATAAAATCCATTTGACAACAGGATTCAGTCACATTAACAGGTTACGATTTAATGGTGACAGCGGGGAAAATACCTGGGAAGGGAATCCGTCTCATATCCTTGGTCTGGCCATGATAGATGTTGAAAAGGATTTCCAGGGATCTGTAAATTCAAAAACCATTGACAACAGGATATCCCTGGCTTTCAGGTTTTCTGAGAACAGCAAATGGTCAGCCGGATTAAATTATATATTTATTGATTGAAAAACATCATTATGCCGGACAGGTGGTTCGGAAATTGAAAAAGAATTAATCGGTGTAAAATATAAAACGTTTGATGCAGGCCTGTTTTATGATTTTTCCGAAAAGATACATGCCGGATTCATGATGAAAAATATTTACGGCCTGAATTCGGAAAAAAAGAATGATGCGTTTGGCTTGCCAAAATATGTGACGATGGGTATATCATTTAATACTGGAAAATTTTTATGGTCAGTTGATAATGAAGTGATTTTCGGGAAATACGGGGGTCTTGAAAAGAAAAAAGCACAATTCTGGGTCCTTCGGTCCGGCCTGGAAATGGACGTTATCCGGAATATTAAAGCGAGACTTGGGGTAATGATTCCAATAGTGGCCAAAACCTCAGATCTGGGTAATTTGAAAGATGACATGCCATCACCCAAAATGGGCGGGGCTGTCGGGTTAGGCATTGAATTCAAGCGATTTATTTTCGATGTTGCTGTTTATGGCGACGCTGCAGAAAGCTATGTGGAAGAGGACATAAGAATAAGCGCGGTGGGTACCGCTACAGTGAAGTTTTAAAAAAAATGGAATGATCCAGTTACCGTTATGAAACAAACAAAAGATGGATTACGTAAAGCATTGATTTTAGGTGCCAGTGGTCTGGTTGGCGGCCATTGCCTTCAATTCCTTCTGAATGATTCTTTATACGATGACATTACCGTACTTGTCCGGAAACCGCTTCCAATGGAACATCCAAAGTTAAAGCAGCATGTAATAGACTTTGAACAGCTTTCATCATACCAGGATCTTTTCAATGTAAATGATGTGTTCTGCTGCCTCGGGATTAAGGGGGCTGCTTCCGCATATGAATTTAAGCAGGTGGAATTTACGTATCCTTTAAAAGCCGGGAAAATATCTTCCGCCATGGGGGTGAATCAGTTTCTCATTGTCACGGCCATGATGTGTGGTCCGCGGTCCCCCATAGCTTTATTCAGGTATAAAGGGAAGCTTGAAGTTGAATTAAAAAAAGAATCGTTAAATGCGCTTCATTTTTTCCGGCCTTCCCTGATAGTCGGAAACAGGAAAATTCCCCGTCCGGATGAGGAGGCAATAGCTGTATTTTTTAAGAAGATGACCATCTTTACACCATTTCTGAGAAAATATCTGTATGTTGAAGGAAAGGATATTGCATTTTCAATGGTTCAGGTAGCCAAAAAGAATCTGACCGGTTTGAATGTTTTTAATGTTAATAAGATACAGAATATTTCCATACAACTTCTCCGTTGATAATTGTCATTTCCACTTTACAATCTTTAATCTCTTCTTCCGAAAGACTGGCTATGTCAGCATTCAGCAGCACCATATCCGCCTGTTTGCCGGGTGTTATTGAACCTTTAGACTTTTCTTCAAATATGGCATGCGCTGCATGGATGGTATGCATACGAAGGGCTTGATCTGTTGAAATCTTTTCTTCCGGCAATACAACATTTCCTGTATCTGTTTTCCTGGTAATCGCCGAATAAATTCCGGTGATTGGATTTCCGGGAACAATCGGTGTGTCAGAACTTGCCGCAACAGATACACCACTTTTTATTAAACGTGCTATGGGATACAGGTGGTTACGCTGATTTTCCGGCACTGTTTTCAAATATCTGTCACCATTATAATAAATAAAAAGAGGCTGGGTCACCACTATAATTCCAAGCATCGACAGACGATTTGCCAGAGGAGCAGGGCATACAGAGCAGTGCTCGATACGGTGCCTGTGATTTTTTTTCGGTAATTTTTGAAGAGCGTGGGCAATGGCAATACTGGCTGATTCAACAGCTGTTTCTTCAATGGCGTGGATTGCCGCCTGGAATCCGGCTCTGTGTATGGACAGAACCATTTCATTTAATTCAGATTGGCACGGATGCAATGTGCCTGAAGTTTCGTCAATTATTATTTTTATCCCGTTGGGTTTGAACTGATTCATGACAGGCCGGGTTTCAGAGGTACTTCGTATATATTCATCAAAACTTTTTGCACCAAGCATAACATTGGTCTCTGGCCTGATTAATCCTGATTGATACCATGAAGAGATCTGATTCATCCGTTCTATCGTATTTGAATACGATGCATCCTGAATTGTTGTAATACCTTGAGATATCAATTCCCTGTTTGCTGAAATAATTCCCCTGTCAAGTTCCCTGCTGTCTAACGGCGGAATGTGATCTGACAGAAAATCCCCCATTTCATAAAGAAGACCGTCTGGTTCACCCGTATGAATATCTCTTTCAATTATACCGCCCGGAGGTTCGGGCGTATGCATGGCAATACCGGCAAGATCCATGGCCATGCTGTTTAAAACATGCGCATGGCCTGAGCGGTGGGTCAATTTGACCGGATGATGCTGTGCTGCTTCATCAAGATCGTTTTTTGTCGGATGTCGGTTTTCAGCAAGATAGAATTCATTATATCCCTTGCCCCTTATCCATGTTCCTGAAGGACATTTTGACGCTGATTCCTTAATTTTTGCTTTTATATCTGAAATCGAATGGATATTGTTTTGCGGTGACAGATCAAGTGAAACCAGTTTTTCCGCAAATGCATATAAATGGCAGTGGGGGTCAATGAAACCCGGGAGCAAGGTTTTTCCTTTGCAGTCAATTATTTCAGTATATTTTCTTTTCAGATCATTCAGGGCATCATTGGATGTGATCGCAATGATCTTCCCATTTTTAACGGCAACCAGTTGTGCATTGCTGATATTCGGGTCAATGGAAAGAATATGTGCATTATAAAGTATAATATCTGACATTGGGCAGACTTTTTAAAATTTAAATATTAAATTTATATTGTTAAATGTATCGAATTTACAGATTTTCGACAAGGGAAATCTTGTTAACTCGTGGATTTGTACATACAGTTACCCGTACCAGATTCAATGAAAAATATCTTGACAAAAAACATGGATAAGGTAGGTATTTCATTTTCATTTAGACTGTTTTGTAATTATAAATGTTCATTTTTCTGGAAACCAGTTTGACAGGGTTGCCGTTTATTGTGTCTGTTGGAAAAATGCGATTAAAGATCAGACAGCATACATTTCACAATCAAAAAGCTTCCTGATGCTGGACAGACGCCTGATCAGGTTATATTTATCTTGACAATGACTTTGAATCGGGTATGTAATACCTTCCATTGTCAAAAGACTTGGAATTATTACTGTT
>JAUXDD010000111.1 GCA_030618465.1 Desulfobacteraceae bacterium
CAAAGGAGTTTACAGCAAAAGCAGAAAAGAACCCGTTAAAGTAAGCAATTTTCCTTCTGAATATAAGGATTTTGAAAAGGCCAAAACATATGCGGACTGGAAATTTATTTATGTCCCCAAGCCCCAAAAACTTCATGGTCAAAAAATGCAGTAGGGGCGAAACCCGTGTGTTCGCCAGGGTGGTTATCCTGATGAGAAAATTATTACGTATAAACAAACGCCAACGCAGAACCACCCGGTCAGACACATGGGTCTGATCCTACATATTTAACATAATCCATTTTATTGACAAATGATTACCTGCTTAAGGTCTTATCAGAATAATTATAAATGCGGTTACCCTGTGCAGTAATGCCCCCACTTTGTTAAGTTATGGCATTGTGGTATAACTGACATATCAGCCATTTTTAATACAGGAGAAAAAAATGATTAAACAGATTTTTATCTTTTCTGTCTTTTTACTTTCCCCCCTGATTTTGTGTGAATCTGCTTTTTGTGATTCCATGGATGAACTTATTCAGCATTTTGGCGAGGAGTATGATTCCATTAAAAAGCCTTCCCCCAACAGTTCTGTAAATACGGACTACCAGCTGGATCAGGCAGCACTGGGAGCAGTTTATACAACAAAGGCATTAAGTCTTATATACAGGCAGAACCAGGAAATCATGAACAAATATGATGAAATGCTGCAAAAATATGCTGAAACTATTAAGCAGAATTCCGAAATCATTAAACTTTTAAAAATTATCGCAAAAAAAGAACGCGCCGAACTGAAAAGCCAGTAGCTGCCAAAATACCATATATTGATTTTTTTATTTTGCCATCAAATGCATGACAGCCTTTTCAAGACCGTCCAGTGAAAGCTCAAACATGGGGAATATCTGCCGGATGGCGGCTATTGACCGGGTATAATCCCACGTATGCGCCGGAATCGGGTTGAGCCATGCATTATGCGGAAATGTTTCTGCTAAAAAACTCAACCGCTCAATACTGGGTTTGCCGCTTCTGTGTTCTACAAAAAGGGAGCCGTCATTTGCCATGAGTTCATAAGGGGCCATACTGGCATCCCCCACTAATATCAGGCGTGTGTCAGCGTCCCTGCGAACCAGCTCATCCACCTGCAGCGGTTTTTTATACCGGGCAGGATCTTCCCATATGGTATCATAAATTGTGTTGTGGAAAAAATACGTTTTCAAATCCTTAAACTGCGCCCCGGCATAATCAAAAAGTGTCTGAATAACCGTCACATAAGGATCCATAGACCAACCGCCGTTATCAATGGCAAGTATCACCTTGAGGCGATCTTTTAAGCACCTGTCAAAAACGATTTCAATCTCACCACCGTTCTTAATCGTCTGGTAGATGCTTTCATCAATATTTATCTGATCTTTTGGTCCTGAAGGCACCAGGTTCCGAAGCCGCTTTAATGCTTCTCCGATTGTTGCCTGAGTCAGCGGCCCTGTGCAGGAATAGTCTTTATACCTTCTTTCCATTGCCACTTTAACCGCCGACTTGTTTCTGGAAACTCCGCCCACACGCATCCCGCCCGGATGATGACCGGAGTGCCCCACAGGAGAAGTTCCGCCGGTTCCGATCCACTTATTCCCTCCGTCATGGCGTTCTGTCTGCTCTTTGAGCCTTTCCTTAAAATACTCAATCAGCTCTTCAGGGGAAAGGCTGTTTATTTCTGATTCATCTATTCCCAGTGCCCTTGCAAGCTCGGCAGGATTTTTCAGCCACTCGTCAAGCATGGCCTTTGCCATTTCGTCAAGCTCAATTCCGTCAAAATCCGGTAATTCCGCCCCGTGAAAATGGTGGGCAAAGACCTGATCATAAAGATCAAAGTAACGCTCTCCTGTTACAAGAATAGCACGGGAGGATGTATAAAAATCATCCAGAGAATTTATAAGCCCCTTACTCAAGGCCCTGTGGAGAGTTAAAAAAGCGGTGGGACTCACAGGTATCCCGGCCTCTTTTAATGTATAAAAAAAATCTATAAACATAATCACATATTGATTCTGCCAGGTTGATTATAATTGACAAAAAAAATCAAGCGGGCAGAGGAATAAACTTAAAACCGGCGACGCCGGTCAACATAATTCGTGGCCATATGATAGTCGTTGCTCTTTTTAAACAATATACCCAGAAAAGGGATTTCCCCTTTTATCAGTTTTTTGGGCTTAAAATCCGGATCAACAGAAAGAGCCCGCATCCAGTTTATCAGTTCCCTGGTGGCCGGTCTTTTCTCAATATTGTTAATTTCCCGGAGCCTGTAAAATACATCAACTGCATTATCAGTCAGTGTAGAATCGATGTCCGGGAAGTGAACCTTCACAATCTTTCTCATCATCTTTGGATCGGGAAACGCAATATGATGAAAGTTGCAACGCCCCAGGAAAGGATCTGACAGGTCTTTCTTTGCATTTGATGTAATTATTATTACCGGACGATGCCTGGTCTCAATGGTCTTGTCAATTTCAATAATATCAAATTCCATCTGATCCAGCACATCAAGCATATCATCCTGAAAATCGGTATCTGCCTTGTCAATTTCATCGATCAAAAGAACCGTCTTTTCGTCTGCTGTGAATGCCTTACCAATTTTGCCCATTTTTATATACTCTTCGATATTGCTCACATCCCTTTGGGAATCGCCAAAACGGCTGTCATTCAACCGTGTAAGCGTATCGTACTGATAAAGCGCTTCAATAAGCTTCATGCTTGATTTAACATTCAGTACAATAAGCGGCATGTCCAGACTCTGTGCTATGGAATGCGCCAGCATGGTCTTGCCTGTTCCCGGCTCGCCTTTCAGCAGAAGCGGCATTTCAAGAGCCATTGAAATATTTACAATCTGGGCAAGCTCATCATCTAATATATATTTTGATGCGCCTGAAAACGTTTTGCTTTTTTTGATCTCTAACATTTAAAACCTCATTTCATCTTTTTTATAACTTATTTTTTACCCGTATCTGTTCTGAAACTTCTTTTGTCAATTCAAGCACTTTGGTTGCATGGTCAAGGCTTAAGGAGCCGGTCCCGCAGCTGGGCGTTATAAGCGACTGGGCAAGAATCGTTGATTTTTCAATGCCAAGCGCTTCCACCCTGGCAAGTCTCTCCTCCCACAGCGAAACCAGAGACCCGGTGGTCTCTCTTTCAACATCTTCGGCATTTAATGTGGGCACAATTCCCCATGCCACAATTTTGCCCGCTTCAAAAAAGTGCTTTAACGCGTCAGGATAAAGCAGGAACTTGTCAAAATATGAATATGCATCAAAGCTGACGATATCGGCACTTGATTCAAGAATCAGCGGCCATTCCGCATTGGCACAAACATGGATGCCGGCAAGCCCGCCTTCTTTATGGACGGGTTCGATGACTTCATCAAAGCAGGCTGCAATATCCTCCCGTGAGATGCTGATAAACGCAGAGGAACCAAACCCGGTAAGGGCAGGTTCATCAAAAAAGATAATAACGGGGCATCCGAATCTTGAAAGCTCCCTGGCCTGCCATCCGGCTTTCATTGCAAGAATTTTAACAGCAGCGTCTTTTATACGTTCATCATAGAATATGGCTTTCCCTTTTTCATCATTGACGCCTGTCCCAAGAGTAATTGGCCCCGTAATCTGGCCCTTTACGGCAACCGGAGCATCTGGGAGCGCGTCAATTTGTTTTAAAAACTCAAAAAACCCGAAAGCCGTATCCGGTGTCATCACAAAACGTGATTCTGACAGATCTGCGCCGCCATCAGTAACGGCAAGGTAATCTTCATAAAATTCCAGCAATTCCTCGTCGAACACGTCACCATCAGTATTTACAAATACTTTGTTTTCTTTCATCACCTGCCCCGGCATACCCGGCAGGAACTGGACCATCATACCTTCTTCCTTATAAGCGGGAAGCTGTACCCACAGGGGAATTTCCGGCGTATACTCCAGTACCAGTTTTAATGCTTTTGTATGATCATCCATTGGAAGGCTTCCGATCAATACCGGAAGACAATTTGCCTGAAATTTTTCCCCCATGATTCTTAATCCTTACGTTAATGGACGTTTTCATACCACACATCTGACTTACAGATCGTCTCCAGGCCGAATGAGTCCGTTTATCCTTCCTGTGTCCACATAAATAATCGATTTGATAAAACTTGACAAGGGATATTTTACCTTTCCGTCAATCTGTAAAAGATTGACAGGGGTATACCGGGGTGTTATATTTCTACCCGGTTATTAATTTGGCTATTATCAGCAACTATATTGGCAAAGGAGCAACATGGCTGATATAATTTCACTGTATAAAAAACAAAAGCTGACGTCTGAGAAAAAAGCAGCGCTATTAAAGAAACAAAAGCTTTTGTCAGTCCAACAAGTGATGCACTGCACCCACTGTGCATCAAAATGCGAAAAATGCAGGCTGCCAATTGATAAAAAGTGTCATGATGAAAAACACATGATTCTGAACCAGGTCGTGCCATACAGATTTTGCAAAAATTGTTTAACTGATTATAAGGATTTTATAGACACACTAAAAGGGGAAGGTGATCAGGACTGCTACTGGCATAATGATGCCTGGTTAACAACCTGGCAGAAATGGATTGATTACCGCGGTGCTGTGGACAGTTATAAAAAATCGAAAGAATTTCGTCAGCTTATGCAGGAGTTCAAACAGTCTGACCCCGATTAAAACAGGAGAATTGTATGTTTGGAATTGGAATGCCGGAACTGATAATAATACTGATTATCATTCTTATCATTTTCGGTGCGGGCAAACTTCCGGAAATTGGATCTGGTATTGGCAAAGGCATAAAAAATTTCAAAAAAGCCACATCAGACGCTGATAAGGAAAAGCAAAAAATTGATGATGTTAACGGCAACGAGTCCTGAAAATTATTTGTAAAAGGACTTGACCGCTTCCGTTTAACTGTTATTTATCAATACGATATCAGACTATCTGTTTACAACCCCTCCTGTGAATATTTTAAGGAGATAATATATGCCGATTTTTGAGTTTAAATGTTTAAAATGTGAAGAATTCTTTGAAATCCTGGTTATGGGTAATGATGAAAAGCATGAGCTTAAATGCCCGAAATGCCAGTCAGAAGAATTTGAACGGATCATGAGTTCAACCAATTTCGCCATGACCGGCAACGGTCCTTCAGGTGAGAATACGAGTGCAAGTGCCAACACAAGGACATGTTCCAGTGGGTCCTGCACCACCTATAATATCCCAGGTCCTAAATAGCAGACAGACCATAAAAAGAGCCCTTTGAAAAATCAGAACCTGACTCCGATTTTCAATCCGTATTGCATAATTTCACCAAAAGATACTTCCCCATTGATGTTAAAAAGCGGAAACGGACAAACCTGTAATCCAATAGTCCCTCTCAGGCTGGTTTCATCAACATCATCAAGATTTACATAACCGGAACTCTCGCTCCCATCAACCCGTATCGCCGAAACACCGCCATACGGTGTAAACATAAGAAATCCCTTGCTGATCAGCACATCCAGGCCCAGTGTATTCATATCGATATCATCAACACCGTTCATTTGGCTGTAGCTCCCGCGGACACTTAGCGCCGGGGTGGCCGCCGTTCCATCCAGAATGGCATATTTTAATTCGACACCCCACTGTTTGATATTAGAATCAGGGACAGCGCCGTACATGGCGCCAATATCAAAATTCAACGGCAGGCCTATCAGCGCGTGCAACCGCGTTACCGGCATATATGAATATGGGCTGCCGTCAATGACCAGTTTTTTCCAGAACTCTTCATTATCGCTGATATCACTTGTCATAATCTCCGCCGCCACATCAAATCCCAATATACCAAGGGGTTCAGCCGGTGCCATTGGATTAAATGCCAGCGCCATTCCCAATTCTTTTACAAAATCCTTGAATTCACCCTGTGTAACCTGATCATCCGAAATACCGATGTCTTTTGCAGAAGCAACCGTTACAGTAAACAGAATCAATATTGCGACCATTAGAATTTTCTTCATTTTGCCCCCTTGCTGGATTAAAATTTTTTAACAAAAATACCCTCACAACTCTTTCAGGACTTCTTCCTTAAGAAAAGAGAACACACCGTTCCCTTCTATTGACGCTTTTTCTTTCCCCTTTGCAACCTGGTGAACATATTCCAGCCGGCTGCGGTCCGTGTCTTTAATCTGATCGCCAATGAGCCTGATAATGTTTTTGCGCTTGTTATACATCACTATCGGCCCATAAACTTTCTCACCACTGGCCCTTTCTTCAATGGCACAAATAATTTCATTATCATACATCATGAGGATTTCAGGCGGCGGCCTGTATCCGAGAATCTCCGCAAAAAGGGAAAGCGTTTCTGTAACACCGCCGGCATCCTCTCTGCTTAAAGCAGCCGCACCTTCATTTTCAAGTGCATGAATATCCGATTCATTAAAGGAAAGATCAAGCGAATCAATACAATCTTTTTGAATATATTCAACAGATTCCTTCCTTTTGCCGGCAACCACATCCGTATCACTTAATATTTTTATGGCATTTCGAATACTGATCATTTCCTTTACAGTGGGACTCCTGCGCAAGACAACATCTTCAATGGTTGTCGTGTATATGGGAAGTTCATTATCCAGAACGAGAATTCTGCTTTTTTCTCCATCGCTATCCAGAATGTACAGGTCAAGATCCCGCTCTTTCTGATATTTATATGACCCCATTTCCAGGAGGCTGCGCATGGCGTTCTTATCAATCCGGACAGCGCTTTCACGGGGATTTATTGAATCGGACACTGTTTTTGCCAGTGTGTTGATCCTGATTTTTTTTAATAGATTTTCTTTAAATGACATTTCGTTTAACCGCTTAAATCGGAGAAGATTTCATAATATTCTATCTTTATTGCATATTATCATGGAATGAGATTCATGTAAACCTCAGGGCATTTTTTCCAGAAATGATATCAGCTTAAGAAAAATGATATGAAGTTTTTAGTTTATTCGTTATTTTGATAAGACCTTAAGCAGGTAATCATTTTTCAATAAAATGGATTATGTTAAATCTGTAGGGGCAGACCCATGTGTCTGCCCGGGTGGTTCTGCGTTAACGTTTGTTTCTACGGAATAATTTACGCATCATGATAACCACCAGGGCGAACACACGGGTTCGCCCCTACAAATAGCCGGTATGTCAGATATTAATTGAAATTATGAGCATTAAAACAAAGCTCCCGACAATCCCCTGTAATTTTTTTAAAAATCCGAATTCGATTACCCTGCGGCTTAACATCAGCAATTCCAGGCGAAACAATAATACGCTGATAATATATAAGAAATGTACTTTTTAAAAATAAATTTTCCGTTAAATCCAGCGTCGTCTGGATTCCCGTTTTCACGGGAATGACACCTGGGAAGCACCTCGTCATACCTGCGAAAGCAGGTATCCAGTTACTGAGTATCCATTTAAGAAAATTTTTATTCTCACCGGGAATTGCTGGCTTAACATTTACCCGGTTGACGCCCATGGCGTTTCAGTGATACAAAAGTATCTATTCAACGGGTATATTCAGCGTTATGATTATATAAATTTATGACTCCATAAATGTATTGCTTTAATTTAAGAATTGATCAAAGAGGAAATGATCATGCCGGAAAAATTACGTATACAAATAACCCGGGAGCGATTTCGAATTGTTAACCGTGAAATTACCGAAGGCTCGGAACCACGGGCAAGATTTTACATCATGGTTTCGGTCTCAACGCTGATTGCCAGTTTCGGTTTAGTCGCAAACAGCACGGCGGTTGTCATCGGTGCCATGCTGGTGGCACCTTTAATGACACCCATTTTCGGGATCGCCCTTGCGCTTGTCAGGGGGGATGCGTTTCTGCTTGGACGGGCTATGCGGGCAGAGATCGCCGGGGTTGTGCTGGCTGTTGCCATGGGATTTGTTCTTGGCATCCTCCATCCTGCAATGGAGGCCACCCCGGAAATGCTGTCCCGGATTCACCCCAATCTTTTTGACCTGATAGTGGCCCTGCTGGCCGGTTTTGCCGGTGTGTACGCCATGGTGGACGAACATATCAGTCCGGCTCTGCCCGGAGTGGCCATTGCCACAGCCATCGTCCCTCCCCTTGCCAATACCGGCCTGTGTATTTCCATGGGGGCATATGCAGGAGCAATGGGTTCGTTCCTCCTGTTTTTTGCAAACTTTCTTTCCATTCTGATCGTTGCTTCAGCCACTTTTGTGGCCTGTGGGATGGTCCGCGATATAGGCGGGCTGACCAAAAAAAACCTGATTCGGCGGTTCGGTCTGGCCACTATCGGTTTTATCATTGTAGCGGGCTTTCTCAGCCATTCATTGTTTCAAATGGTGCAAAGGCAAAATCTTGAACAATCGATCCGAACCGTACTGACCGACGAACTCGCAAATTATCCGGCCACCGGGATGGACGAACTGATCCATAACATTTACGAAGATAAACTTTTTGTAATGGCTGCCGTTCATTCACCCACCGTGATATCACCGATTCAGGTAAAAAGAATACAGGAAACCATGACAGAAAAACTGAAAAGACCGACAGAACTCATTGTTCGTACAACCAAGACAAACGACGTGTCGGCAATGGGCTCCACCAGCCAGGTGGTTGCCCGGAATTTAAACGGATTCTTTTTAAGCAGCAACGTAAATCCCAATGTTCAAAAAATTAAAACCGCCGAACAGATCATCCGTGAATATCTCACCTCTCAAATGGGGCTTCATCTGCATGATATTGAAATGCTTCACTTTGAAAAAGCACCTTTCATACTTGCCACTGTGGGTGGTATCAGGAAACTGTCACCCGAAGAGATTCAGAATATCGAAACAATGATTCGTGATCGTGTGGGTGACACATCCGTCAGGTTCGTTGTTCGTTTCGTGCCAATGGTTTTTTACAACCGAAACGGCGCCATTCGTTATGAATGGGCCAACCTTAAAATTTTCACGCCTGAACAGGAATCGGTTCTGAACGAGATAAGGTCCGCCATAAAAAATGAATTCAGCAAGAGCAGCGATTTCTTTCTTACCAATCTCAATTCAACAATTATTGAAAATACTTATTATTTCTTTCCGGAAGTTGCAGGGATGCGGCTGTTTTCTCAGAATGATCTCCAACTGTTGAAACAAAAGCTGTCTGAAACATTCAACACGCCCATGGAAATCTATGTGTGGTCAAAACCTGGAGTCGTTGTTACACAACATGGATATAAGTCCTACGATGATCACGCCGGAGAAATGCTCAGGCTGCAGAAAGATACGTTTAGTAATGAAATTGAAAATCTGCTGAATGCAGCGCCTTGATTGGCCGGTGTTCAGATTGTTTATACGGAATAACCATAAAATCGTAGACCAGCTTAAGAATCGTTTTTCGATTTATTTCGATCACGCATCCAGGAGACAACCTTTTTAAATTTCCTCCTGATAAAAAAACCAAACCCGAACAAAAAGACAAAAAAAGCAATATTGAAAAGAGGGACTTGTGTGTAATTACGGTCAACCACCTTCAGATCCAACACATTCGGAAACATCGAGAAAACCTTAAACCGCCAGCCATGGTATCTGACAAGAACCCATGGTTTTTTCTGATCAATAGCAAATGCCTGCGCTTCGGCTGTAAGATCGGCACTGTTAAATTTAAAATACGGGGGCCATCCCCATCCGGTGTCTTCATTTCTGAACACCAGTGTTTTCCCTTTACGAGACACCGAATTGATAAATCTGACATCGTATGTGTCCAGTTCCATATTTACCTCGGTGGCTGATTCTCCCTGTTTTTCAGTAACCTCCTTGATCTTGTCCAGGCGTTTCATATCAGTGCCGGAAATCTGGACCACTGCCGTACGGGGCAGGGTATAGTGAAAAAACAGGGCAATGATGACAATCAAAACAGTTACAATCCCAACCTTA
>JAUXDD010000188.1 GCA_030618465.1 Desulfobacteraceae bacterium
AACTGAGACCAGGTGTCACCCGCCGAGGTAGCTCAGTCGGTAGAGCAGGGGACTGAAAATCCCCGTGTCGGCAGTTCGATTCTGTCCCTCGGCACCATATAACTAAGGGTTTGCGGCTCACACCTCAAACCTTTTTTTATTGGGGTCAACATAGGGGCGACTTTTTTTCCTTGTAAATTATAAACCATTCAATTCTTTAAGGGCAGCACCGGCCAAAAACTCTGACCTATTTACTCCAAGTTTTTTTGTGGCCAGATCGATTTTTTCAATCACACTGGTAGGTATTGAAATATTAATTCGTTTTTTTTCTTCGTATTTCCGTTTAATTTTTTCATCAACAGGTATTCTCATAATAAAGGTATTTTCATCAGAATAATGAGAATTAACCGTTTCAAAGTCAGAAGGTGTTTTGATAAATTGAGGCTCACTTTCCTGTAACCATCCGGCCAGTACATCAATGGCCATTTCAAAAGCTTCATCTACTGTGTCCCCAAATGTTACACAGCCCTTTAAGTCGGGGAAAAATACCTCAACTGCTCCATCAGTTTTTTCAAATACTGCATAATAACCTTTTGTTTTCATTTTGCTCCTCCTTATTTGATCCCAGCTTCTTTTAATATCTTATTAGCAGTTCCTTTTGGAATGTCGCCCTTATGTCTTGCTACCGGGATCGGGGGAAAACCTGCTTTCTTCCATATATCATGTCTACTGCCAGCTTTCATCTTAAAACCATGCTTTTTTAAAAGTTTTTCAATTTCAGTTTTTGTCATTTTATCCTCTATATCGTGTGTATTTATGTAAATAAAATAATACACACATACACACAGGTCAAGTAAAAAATACAATTATTTTAAATGCCTATGCACTTGACTCCTATGATCATCGTCAGTTATAATACTCTCCCGCATTGACTCACGTTAAATGTAACCATAGCGGTTCTATTGCCTCACGAATAATGTTACCCAAAACAGATAATTATAAAAAAAAAATAGGGACACGAATTATTTGAATGGTTGATATTCACGTATAGATAACATAAACGATGAGAGTCAAGTCTCCTCTTGACCCTTGTTGTCATATTTGTCAGCAAACCAACAAAAACAAAGTGCTTATGACTATACGTGATTTCTACGTTTCATTTTTAATATCAGAATTGACTAAGGCCCGGCATTATAAAGGAAGGAGTGTATTTCCGGTGAATGCCGTTTAAATATGCTCAACACTTTTTTCTGTCATTTTTTCGGCATGTCATTAAATATTGTTTTGAGACGAATCCTGCGATCCTCAAAAGGCAGACACAGCTCCCCTATATTTCTGACTGCCATAAGATTTTTATCTTTTTGTGCAAATAATATGTGGTGAACCATAATTCACAATTTATTATACATCAAAGCGTATGTTTTTTAAAAATTCATGAACAGGCAGCATGGTGGCAGGGCCTTTAGATTTTTTGCGTTTTAGATTGTAGACGACCTGGATGGGTACTGCATCTTTCAGGAAGTTATGAAAACGGAATAATGAGCGGGAGAAATTATCATCACCGGCTTTTACTTCAATTATTGTTACAGGTTTGTTATCAATGAGAATTAGGAAGTCAACTTCGTGCTTTTCTTTGTCTCTAAGAAAATGTAGAGATACTTTACTGCCTGTTGTGTCTTCAATGAAATGGAGTTCACGCAGAAGTGCACAGGCAACGGCATTTTCCAGTCTTGCACCCAGCTCCCCATCAACCGCCCCGGTGTCATATAAATAATATTTTGATTCTTTTAAAAGACTGCGGGCAATGTTTTTGTGATAAGGGCGAACCGGAAAAATGATATACAGATTTTCCAGAATCTGTAACCAGTGCTTTACGGTATGTATAGATACCTGAAGATCATTTGCCAGGGATGTATATGAGATTGTTGAGCCCACACGGGCTCTCAACAGATCGATCAATATTTCGATGGATTTAATATCTCTGACTCTTTCTAAATCCAGGAGATCTTCCCTGATAATAGTATCCGTATGTATTCTCCGCCAGCGTTTTGCAAATGTTTGACTGTTTTTTAAATAAGGTTCCGGAAAACCGCCAATCTCGAGTATCTTGTCCAGAGCGATTTCCGGTTTTTCATTCAGGTACGTGCAGATTTCTTTGACAGTCAATGGATGCAGACGAAAAGGGAAAAAACGGCCTGCCAGTGACTCACCACCTTTTTTATACGTATCTAACCTGGCCGAGCCGGTGACGATCAATGAAGGAGAATTCCCCTCTGTATCATAAATGCCTTTAATCCATGATTTCCAATTTTTCATTTTATGGAGTTCATCAAAGATCACCAGGTCAACATCCCTTGCCCACTCTTCCGCCTGAATGATTTTCCGGTCGGAAGTTGAATCATAGTTTAAATAGGCATTCGAGGGTGTCAGCTGTTTTGCCAGAGTTGTTTTTCCAACCTGCCTTGGCCCGGATAAAAGAACGATTTTTTCTTTCAGATCATTTTTAACAGGTTTTTCTAAATATCGTTTCATGTCACTATTATGAACTAAACTTCATAATAGTCAAGACTATTATGAAGTTTGATTCTTTTTGGTCAGAATCTTTAATAAATATTTTTAGCCGCAGACAGACACAGACGAACACAGACATTTTTATCCGGCCGACCCCGGTGAAATCCTATAGGGCTATCTCACCGGGGTTGACCGGCATTTTGTCTGCGTATATCTGCGATTGTCAGCAGCTGAACTCGTTTTTTATTTTGCGTCTCTGTTTAATTACGGCGTTAATAACTGCTTCTTATTTCCAACCAGTAACCTTTTTTTCTTCCCGCGGCTGGAGTCATATATCCTTTTCGTGTAGTTCGTGGTTGGAAAATAAATCTGCAAGAGCCTTGACCATACTTATAAAATAACATATTCATATTCAATTCTATTCGGTCAATATCCACATTTTTCACAAATGAAGGTAAAATCTATTTCAGGCTGTATGGTAATTTTATATGAATGAAATCGTATCAATAGAAACAATCGCCAGCAGAATATTTTACATTCGTAGTATGAGGGTTATGCTGGACAAAGATCTTGCAGATTTATATGGGGTTGAAACAAGAGTGTTAAATCAGGCTGTAAAAAGACATATAAAACGATTCCCTGATGATTTTATGTTTCAGCTTTCAAAAAGCGAATATGAATCTTTGATATCACAATTTGTGACATCAAAAAAGGCAGGCAGAGGCGGTGTTAGAAAAATGCCTCATGCATTTACTGAACAAGGGGTTGCCATGTTATCCGGAATTCTGAATAGTGACAGGGCGATTGCAGTCAATATCCAGATAATGCGGACATTTACGAAACTCCGGCAAATGCTTTTAGATAATAAAGATCTCAAGAATGAACTTGAAGAGTTAAGACAACAGACGGATGAACGTTTCCAAATTGTATTTGAAACCCTGGATCATTTGCTCAGCATGGGAAATAAGCCAAAGAAAAAAATAGGTTTTATGGTTAAGGAAAAAATCAGTACTTACGGGAAAAAAATAAATTTGTGAACCGGTGACCGGAACCTCATTTTAACAGAATCCAGGTTGCCAAGTCCCTCATAAAATAGATGCCCCATCTCAGAACTGGTAATGTTATAACCGCCTGTGGTGGTGCCATTATAACCAGCAATCCATGGCCAGTTTACCGTACTCGGCAGACGCCAGTCATCAAGTGTGGAACCGGCTAAGATATTTTTGATTATATATAGATATTTTATAACAACAAAAGACGTCATTCTTATTTGGGCAATATCAGCCCAAAAGGATATGAAAAATTATGGGAAATGAAAAAAGCAGGTTAAGAAAAGTGTCCGTTTTTACTTGACCACATCAATTCCGACCGGTTCAGCGTAATGGTAGCTATGGAATTTTCTTTTTGTAGTATCACCAGGTCATTCATTCAAGACCCCTTTTCGGGTAAAATTATTCTGTTTGCCCTGATTTATAGAGAACCATATTAGTCTGAAATGATTTTATCAATTTTTTCTGCGAGCTCTAAATAAACAGATTCTTCATTTTCGATTTCCGAAGCCGATGTAATGGCATCCACACCTTTATACCGGTATTCCCAGTCAAGATCATCAGCTGTCATAAACAGGACTATGTTGTTATGGTTCGTCTGGTTTTCAAGAAAGTTTTTTAACGAAGGATTGAAAGTTGACCAGGCCATACATGTGTCCATGATCAGGACCACGTCGTAATTTTCGGTTCTAATATCTTTCAGTTTCCCGATATTAACGATATCGATGTTGCACTGATCTTTATACCTGGCAATCAGTTTGTTGCGAATACTGTCCTTGAATTCGCTGGCATCAGAGGCAAAGACGAGATTTAATCTGGCATTTTCGGTGATAATCCTGGATTCTTTTACATTCCGGGTACATGATGCAGTAAAAACCAGGACGATAATGCATATTACTGAAAAATACTTTTTGGAGCGTATTTGCATGTAATTTACCTCATTATCGGGGTTTGGATCTCCGTTTCAGGAAAAAAATGTTTTAACATTATTATCTGCCCGGCGATAAACAATATATATGTCAAATATGATAACCGGTATACTTTGAGTTCATGTATCAAATAACTCAAATATTCACAAAAAACAACCGGATAAATAAATGGGCAGAAAAACTTGATCAGTATCAATGGAGCAGTCATAAAGGGTATGTTTCCAAAGCAAAAAAATGGAACTGGCTGCATAAAGGATTAAACAAACACAGTTCCGTGAGCAGTGTAATAGAACGGATAAAGCAGAAGCTTCAAAAAAACAAAAAATTCAAAAAAAGAATAGAAAAAATCAATACAATATTGACAAAAGGTCAAGAGGAGATTTGACCCCTATTTCACAATAGTGCTTATGCTGTTTGATATAAAATTTCATTTTGAGTCTTCTCTTTTTTTGTGTTTTTGGTTAGCGCCTTTTAGCATACAGTATGCCGCATTGGAGGGGAAAGCTCAATTAGTATCAAGAACATGCACTCGGACAGCAAAAAGTGCCGCTCGTTCCTCGCTATGCTTTTTGCTGCCGGTGATGTGAAGCGTTATGCCCTCTCAACAGTAGCCCAAACCATCAAATCACTTGTTGACAATGGTACTATTTAGCAGTACTATAACTAATGAAACGTAAACATTTAAAAACTCTCAAATTAATTTTTTCGCATCCTGTGGTGCCAATATCAAGTGGAAGGATATTGAAGGGTTATTTAACGCATTAGGTGCAGAATTAATTGAGCGGGAAGGCTCCCGTATTGAGGTGTTTCTTTTTGGTGAGGTTCGAGTTTATCACCGTCCTCATCCTCGCCCTGATACCGATAAGGGGGCAGTCGTAAGTATTCGAAAATGGTTAAAAGAAAATGAGGTGTTGCCATGATGAATTTAATGGACATTGATGGATTCCGTGCTGTAATTAAGTATGACCCTGAAATTGAAATGTTTCGGGGTGAGTTTATTGGCCTAAATGGTAGTGCGGATTTTTATGCCAACAATATTGAGACTTTAAAAAAAGAAGGGGGTATTTCTCTCAAAGTCTTTCTGAACGCTTGCGATAAGCGTAATATCCAACCCAGAAAAGAATACTCGGGGAAATTTAACGTGCGTGTACCTTCCGATCTCCACGCGGATATCGCCAGCGCTGCTACTGCTGAGGGTAAAAGTTTAAATCAATGGGTTGTGGAAACTTTGGGGCATGCCATTCATACTTAATTTGAGATTCAGAGAAAGCCTTAATGATTTTATTGAGCAATGATGGCAAATCCGTTTCTGAAATCGTATCAATGCTAAAACGCAAAAAAAAGGGGTCAAATCTCCTTTTGACCTTGGCTGATATTTTTACTATAGAAAAATCATGTCAAGGCCATTAAGAATAGAATATTCCAATGCATAGCATCATGTAATGAATCGTGCCAGACGTGGGCAAAAGCTTTTCCGGGACAAGGAAGATTATATCTATTTTTATGATCTGTTGCAGGAAACCTCAGAAATGTTTAACATAAAAATATCTGCTTATTGCCTTATGCCCACGCATTATCACCTGCTGGTCCAGACACCTGAAATGAATCTTGCCCGGTGTATGAGGCACTTAAACGGTGTATTTACCCAGCGGTATAATATTCAACATAAATGTGATGGCACATTGTT
>JAUXDD010000102.1 GCA_030618465.1 Desulfobacteraceae bacterium
GCCAGCAGCTGGGCGGCAAATGCCTCGTTGGCTTCTACAACTTCAATATCGTCAATACTCATATTCACCCGTTCAAGAGCTTTTTTTGTTGCAGGCACAGGCCCGAGCCCCATATACGCGGGATCAACTCCACAGGACGCATGGGATACCATACGGGCCATGGGTTTAATATTCAGTTCCTTTGCCTTGTCCCCGGACATGATAATCAGTGCCGAGCCACTATCATTGATGCCGGATGCGTTTCCTGCCGTTACTGTTCCATCCGGTTTGAATGCCGGGCGAAGTTTTGCCAGTTTTTCCAGCGTAGTCTCAGGCTTGGGATGTTCATCCATATTAAAAATTATCGGATCTTTTTTGCGCCGGAGAATTTCAACGTCAACAATTTCATCTTTAAACCAGCCGTTTTCCATGGCTGCTTTTGCCTTCATCTGGCTGTTGTATGCAAATTCATCCTGCTCTTCCCTTGATATGGTATATTTTTCAGCCAGATTTTCCGCGGTGATTCCCATGTGATAGCTGTTAAATGCATCCCACAGGCCGTCATGGATCATGGTATCCACCAGTTTGCCTTCATTCATGCGTTGCCCCCACCGGGCCGCAGGCAGTGCATAGGGCGCCATACTCATATTTTCCATGCCCCCGGCAAGCATGACATCGGCATCGCCAACACCGATAATCTGTGTGGCCAGGGTAACTGCACGAAGGCTGGACGCACATATTTTGTTGATGGTCATGGCCGGCACTTCCCGGGGAATGCCGGAATTAATCAGCACCTGCCGTGCCGTGTTCTGACCCAGGCCTGCGGTCAGCACGTTGCCCAGGATCACTTCTTCAATCTGATCAGGTTGAATACCGGCACGGATGATGGCTTCTCTTGCTGCAACAACGCCAAGATCTACCGCCGGTGTATTTTTTAAAACACCGCCAAATGTGCCAACAGCCGTTCTGGCAGCAGAAACAATGACTACTTCTCTCATTCAAATTCTCCTTAATTAGTGACTAAAGTATTTAAAAATATGGAAACCTATCATCAATAAAATGTTTAAAAGCACCCCTGATTATCATTTTTGTTGGGTTTCGCAATGGCCGCCTCAAACTTCTTACGAACGGATATTTGTAAATTGGATTGAGTAACGAAACCCAACAGATGCTCAACCCAACCTACAAATTAAATTGCCGGTCAAATGATAAAAAAAGAAGTGTAAATTCACTTTAGTGCACTAAACCAGAACAAATACCGGCAAACAGGCTAACCGGCTTACAGGCAAACTTCAATTATTCATACTCATAAAATCCACGGCCTGTCTTTCTTCCCAGCCAGCCGGCTTCAACGTATTTTCTCAGCAGGGAACACGGTCTGTATTTTGAATCCTTAAACCCGTCATGGAGTGTTTCCATGATGGCCAGGCATGTATCCAGCCCGATCAGGTCAGCCAGTTCCAGGGGACCCATGGGATGGTTCATCCCCAGTTTCATCACCGTATCAATATCTTCCCGGCTCCCGATACCCTGGAACAGGGCGAATACAGCTTCATTGATCATAGGCATCAGTATCCTGTTTGAAATAAATCCCGGAAAATCATTGGCCCTGGCCGGTGTCTTCCCGAATTTTTCCGAAAGATCCCAGGTCACCTGGAAAGTTTCTTCTGATGTGGCAATACCGCAAATAACCTCAACCAGCTTCATCACCGGTACCGGGTGCATGAAATGCATGCCGATGACTTTTTCCGGTCGTTTGGTTTCTGCCGCGATCCGGCCAATGGGAATAGAAGAAGTATTAGTACCAAGTATAATATCCGGTGTACAAATTTCATCCAGGCGTCTGAAAATATCATATTTAATTTCTTCATTTTCCGTGGCCGCTTCAATCACATAATCTGCCTTCCCCATATCCTTGAGATCAACAGTGGTTGTTATGCGTCCCAGGACGGCATTCATGTCTGCTTCCGTCATCTTGCCTTTTTTCACAATGCGTTCCAGGGATTTTTTAATATATCCCATACCCACATCAAGAAAGTCCTGTTTGATATCATTCATGATCACATCAACGCCACTCATGGCGGCAACCTGAGCAATGCCGCTTCCCATTTGACCTGATCCCACGACTCCATATGTTTTGATATCCATTTTTCCACCTGTAATTTAAAGGTAATATATAACTCTGTTACTTCAATTTCCCAAGCACGGCACTGGCAATCGTGTTTTTCTGAATTTCCTTGGTGCCCTCGTAAATTTCGGTAATTTTGGCATCACGATAAATCCGCTCCACCTCGTACTCAGTCATATAGCCGTATCCGCCCATCAATTGGATGGCTTCATCCGCAACCTCAACAGCTGTTTTTGCAGCAAACATCTTGGCCATGGATGTGAGGTTCGGGTCAATTCGTCCCTGATCAAAATTCCATGCAGCCTTGTAAACAATAAGTCTGGACAGTTCAATTTTCGTGGCCATGTCTGCCAGTTTATGCTGGGTTACCTGGAACTGAGCTATCTTTTTTCCGAACTGTTCTCTCTCTTTAACATACGCAAGCGCGCGGTCAAAGGCACATTCGGCTGTTCCAAGGGCCTGGGCTCCGATCATGGCCCTGCTTTCGTCAAAAAAGTGAAGCACCTGATAAAAGCCTTTGTTCTCATCGCCAATCATATTGGAAAGGGGCACACGGACGTCTTTAAATACAACTTCGCCGGTTGCCATACCGCGGATACCCATCTTGAGTCCCACATCTGTCGTGGAAACACCTTCACGATCCGCTTCAACCAGAATCAGGCTTAACCCCCGATAGGATGGTTTTGCATCTGCATCGGTCTGGACCAGCACACTGTAAAAACCGGCCAGGCCAGCATTGGTGATAAACATCTTGGTTCCGTTGATCACCCACTCATCACCGTCTTTTTCTGCAGTTGTTTCCATGGCGGTTATATCAGAGCCGTGATTGGGTTCGGTAAAGGCACCGGCTGAAAGGGTTTTGCCTTCAGACACCATGGTTACAAACTTTTTCTTTAATTCTTCACTGCCTTTATTCACCACACATTCAGTGGCAAAGTTCCCCAGTGCCACTGCACTTCCAATGGTTGAATCCGCCCGGCAGAGTTCTTCAACAACGATTGCCTTTTCAATAACACCATATCCTTCGCCGCCATATACCTCAGGAAAGCCAATACCGATGAACCCGAGCTTTGCCGCTTTTTTAAACTGCTTCATCGGATATTTGTGCTCCTGGTCGCATTCAATGGCCATTTCCTTTGTAAATTCACCCCTGCAAAAATTTTTCACTGCTTTCTGAATTTCTTTTTGCTCACTGTTAAATTCAAAATCCATATTTATTTCCTCCCTGACATTAAAAGAGTTTTTCTATATACACTCAGCTTACATATTCCGCCTATACTGCCCGCCCACATCATACAGTGTGCGTGTAATCTGTCCGAGACTGCAGTATTTCACCGTGTTCATCAGTTCGGCAAAAATATTGTCGCCGGAAAGCGCTACTTTCTGGAGACGTTCAAGTGCTTTGGGCGCTTCTTTTTCGTTTCGCTTCATAAAGTCTTTCAAGCGTTTGAGCTGGCCATCTTTTTCCTCGTCCGATGCCCTGGCCAGTTCAACACACCCGGCCATTTCCTCCAGGTCCGCATCCGGGTCACGGAATGTATTCACCCCCACAATCGGCAGGTCTCCTGAATGTTTAAGCATTTCATATTGAATCGATTCATCCTGGATTTTGCTTCGCTGGTACCCGGTTTCCATGGCGCCTAGAACGCCGCCGCGGGTGGTAATGCGTTCAAATTCGCAAAGAACCGCTTCTTCAACAAGGTGGGTAAGCTCTTCAACGATAAAACTGCCCTGGTTCATGTTCTCATTTTTTGCCAGTCCCCACTCACGATTGATGATAAGCTGGATGGCGAGAGCCCTTCGCACAGACTCACTGCTGGGCGTTGTAATGGCCTCGTCAAAAGCATTGGTGTGAAGGCTGTTGCAGTTGTCATATACTGCACACAATGCTTGGAGTGTAGTCCGGATATCATTGAACTGGATATCTTGGCTGTGCAGCGATCGGCCAGATGTCTGGATATGATATTTCAGCATCTGGGACCGCACTGATCCGCCGTATTTATCCCGCAATGCAATGGACCATATTCGTCTGGCCACCCTGCCAATTACCGTATATTCCGGGTCCATACCGTTGGAGAAGAAAAAAGACAGATTCGGAGCAAAACTGTCTATGGGCATTCCCCGGGAAAGATAGTATTCCACATAAGTAAACCCGTTGGCCAGAGTCAGGGCAAGCTGGGTAACAGGGTTGGCACCGGCCTCTGCAATGTGGTACCCGGATATGGATACCGAATAGAAATTCCGGACATTATGTTCAATAAAATAGGCCTGAATGTCCCCCATCATCTTCAGGGCCACTTCAATGGAAAAGATACAGGTATTCTGCCCCTGGTCTTCCTTTAGAATGTCCGCCTGTACCGTTCCGCGAACATTGGAAAGAACCTTTGCCCGGATCTCCGCAGATTCCTGTTCCGACGGTTCCCGGCCTTTTTCATCCCTGAACGCATCCACCTGCTGATCAATGGCCGTATTTAAAAACATGGCCAGAATAATCGGAGCAGGCCCGTTTATTGTCATGGAAACCGATGTTTGGGGCGAGCAAAGCTCAAACCCGCCATACAGGACCTTTACATCATCCAGTGTGCAGATGCTGACACCGGAATTTCCAACTTTGCCGTAAATATCCGGCCGTGCATCAGGATCGAATCCGTACAGGGTGGGAGAGTCAAAAGCGGTTGACAGCCGCTTGGCTTCATAGTTTTCGGAAAGAAGCTTGAATCGCCGGTTGGTTCTACCAGGGCCCCCTTCGCCGGCAAACATCCGTGTGGGATCTTCGCCAACCCGTTTTAGCGGGAACACACCGGAAGTAAAGGGGAAATAACCCGGAAGGTTTTCTTCACTCATCCATCGGTATATTTCACCGGGATCTTTAAATTGGGGAAGAACTATTTTAGGAATCTGTGTCTGTGAAAGGGACCGTGAATAAAGCGGCTCTCGTATCTCGCGGTTTCTCACATGATACACCAGTTCATCGCCACTGTACGCGACTTTTATCTCTTCCCACTGGTCAACAAGCTGAGATGTTTCCGGTTTTACTGCTTTTTTTGCCTTTGCTGCCTCAGATTTCAGTTTTTCCAGGATTTCAGAAGAATCTCCATCTAACAATTTTGCAACTTCCTCAACATGCCATACCATTCTTAACGCATCGGCCTGTTCCTTTGTCCTGGTCTGGTAATCCCTTATGATACAGGCGATCTCGGTAAGATACTGGATTCGCTCGGGCGGGATAATAATGGTCCTGGCAGTGGAAATTTTTGATTCAGGTCGTGGAAGACCGGACTCAAGTTTAACGCCTGTCTTTTCTGAAATGGTATCCAGAACAGCATGATAAAAAGCGGTCACGCCATCGTCATTAAATTTGGAGGCAATGGTTCCGTAAACAGACATTTCATCAAGCGGCATTTCCCATGCTTTCCGGTTGCGCTGCACCTGTTTCCTCACATCATGCACCGCATCTTCGCCGCCCCGTTTTTCAAACTTGTTTACAACCACAAGATCGGCATAGTCAAGCATATCGATTTTTTCAAGCTGGGAGGCTGCACCGAATTCACTGGTCATCACATAGATGGACAAATCAACCATATCGGTAATCAATGAATCCCCCTGGCCGATACCTGCGGTCTCAGCTATAATCAGATCATATCCTGCCGCCCGGGCAACATCCACCGCATCTGCCAGAACATCCGGTATTTCGGCATTGGACTGCCGTGTGGCAAGGCTGCGCATGTAAACCCTGGGGCTGCCGATGGAATTCATCCGTATCCTGTCACCGAGTAATGCGCCCCCTGTTTTACGCCGCGACGGATCGCAGCATATGACGGCCACCCGGATATCCGGGAAATCGTTTATAAGGCGCAGTATCAGTTCATCGGTAAGGGATGATTTGCCGGCACCGCCGGTGCCTGTGATGCCGATCACCGGTATTGTTTTATTTTTTATTTTTGCTGAAAGTAGTGACTTTAAGTCATCTATGTCGATCCGGGTATTACTGCCTTTCGGGTCCCGGGCCAGTTCCGCTGCTGTAATCAGATTGGCAACCCTCCCCCTGTTGTCAGGACTCAAACCGTCAACATCAACATTCTGATCTGTAACCAGTGGAAAATCCAGCAATTCCACCATATGGTTGATCATTCCCTGAAGACCCAGTTTTGCCCCGTCCTCAGGCGAATAAATTTTGGTGACACCGTATGATTCCATGGCCCTGATCTCATCCGGGACAATCACACCGCCGCCGCCGCAAAATATTTTTATATGGGATGAGCCGTTTTCCTTTAAAAGGTCTACCATGTATTTAAAATATTCAACATGGCCGCCCTGGTAACTTGAAACAGCAATCCCCTGGACATCTTCTTCAATGGCTGCATCTACAATTTCGTGAACCGATCGATTGTGACCGAGATGGATAACTTCAACGCCCGTATCCTGAAGTATCCGGCGCATGATGTTTATTGATACATCATGGCCGTCAAAAAGAGAAGTTGCCGTAACAACACGGATATTGTTGTCCGGCTGATAAACCTTAACTTCGTCAGACATGTTTCCTCCAAAAACTTTACACCATGGCACCGGGTTTCAGTCCCATGAAAATAAAAACGAATTATCATACATCAGGTTTTGAATACGATAATACTATTCAATGTCAGACTTATATTTTTATCAGCTATTTATGCCGTACCGGTTGCCGTTAACATCGGCATGATGACATTATGCCGCAGTATTTCGTTGGAACCGTCATAAATAGACATCAGGCGTGCATCCCTGTAAAGCTTTTCCATGGGAAAATCCTTCATGTAGCCATAGCCGCCGAATACCTGCATGCCTTCTAAAGAGTTCTGGATACAGGCATCGCTCGTGTATACTTTTGCCATATTCTGCAGAACGTCAAACCCGGCTGCCTGGTCATCCTGCCATGCTGCAAACCATGTAAGCAGACGGGATGTCTTGGTTCGTATAGCCATGTCCACAAGCATTTTCTGCACGGCCTGGTGGTGGGCAATCAGTGCACCGCCTTTGTAACGGGTTTGTGCGTAAGCAATGGCTTCTTCATAACATCGCCGGGCAATACCCACAGCCACGGCTGCTGTCAAAACATTCAGCGACATTCCCCGGATGGCCAGGTTCATGCGCCAGTCATGTTTCCATTTGTCGGGTACACGAACATCTTCTAAAATAACTTCGGCATTTTCCGTCAGCCGGTGCCCCAGTTTATCTTCAATATGACCAAACGTAAGGCCGGGTGTGTTGACCGGCACAAAGAATGTGGCAACAGCCGCATCCATATCGCTTGCTTCAGGATCGGTCTTGGCTGTTATGGTATACAGTTTGGCGCGGCTGCCCATTGTGGTGAACCGTTTCATCCCATTAATCACCCAGTGGTCGCCATCCTGTCTGGCAAAGGTGGTCATCTCTTTCTGATTGTTTACCGGAACCGTTTCTGCATTGGTAAAATCGTTAAAATCAAGCGCTCCGGAAAGCTGTTTGCCGGCTGCATATGTACGGGGGCTTTTATCTCCGGCAACACCATGTTCCGTGTCACCTATTGCCATCAGGTAACGCTCTTCCGGATCATTGCAGCATGCTGTAAGAAATTCTTTTTTCTGCTCTTCTGTACAACCGTCAACAACATGGCGGGTGACCGCATTATGGACAAAGTAAGTAGTGGCAAAACCCGCATCTGCTACAGCAAGTTCTTCAACCACTATGCAGGCATCCAGCATGGTCAGTCCCAATCCGCCATATTCTTCGGGGATAAGGATTTTATTAAATCCCAGCCTGTTTGCCTTCTCATAAAGTTCCCAGTCCCACGATTCTTTGGGGTCCTGGATTCTGTCAAGTTCTGCCGCAACAGGCTTTAGTTCTTTTTCAGCAAAATCCCTGGCTGTTTTCTGTACTGCCAACTGTGCATCATCCAAACTAAAATCTACCATTTAATCTCCTCCTTCTTCTTGTATGAGTCCGGCATATTTTTTTTATCCCATTTCCGCAAATATTTTTCTAAATTCCGGATACCTCTTGGTTTGTGCGCCGCCGTCAACAAAAAGCGTTTCCCCGGATATCCATGATGCATCATCAGAGGCAAGAAAAAGCGCTGCACTGGCGATATCATCCGTAGTCCCTTCCCTGCCAAGGGGAATATTTTCCAGGTACGCATTGTGAAGTGCCGGCATGGATTTAATGGGTTCTGTAATCGGTGTAAAAACAAGACCGGGGGCAATACCACATACCCTGACCTTGCTGGGGCCCATCTCCATGGCGCCTACTTTGGTAAGCATATTCACCCCTGCTTTTGACGCACAGTAGGCACCACTGCCTTCACCGGACTGTATGGAATTCAAGGATGAAATGTTGATAATAACACCGCTGCCCTGTTTTGTCATCTGTATACCTTCATGCTTCATGGAGAAAAAGACCCCTTTGAGGCATACGTCTACAATGGAATCCCACTGTTGTTCTTCCATTTCAGTAATAATTGTATAACTTCCCAGGCCAGCTGAATTTACAGCGACATCAAGCTTTCCGAATCGTTCCACTGCAAGAGCGACTGCTTTTACAACATCGGCTTCTTTTGTAACATTTGTCTGGATGGTTGCACAGGCATCGCCGAATTTCTTTTCCGCAGCTTCCATTAATTCAGTATTGAGATCGGCAAGAACAACTTTCGCCCCTTCACTTACAAACGTTTCAGCTATGGCAAGGCCGATTCCTGATGCCCCTCCTGTAATTAACGCCGCTTTCCCATCCAGTTTATTTCCTGTCAAATTCATAAAGCCCCCTGTTTATAATATTTTGATTAAGAGACTATCTGGTTCAGCCTTTCAATGAGCGGCGGCATAACCTTTTTATAGTCGCCAACGATACCAAACCTGGAAAATTTAAATATCTGTGCATTTTCATCTTTGTTTATGGCCACAATGTTTTTAGAACCTGCACATCCGGTGATATGCTGAATGGCTCCGGAAAGGGCCACAGCGATATAAAGCGTTGGCCCGACAATTTTCCCGGTAAGCCCCACCTGTTGCTGCTCAGGAACC
Source organism: Desulfobacteraceae bacterium (assembly GCA_030618465.1). Lineage (GTDB taxonomy): Bacteria > Desulfobacterota > Desulfobacteria > Desulfobacterales > SURF-7 > JAUXDD01. The sequence goes on from JAUXDD010000102.1 coordinate 9,139, forward strand.
AACCCGAAATCGACTGCAGCCCGTGTCCCCCCCACAGCTGCACCAAGTACTTTTGCAAGCCCATTGGTGATATGTGTTTCAAATTCTTCAGGCGTACCCACCCCCCTGCCGCCGGTAACAACCACATCTGCATTTTCAAGATCCGGCCCTTCGCTTTCTTCCCTGACCGTGTTAATTACTTTTGTTTTTACTGCTGACGCGTCAACACCTGACGGCACAACGGTCACTTCCCCCTGGCGGCTTTCATCCGGCGTAAGCGGCTCCATGGTTTTACGTCGGATTGTAGCCAGCTGGACCCTATCGTCCTTCATGGAGTATGTAGCAATAACATTTCCCCCTGCAACCGGCTTTTGCGCCAGCAGCCTTTTTGATTCAGGATCAATTTCAAGCCCGATACAATCCATTGTAAGGCCTGCATCAAACCGGAAGGCCAGCCGGGGAGCCAGGTCCCTTCCATTTATTGTCTGCCCCAGAAGAATAATAGCCGGATTCACTGATTCGCTGCACAGCTTTTCCATAATGGCGGCATGGGATGCGCCTTCGTACTTATCTGCAGGCACATCTTCTATTACATAAACCCGGTCTGCCCCAAATGTAATTGCATCTCCGGCACAGGCATTTGCGTTTTTATCTATCAGGACTACGGACAACCGCTCTTTCCTCGCATCCGCCAGTTTTCTACCGATGCCCAGCAGTTCGGTTACAACAGAAGACATGTTTTCACCGTCAACCTCGCCATATATCAAAACACCTTTATTATCAGACATGTGAAAGCTATTCCCTTTTATATTATTTTTTCTTCACGTAAACGATCTGCCAGCTTTGCTGCTGCGTCCGCCAGATCCTCACCATCAATAAACTCACAGTCACCGCCGAACTCGGGGATTGTCAGTTCTTCAATTACCGTTCGTGCGCCTGCAGCGCCAATTCTATCGGCATCAACGCCAATCTCTTCTGCCGACCATATGGGGATCTTTTTTTTTGATGCTTTCATGACTCCGGGCAGCGGCGCTATTCGGGGTACATTGCCCTCATCATTGCTGATTGCTACAAGAGACGGGCACGGCATTTCCAGGGTTTCATATCCGCCGTCAATAATCCGGTTCACATGAACACAATTTTCCTTTGACTCTACTTTTATTGCCGGCATGGCCGCAGGAATTCCCAGGATCTCGGCGAGCCCCAGGCTTACCTGACCGGCATCCCAGTCGGCTGCCTGACGCCCGCAAAGGATAATATCGTACGATTCAATTTTCTTTATGGCAGCCGCCAATGCATGAGCAGTGGCATGGCTGTCCC
>JAUXDD010000153.1 GCA_030618465.1 Desulfobacteraceae bacterium
ATCATAAAATCACTTCTGTATGGAAGTATTATAAGTGTCATTCTTATGGCAATTTTCAATGTTGAATATCTGGCACTGTACGGGAAAGACTTCCTTATCCAATTTATAGCTGCAAGCTGTTTGTTTTTTTTATTATTCAGAGCATTCATAGCCAGAAATATTTTTATTTTTACCAACAGGAAAAATATTTACCAGCAGAGAGTTCTGGTTGTGGGGGGGGGAAAAGCCGGGAAATATGCTATTGATTCCCTGGCACGGGACAAAATTACACAGTTTACGGTTGTTGGGGTTTTAGATGATTATAAAAAAGTTGGAGAAACAATTAATGACCGGTTCGACAATCTGGGCAGGCTGAAGGACATTCAAGAGATTGTTGATCGCTACCAGGTGAATGAAATTCTGATTGCCATTGATAATGCCCCTTATGAAAGGATGATCCATATTGTCGAAGCATGCCTTGAAACTTCGAAACCAGTGAGAATTTATTCAAATTTTCTACATATAATTGCTGAAAAAATGAAAGTGGAATACTATTCAACCATACCGGTAGTGGAACTTTCACAGTATCCTCTGTCAGGAGTCGCGTGGACAGACAAGAGGACGTTTGACGTAATTAATGTCCTTATTGCGTTGATTTTACTTTCGCCGCTGCTTCTTGTTATTGCCGTGGGTATCAAGCTGTCATCAAAGGGGCCTGTGTTTTTTAAACAGACGAGGATAGGTAAAAACGGAAGACCGTTTGATTTTTATAAATTCCGTTCAATGCATGTGGGAACAGACAATTCAAAACACAAGGAATATGTGACGGATTTTATAAAAAATAAAAATTCATGCGAAAATAAGAATATTGAAGTTTTTAAAATAACAGATGACCCGAGAATTTTCAAATTAGGAAAATTTATCCGAAAAACCAGCCTGGATGAATTTCCTCAGCTGTTTAACGTTCTTAAAGGGGACATGACCCTGGTTGGCCCGAGACCCTGCCTGCCCTATGAATGGGAATGCTATGATGACTGGCACAAGAACCGGTTAAATGTGCTGCCCGGGTGTACCGGCTTATGGCAGGCTCTTGGCCGAAGCTCTGTTACCTTTGAAGAAATGGTGATTCTTGATCTTTATTATATAAGCAATATGTCTTTATGGCTTGATTTTAAAATTGTCATACAGACATTTCCGGTTATCTTTTTTGGAAAAGGGGGATATTAATATGTTGAAAGTCGGTGTAATTGGTTGCGGTTACTGGGGGCCTAATCTTATCAGGAATTTTAGTCAACTAAGAAGAACGGATGTGACCCTTGTGGCAGACCTGGATGATGACCGTTTAAGTCATATGAAAAAGCTTTATCCGACAATTGAAACCACGAAAGATTACAGGAAGATTATTGAAAATCCTGAAATAGATATCGTGGCTGTAGCAACACCTGTCCATACGCATTACAAATTTGCTTCAGAAGCGCTTTCATCAGGTAAAAATGTTTTTATTGAAAAACCGATGACAGCTTCAGTAAATGAGGCTGAAGATTTGATTCGCCTTTCTGAAAAGCATCATCGTAAATTGATGGTAGGCCATACGTTTGAATATACCTCTGCTGTCAGAAAGATGAAGGAAATTATAGACGCGGGGGAACTTGGCGATATATATTATATCAGTTCTCAACGCTTAAATCTGGGATTATTTCAGCAGGACATTAATGTTATATGGGATCTGGCACCGCATGATATTTCTATTATTCTCTACCTGCTTGGGCAGGAGCCTGTTTCTGTAAGTGCTATTGGATCATCTCATATTAATCCATTAATTGAAGATGTGGCTGTGTTGTCCATGCAGTTTTCAAATAATTTAATTGCTTTTGTTCAGACCAGTTGGCTTGATCCGGATAAAATCAGGAAGATGACGGTTGTGGGAAGCAAAAAAATGATGGTATACGACGATGTGCAGCCTTCGGAAAAGATCAGGGTCTATGACAAAGGCGTCGATGTTCCCAGGCACTATGATACCTTTGCTGAATTTCATTATTCCTATAAATATGGAGATATTGTTATTCCCAAAATTGATGGTTCTGAACCTCTTCAGACAGAACTGGATCATTTTATTGACTGTATCTTAAATGATGAAAAGCCAATAAGTGATGGGAACAGCGGATTGAGAGTAATAAAAATACTGGAGGCTTCCCAGAAGAGTCTTAACGAGGGCAATAAGCCGGTATCTACCGGCTGATTATATTGATTCGAATTCAACACAAATTTTTTATAAAAAATTATTTGCCCGAAAGTATATAATCGGTTAAAATATTAATATTTAAAGAAGAGGTAAAAATGGATAAGAAGCGAACCGTTCCGTCTTTTATAGTCTGTATGTTTCTTTTAATTTCAGTTGTTTTGTCATCATGTGGTACACCTGAAGAAAAACGAATGAAGTTTTTCAAAAAAGGAAATGCTTTATACGAAAAAGAGGATTATGTAAAAGCGAGTATTGAGTTTAAGAATTCGCTTCAGATTGATCCCAAGTTTGCAGAAGCTTATTATATGCTGGGAATGGTGGAATTCAAGGAAGAAAATTACCGGAAGGCACATGGCCTTTTTTCTAAAACTGTTGAATTGGATGCCATGCATACCGGTGCCCAGGTAATGCTTGGCCGGTTCTTACTTGGATCTGCTCCGGATAAGGCCATGGAAATTGCTGAGCTTATTTTGAAATCTGATCCTGAAAATCCTGATGCGCTATGGCTGAAGGCGTATGTTTACCTCCAAAAAGAAGATTACAATGAGGCAAAAGAAATTCTTGAGGGGATTATAAAACGAGGCATTAACAAACCGGAAATATATCATACACTCGCCCTTGTATATTCAAAAAAAGGAGAGGCCAATAATGCCATCGAAGTTCTGAAGAATGGCAATAAGGCAAATCCGGAATATATGCCCTTACTCGTTCATTTAAAAGAGCTGTATATAGAAAACAAAATGGATAAGGAGGCAGAGGCAACCTATCAAAGAATGATTAAACTCGAACCGGATAATATCAGTCGTATGGTGAATGTTGCCAACTTTTACCGTGAACGGCATCGTGAGGATGATGCGGTTGCAATGCTGAATAAAATAATATCCATAGACCCGACAAATGATACTAACAGGATTCTGGTGGCAAGAAACTACATGCGGCATAAAGAGCCTGAAAAAGCAAGGGAAGTGATAAAGGATGGATTAATTCAGAATAAAAAAAGTTTTAATCTGCGATTATTTCTCAGTGAAGTGTATTTACGCGAAAAAAACACTGACAAGGCAATAGAGATTTTGACGGAGTCTCTTTCTTTTGAAAAAGATCCGGCTCATCCCGGTATTATCAGAACCCAAAATGCCCTTGCAAAAATTTATTTGTCACGAATGGACATTGAAGAGGCTGAGCAATATGTTGATGCAGTGCTCAAGAATGAGCCTCAAAATACGGATGGTCATAATACCAGGGGAATGCTATACCTTATTAACGGAGAAGGGTTGAATGCTGTCGCTGAATTCAGAGCCGTGGTCAATGACAATCCTGATTTTATACAGGGATATCTCTATCTTGCCCAGGCACACCTTATGAACAAGGAGATTGAACTTGCCCTTGATGCGCTTCATAATGGATTGAAGGTGAATGCCAGATCAAAAAAACTCTTAACAGCACTGGCTCGGGTTTATATTCTGAAAAAGGATACCCAATCAGCTGAAGACCAGTTAAGAAAGGTCGTTGATTACTATCCGGATGATTTTAGCGCTATTGTGACCCTTGGTGATTTTCTGGTCAGCATCAAGGCATTTGATAAGGCTGAGCAGGAATATACCAGGCTCAAAAAAAATGATCCTAATAATATAGTATATTTTCGAAAGCTTGGGCAGTTATATGTCAAACAAAAAATGCTGGAAGAGGCAATTGCCACATTAAAGGAGGGGTATAGATTAAATCCTGATTCATTTGCGATCATAGCAGACCTTGTAACATTGTATGTGAAGCAGAAAAAGTTCGATACAGCTATTGAAGCCATGCAAAAGAGAATTAAAAATAATTCGGAAGATGCGTTGGCCTATTCCATGCTGGGATTAATTTATATTAAGCAAAAGGACTACGCAAATGCTGAAAATGCATTGAAACAAGCTATTGAATTAAAGCCCATGTGGTCCAAGGTATATCATAATCTGGCTCGCCTGTATCTTGAACAGGGAAAGATGGATGAGGCCATTAAACAATTTGAGGAGGCGATTTCTGCGGATCCGAATAATAAGCCCGCTTATTTAGCGTTGGCAACACTTCATGAAAAAGCTGGAGATTACAAAAAAGCGATACAGGTTTATGAAAGAGCCATTGAACGGATGCCGGGTTTTTGGGTTGCAGAAAATAATCTGGCCTTTTTAATTTCAGAGCATTCGGATTCAAAAATAGAGCTGGAAAGAGCACTTGAATTAACTAAAAAAGCGCAAAAGTCTCCAAAGGGCGGTGCAGCTGTTATGGATACGCTTGGATGGATTTATTACAGGATGGGAGAAATTGAACGGGCCATAGGAATCCTGGAAGCGGCACTTTCAAAAACACCGGAAAGTCCGATTATCAATTACCATTTAGGTGCGGCACTTTATAAAAATGGGCGACAGGATGAAGCAAGGGAGAAGCTTGAAAAGGCTTTGAAAGCAGATGAACCTTTTTACGGTAAAGATGAAGCCGTAAAAATCCTGAAAAAGTTATAAAGCGAAGGGTGTTGTGGAATACCGGCAAAGATAAAACATTATCAGGAGATTATTATGAAGCAGTTTATTTGGAAGAGATTGTTATTCATTTTAATATGTCTAACCGTAACTTCTTGTGCAACTGGTGAAAAAAAGGGGATTCAGGCAGCAGGGCAGGAGTCAATTGTAGGCAATGAGTCTAAAACCGAATCGGTTCAACCCGAATCCCGTATTCAGGTAAGGCCTGATTATGTTATAGGCCCTGGCGATGTCCTTGAGATTTCCGTCTGGAAGGATGAAGTATTAAACAAACAGGTTCCTGTTTTGCCGGATGGAAAGATTGCCTATCCCTTGATCAGTCAGGTTGTTGCCAGTGGTAAAACTATCGATCAGCTCAAAGCAGAAATTGAAAAAAAAATTTCACGGTATATCCCTGATCCGGATTTAAATATTGCAGTCACGCAGGTCAACAGTATGGTGATTTACGTGATTGGAAAAGTCAACAGACCCGGCAACCTTCACTTGCAGTCCAATATTAATGTATTGCAGGCCCTTGCCATGGCCGGCGGACTGAATCCCTTTGCGAAAAAAAATAAAATCAAGATTTTCAGGAAGACAGGAGATAATACGCGAATATACGAATTTGAATACAGCAAAGTGTCCGGGGGGGAACAAATGGAGATGAATATACAGCTCCAGCGGGGGGATGTGATTGTTGTTCCGTAATACTGTTAGAATGATGAAGGGAAAGCAGATAAAAAAAAGCATACTCTCCATCTGCATGCCATATGCTGTCACTTTAATATTGGTGGCTATAGTCGGATGCAGCGACAGCCTGGAGGAGGCTGAGTCGTATCTCCCTGTGGTTAATAGTTATCTTAACGGGGGATGGCTAATCAATTTGGGCATGGGCGAAAGTTTTGATGGTCATTATATGATTGGCGATGGCCGTGGCGGGATAGACGAACATTCATTTGGTGGAAGCGAGGAGCCTCCGGGCAGTTATCAGGCTTTTTCAGATGGCACATTCACTGCCATTTTAAATACGGCTGATTCAGAAGTTATTTTAAACGGGCAGTTGACATCTTCAACTGAAGGAACAGTAGTTTATTCAAACAGTATAAAATCGGAAAACAGTAATTTTGTTATGATTGCTGATCCATCTGCCTGCCAGGGAGCATGGAGAGGAACCCTGAGAACAACAGATGGTTCAACTATTATATACAGTATCGAATTTTCAATAAATGAATTTGGTCAGGTTTCCTCAACTTTTTTTGAAGGCTTTACAAAACCTGTGACCGGGAGGATGATTAGCGAATCCGGAAAGATTGTCGCTTTATTTACAACCGGTGAAGATTCTCCTTATGATCAAATTAGATTTAACGGAGACCTGGTAGAAGATGATTTAAATAATGGCGTTTTTTATTCAGTAAATAGTGTCACAAATGGCTCTGTCGAATTGACACGTAAAGGTGAGGTCGGCATTAAAACCCATTATAAAGAAGACGCTGAGCGTCTGACAGCTTTTTTTGTTACCAATAAAGGTGATTTTCAAGTTGAGCTTTATGCAAAAGAGTGCCCTGAAACAGTATGGAATTTTGTCAATCTTGCCGAAGGAAGACAGCTAACGGAAAGGGAAGGAAATTTTTATGACGGACTGATTTTTCACAGGGTTATTGATGGTTTTATGATACAGGGCGGTTGCCCGAATGGAGATGGTACAGGGGACCCCGGGTATCAATTCAAAGATGAGTTTGATCCTGATTTGAGACATGACAGTGAAGGAATACTTTCCATGGCAAATTCCGGAGCGAACACAAATGGGAGTCAGTTCTTTATTACGCTTGATGCAGAACCTCATTTAGATGATGTGCATACAGTTTTCGGGAGAGTAACAGAAGGTATGGATGTGGTAAAGGCAATTGGTTCTGTTGCCGCAGATGCATATGACAAGCCTTTGGAAGATGTAGTGATTAACAGCATTAAAATTGCCAGGAAATACTAACCGCGACAGCACACAATATATATGGTTTTTTTGAAGAACGTATTTTTTGTATTTTTATCAATAGTGGTTCTGATTATTTTTCAGGATGAGGCAACTGGCGATGATTTTAAGTTAATTCCATCCATATCATTCAGGCAGGAATACAATGACAATGTTTTTTTTGACGAAAATAATGAAGAGGCAGACTTTATCACAATTATCTCTCCCGGGCTTGCCTTGAAAGAAAGAACGGAACGCCTGAATGCAGAAGTTACGGTCAGGTTTGACAACAACACGTATGCTAAAAATGATGAACTGGATGATTGGGACAATTATTGTAAAGGCAGTATTCTATACCAGCTTTCAGAAAAGTTGTATATTTCCTCAGAAGTGAGTTACACTAGAGATTCCCGTACTGACCGGGATTTTGAAGAAACCGGCCAGATTTTAGGCACAGATATCCGGGAACGGCGGGACGGTTTTCTGGCCGGTGGGTATACTATATCGGAAATGACCTCGGTGTTTGCCTCATATTCGTATCTCCTGGATGATTTTGAGGATAATGAAGACAATACTGACTCCAGACTTCACAGGGCAACCATTGGACTCGAACATATCCTTTCTTATTTTACAAAAAGGACTCTGGCAAGGATAAATTATCGATATGACCGGTATGATTTTACCGACTACAGCAGTTGGGGGTATGATAATACTATCAATCAAGTTTATACAATTGATGATCTCAGGTACCAGAACAGCTCATTAACCATCGGAGCAAGCCGGGAACTCAGTGAGGTTCTGGATCTTGTTATTAACATGGGTGGAAGATGTACGGGTAGAGAGACCCGAAAAACATATCCCGGGTATCCTGCTGATTTTGGTTATCGTGTTG
>JAUXDD010000073.1 GCA_030618465.1 Desulfobacteraceae bacterium
GAAAGCTGAAGAAGGTACTGGTGGTGGCAGATGCAAAAAAAGCATTGGACCGGTTACAATTTGAAAATACAATTGTAAAAAAACTGAATATGAACGGAATTGATGCAATTGCAAGCGCAGAGATTATTCCAATAAGCAAGGGGTTAAGCCGTGAGATTATTGAATCGGCCATTAAAAATACGGGCGTGGATGCAGTACTCGTAATAAGTGCATTTCACCCGAGTAAAGAAAATGCCTACAATCCGTCTGCCAGGGCAACGGATCCTTCTGACTTTTATTCCAGTTTTTCACAGGACAACCTGATGGGTGACGCAGACCGGGATTATTTTAAATACAATCCAACAACGCTTCGGATTCAAAGCTCACTTTATGTGGCTGAACCCCGGAGAAGAATCTGGTCGGTCATTACAGAAACCAGGAATTCAAAATCGTGTGACAAGCTGCTGGAGCCGTTCAGCGAATTGATTATCAAGAGGCTGGTAGGAACCGAGCTGTTTGAGGAGACGATTTAAACTGGTTACCACAAGTGAAGCACTTGAATACCTGAAAAGCAGGCAGTCAGGGAGGTGGTGCAGCCCGTTTATAATTTTCTTGTTGATTTGATCCGGGTGCAGCGTGCTATCGGACAGTTTGCCATAGTGATGGAACAGGAAGAAAGAGCGGGCATGCATCAGCGATTGGAGGAATTTTTTATGGAAGCGGGAGTTAAGATTAGAATCAGAAAATACAAATAGGAATTTATGACACCAAAACAACTGACCCGAAACAACATCATCTTACTAACCTGCCAGCTTATCTTGATCCTTCTGTTCCCGATGATAGAAGGAGACAGAGCCCTGTTTAAAGATACAATAGTATCCGCTGTGGTTGTTTCCGGAGTCTTTGCCCTTGATTTTTCAAAAAGATCAAGAAAAATTCTGATGCTATGCGGTGCCGCCACCTTATTTACAATCTGGTTCGATCATTTTTTTATTCATGATTTGATTGAACTCATCAAGCATCTATTTGTATTCTCATTCATATTTTTTATTGTGATTGCCATGGTCAACTACATCGCAAAATGTAAACAGGTAACTCCAACCATTCTCATCAGTTCTGTTAACGGTTACCTGCTTCTCGGCATACTCGGTTTTCTGCTCCTGGTTATTACTGAAATAATGCATAAATATATTTTTCACATAAATACACCCGCCATAAATTTTGCCGGAAATACGGCGGTCGGGTATCATGATTACATATATTTCAGTTTTGTTACCCTTACCACATTAGGCTACGGAGATATCACACCGGTTTCAGACCTTGCCAAATCAATGACACTCATTATTGCTATTTCCGGGCAGATATATCTGACGATCCTGGTTGCCATGCTGGTTGGAAAGTTTTTGAGAAGGAATTAAATTGAATCTATACATAATATTGAGCCGTTTTGAATTTGTGTGATTGGATTTAATTCCTGCTTAAAAACTTTACTGCAGCTTTTTACCATGGTATGACCTACTTTATTTTTCATTTAAGGTCGCTTTATGACATTAACCTTTAAAAAGAATCAAAACAGGAGAATTTCGATGAAAAAATCATTTGTTTTCGTTGCCTTATTATCTGTATTGTCTCTGATGTTTGCCATGGCCGCCTCGGCGGGCCCGGCCATGGATCGTATCATGAAAAAAGGGGAACTGGTGGTTGGCACAAGCGGCGCACAGCCGCCGATGACAGCTACAACCAAAAAAGGAGAGATAATCGGACTGGATGCTGATATTTCGAGGGCAATGGCCGCTGCAATGGGTGTTAAGGTGAAATTTGTTTCAATGCCATTTGCCAAGCTTCTTCCGGCCCTCGAAGCAAACCAGGTAGACATGGTCATGTCGGGCATGACCATAACCCCGAAGCGCAATCAAAAGGTGGCGTTCGTGGGTCCGTATTATGTTTCTGGAAAAGGAATTCTGGCCGTGGCTGAGAAGTTTGCTGCCTTGCAACAGGCAGAGGGATTAAATACACCAGAGGTTACTGTTGCAGCTCTGAAGAATTCAACCAGTCAGAAATTTGCCGAGACGTTAATGCCCAAGGCAAAATTGATTCCTACCAATTCCTACGAAGAGGCAATTGATCTTCTTTTCAAGGGTAAAATCCATGTTATGGTAGCTGATTATTATTTTTGTGCACTGACGGCTTCCCGCCACCAGGACAAGGGACTGATAGCAGGGCAGTCGCCCCTCACATTCGAACCACTGGGCATCGCCATGGCCGAAGATACGCTGTTGATCAACTGGGTGCAGAATTTTATGAGCATTCTTCAAGGTAGTGGTGAATTAAAAAAGATGAGTTTGAAGTGGTCTTATGCCGGCTCATGGATTGATGAATTACCTTAAGAATAAAGAAGGTGATTACACTGCGATTGCTCGATTTGATTATTCCATGAGCAATCGCAGAGATGTTTTTTAAAAAATCATTATGATTCTTTGACGGATTCAATTTTTGACAGATTGCCGGCCTTGAAGTAAAGAATATACATATACCCTCCGATGGGGCCATATACCCACTTCTCGATATCCACTTGATGTTTTCTGCCTGATGTGCCTACATTTTCTTTTGAATTGGGTTCGCCGCAATTTTCAATGACTTTAAAAGACTGTGCGCCTAACTCAATAATTTTAGAACCGCATCGCCATCTCTCAAGATCTTTTGCACTTACTGAAACGGATGTTAAAAAAACAGCTGCGAAGCAGAAAAGAAATATTTTTTTCATTTTTCCTCCTTTTGGAATATTAGTATTATATAACATTAATAAGGAACGTGTAATGAATTTAATAGTTTTTATACCGTATACCCGGGGGTGATGTCAAATTAAATGTGGTGTATCCTGAGGGTTAATAGACGTGGATGCATTTGCGGGGAATGCTGTCAGGTATCAATAAGAAACAATTGAGATAACGTTTAAACTGTAAGATTTAAGTTCTGTTAAAATAATACTTAAAAAACTTTACTGCAGATTGCTAACATGTTATTGTACAACCCATTTTTCATTTAAAGTCGCTATTACTGAACCGTATTTATAAGCATGTTCAACAACAGGTTTATACGATTATTTCACAGTTGAATGTATTAAAGGGGGGTGATAAAAAATAATTTAGTATATTACTACAGATGGTTTCAGAGTTGCTGAATGAATTTTATCAGAAAATCGGATATAAAATCACGAATGTCGTATGATTTACTATGAAAGGAGATTGGTATGAAAAAAGAATATAAAAATTTTGCACTCATCGTTGGCCTGGCAATAATCATGACATGTGCCTTTATTACGATAGGCCCGGCACCCGCGCTTGCCGGTCCGGTGGAGGTTGTTATGAACGGCTCTTATCTCCCTGACCAGGATAAAGGAGGAAAAGATATATATGGCCTGTGGGTTCGGGGGAAAAAGTATTTTGTAAAGTTTGATAAAGTAGAAATTTTTAAGAGTGATAGGTATTCAACCGGGAAAGATATTTTAAGAACCATAGACCCTCCTCGGGTAACGCTGGTAGGAAGTGATGATGCCATGAAACTCCTTGGTAAATCCGGACATGAAGGAAAAAGTTTCAGCCTTAAAGGAACCTTTTATATTGGCGACCAGGTGCTCATGATCCATTCGGAAAAAGATATTACAATAAAATAGTATACCTGTTACACAGCCAGCCGGTTTTTGGTATTGAAAACCGGCTGACGGGTTAAATTAATAATTACGTGAACCGGGAAACAGCTCTTGTAATTCCAATTATCCCAATTGGTTTTCCACTGGCATCCCTGAGAAAGCGTGCATTGATCTGAGACCTGATCGTAGAACCGTCTTTTAGGTATTTATCAATTTCAAAAATTCGATTTCTGTGTGGATCAGCATTGATGTCTTTTTCTTTTGCACGTTCTTCGGCAAGAATGTTAAGTACCTGCCGCAATGAATCCGGCGTTATCCTGTCCTTTAAAGGAAGGGCCATCGCCTCTTCCTGTGTAAATCCATAGACCTGTTCCACTGAAGGGCTGATATATACCAGTTCCAGAAACATCGTGTCCATAACCCAGACTACATCAGGTAAATTCTCTAAAATAAATAGATACTTATCATCAAAAACATCAAGTAACTGTTGATGATAATCAAAAGGTCTGGCTCCTTCCGGTGAATCATCGAAATGGTCACTGAAAATAAATGGCTCAAAACCGTTTGTGACTGTCCAGCGATAATCATTTTTCTTTACAGGGCAGGTTGAATTATTTTTCAGCTGCATGTTTATATTGCTGAACAATTCCAAAAGGGTATTTGTACTCATAGGATTATCTCCTTATGCAATGAATGTATTATTTCCTTATTGTCCATGTGGAATGATCCACCAGTCCGAATCTCTTCAGTTTCTCTTTCAGTTTATTTCCTGCGTCACTGCCGTTTCCTTCTGGATGCTCTGTGTCCCATATCATTCTAAATGAAAAATCGTTGAACAGCAGAACATGGCTGTAAACATTAGCGCTGATCATTCCGCAATTTTCCTCAATTTTTGTTGTAAGTCCCAAAAGATAATCAAATGCTTCTCTTTCTCTGTTTACAGTAGTTCTGAGACGAATTTCTTCGATCCATACCATTTAAAACCTCCTGAATTTTTCAAATATAGCAAGTCGCTGATGATCAGTCATTAGTGACCAGCAGTGTTTAATTTAAATGCCATTATTATGCCAAAAAAATATATCATGTAAATCAAGTGTGTTATGTGAATTAATGAGGGGGGACTGCAAAATTATGTTAACAAGGACTGCCAAATATTTAAAAATTGACATAAACTGCAAAATATGGAAGATATGTATTGCTAACCGTAAAGCAGCCATAAAGGGGAGAAATCATGAATATTGATCAAAAGGATTTTTTTATTCAGACCACTTTAAAAATTTGCGGGACCCTTGATATCGGTAACGCCCTGCACGATACTCTCATGTATATTCGAAATTATCTGCCGGCGGACCAGGTTTTTCTGACCTATTATAATCCGGATCTGATGCTGGTGAATGTTTTTGCCACAGCCACACCTGAGGGCGGGAGCATGTCAGATATTAAAATTCCGGTTCCTGTAGAGCCTGAAGAAATTTATAAAAAAGCGGTGTCTCCGGAAGTTTTCTGTGCGAATGAACCGGAAAGTCATCCGATCGTCAAGCACGCATTAAGCATCGTCGGTACGGATTCTTCCGTAATGGTACTGAGGCTTATTATGGATGGCCGGTTTCTTGGATCCTTTGTGATTAAAGCAGAAGGGAATGACCGATTTACAGAAGACCATGCCCATCTCATTGGACTGCTCAATGATCCTTTTGCCATTGCTCTTTCAAACGATCTGAGGCACCAGGATGTGTTGAAATTAAAAGACCTGCTGGCTGATGATAATCGGTATCTGCAGGATGAATTGCGTCATGTTATCAGTGATGAGATCATTGGTGCCAACTTTGGATTAAAAGGTGTGATGGAACTGGTCCGCCTGGTAGCTCCGATAAACAGCCATGTGCTGTTGCTTGGGGAGACAGGCGTTGGCAAGGAGCTGGTTGCAAATGCCATCCATAACTTGTCCGCTCGTAAAAACGCCCCCTTTATTAAAGTCAATTGCGGGGCCATCCCGGCATCAATTATGGACAGTGAATTGTTCGGGCATGAAAAGGGTTCATTTACAGGTGCAATATCCCAAAAACGTGGTCGTTTTGAGCGGGCTGACACCGGCACCATCTTTCTGGATGAAATCGGGGAACTTTCACCGGATGCCCAGATAAGAATGTTACGGGTATTGCAGGAAAAGGAAATTGAGCGTGTTGGCGGCAGCGAATCCGTAAAAGTGGATATACGAGTAATTGCCGCCACTCATAGAGATCTTGAATCCATGCTCAAAAACGAAACGTTCCGGGAAGATCTGTATTTTCGTCTTAAAGTGTTTCCCATTTCCGTACCGCCATTACGGGAACGTAAAGAAGATATCCCTGCATTGGTCCAGTATTTTATGTATGAAAAAACCAAAGAGCTTTGTCTAAGGGGATATCCAACACTGGATCAGGGAGCGATCGGCCGCCTGATGGCCTATGATTATCCGGGCAATGTCCGGGAACTTGAACACATGGTGGAGCGTGAGCTTATTCTCAGCAGGAATAAACCCCTTGCCTTTGATGATCTTCAGGCACCCATCAGCAGCCAAGCCGATGTTCCGGCTGTTACAGAAGTTAAAGAGATACAGAAGCTGGATACCGTTTTATCCGGATATATCCGCCAGGTACTTGAAAAGACCGGGGGCAGGGTTGAAGGACCCGAGGGAGCCGCCACACTGCTGGGAGTCAAGCCCAATACATTAAGGCACAGAATGAAAAAACTCGGGATTCCATTCGGGAGGAATGCCAGGGCAGGGAGTGACCGGTGAGCAGTCGTTAGTGTTCTATTGTTACCGCCGAATAGACATTAAGTATACTTTTTACGAGTCCATCAGTTTTGAAAGTTCATTTTCAAGAATTTCCTGGTAATTACGAATCCGTTTCACATAGATGACTGGTTCATATCCCCGGGCATAACCGTATTTCAAGGTCTTATAATACTTTTTACTGGAAAGAAGCGGCAGTACCTCCTGGATGTCAAGCCAGCTTGACGGATTTTTACCGAGCCTGCGTGCCAGTGTACGGGCATCCCACAGGTGGCCGATTCCCATGTTGTAAGCAGCCATGGCAAACCAGTAACGGTCGTCATCATGAACATCATCGGGTATCCGTTCGATCATGTGCGCCATGTATTTTGCCCCGGCATAAATATTTTGTTCGGGATCAAGGCGGGAAGTCACACCAAGGGATTGGGCGGTCGGCAGGGTAAGCATCATTATACCACGCACACCTGTGGGGCTTTTGGCTTTTGGATTCCAGTGGGATTCCTGGTAGGACTGGGCCGCTAAATACGTCCATGGAATGTTTTCTTTTTTACAGGCCTGTATGAAAATTTGTTGATACCCTGGCAGGCGATCCCGGATTCGCCGTTTGAATGTCATGATATCCACATAGTCAAATATATCAATATATCCGAAAAAACGGTCATCAATTTCAGCCAGCACATTGTTCGCTTTAATTTCTTCAAACCAGTGCTGTAATAAATTCTGAAGATTTTCGGAATTATCAGGTAATACCCAGGCCAGGAACTCGGTTTCATTAACCGGGAAGGCAATATTCAGTTGCGGGAAGTATCGTCGATTTATAGCAACAATATTTGAATCAGCTATCGTGCAATCAATTTCGCGCCGCCACACTTTTTCAAGTATCTGATCGGTTGAAAACTCCCTGGTTGTTTCCCAGCCCAGCCCTGGTGTTTTAAATTTCAGGCGCTTAAGATTTTCAACATAGCTGGTACCGTCTGCCACCAGGAGTGATAAACCAGACACATGTGTGATTTTTTCTGGTACCTGTCCTTTTCGGTGACAGATTAACTGTTGCTGTACGGATTTGTAATCCGGTCCGAAGTTGTATCGGTTTTTTCTTTCTCTGGTACGGGTGATACCGGCAGCGCCGATATGACCTTCACCGTTTTCAATGGCACTTAGAATATCCTGCACGCTGTTTAAAACAACATAGGAAACACCAACCCCCAGTTCCTCTGCAAACCTTTCAACCAGTTGATACTCAAATCCATCCGGGCCATCTCTGCCTTCATAGTAAGTGGTAGGCGCGTTTCGTGTTAATATAATCAGTTCGCCGGATTCACAAATGTCATCCAGGACGGTGGGAGGGTCTGAGCTATATATATCAGTCAGCGTGGAAACCTGGTCGCAACCGCACAGTATAAAAATAATTGCAAATATGATGCAACATGAAACCGGATGAGCGGTTTTTTGCGGAGATGGGTAATCGGATTTCAAGTTACACAAATTCCCGTCCATTCTAAAAAATAGTATTGTTCAATACAGTGAGATTATGGGGTATCATTGTTTACCGTTTTCTGATATCACAATTGGCAAATTCTGTATATCAATATTAATTAGTAAGGAATTTCAATAATGACAAGACGGGTTTTCTGGTCACTGCCTGTAATTATTCTATCTCTTGCCGGTATTCTATTCTCTTTTATGCTTGCTGAGGAATTTTATTTCGGAGCAGTCTCACTGGAACCGGGGGAAAGACTGGCTGTTTTCGGTCAGGTCAGTTCCGGTATGTGCGGTGATGGTTTTTCCTTTATGAGCTGTTCTACTGTTTCGGAGTCGAAATATTCAACAATTCTGGATATTCCTGTGGCTGTTTACGGGTTATTCTTTTATACGGTTCTTTTCTTCCTTGCTTTTCCGGTTTTTTTTGCATCAGAAAAATTAAGGCCTGCTGTTGCCGTGGCCTTTTTCTGGACAACTGCTGTGGGGGCACTGCTGGATATCGTCCTGCTGCTGATAAGCATCATTGCCATTGATGCTGTCTGTCCGCTTTGTCTGATTATTTACATCCTGAACTGGCTGCTGCTGGGAGGAGCGGTATTATGTTTGCGGCAATACAGGACACATCCGTTCCGGCTGATACATACCTTTAAAATAATCTATATGCCGGCAATGGTTTTGTCTCTTGTCAAAAGCCTTGCAGCCACGGTTATCATCATACTGGCAGCTGCCGGTCTTTCCCTTGGAACCGGTCACTATCTTAAAACAAAATTAAAAAACCATGAAATACAGAAAAAGAATAATGAGAGAGAGCGGGCAATAGAAAAAATAATCAAACGGTTTTTTAAAGAAAAAGAAATGGATATCAAAATACTCCCCATGATGATAATCGGCAAACCGGATGCGCCGGTGACCATTTATGAATTTTCTGATTTCCTCTGCCCCTATTGCTCAAAAGCTGCAGCCGTAATTGAGGAACTTGTCCATGATAATCCTTCAACGCTAAACGTTGTATTTATTAACTATCCCCTGGATAAAGTCTGCAACCGTTTTATAAAGCGCGCGATGCACCGCGGGGCATGCCTGCTTGCACTGGGTGCTGTATGCGCAGCAGATCAGGACATGTTTGACAAATATCAAAAAAC
This sequence comes from Desulfobacteraceae bacterium, assembly GCA_030618465.1. GTDB lineage: Bacteria > Desulfobacterota > Desulfobacteria > Desulfobacterales > SURF-7 > JAUXDD01. The sequence goes on from JAUXDD010000073.1 coordinate 9,029, forward strand.
CGTTTTTCCCATGAAACTGAAGCATGCCGACAGAAAAATTTTGAAACATATTGCCACCCTTTCTGGCCTGGCTGTACCTCAATTTGAACAATGCATGGATGATCCTGAAGCCCGTGGACAAGTGATGAGTGATATCCATAAAGCCAGAAGCTATGGTGTGAAAGGTACGCCCATATTATTTATCAATAAAAAGCGATATCGGGGAAAGATAAGGAAAAATATCCTTCAGCGAATCATCGATATGGAACTTAAGGACATGGGGAAAAAGAGGTGAGTTTAACTTTTCTTTCTCTTTTTACTTTTTTTAGATCGTTTGTTTTGCGGTTTCTTATTTTCGGCATATTGAACCCGAATATCTCGACCATCAATTTTTGCACCTTTCATTGTTTTTAGCACTTTAGCCGCAACACTTGTTTCAACTTCAAAAAAAGAAAATTCCCGCATGATTTCTATTGGACCAATATTTTCAGAGCTAATGCCGGCCCTGCTGCATATTGTTCTTATCACAGTGCCTTTTTTTATATTGTCCATAGATCCTGCATTTAAGAAAAACCGTTTCGATTCTCCATGGCCTAAATTTTTTTGTTGTCGATCTTTTTTAAAAGGACGATGAGCATCTCCCTTTTTTTTCAAGGATGCATTTATGTCTTTGGAATCTTTATAATAATTAAGGAAGCGGTTAAATTCAATTGAAACAAACTTTTGAATGAGCTCCTCTTTTGTAAGGCCGTTTAATGTATTATAGACTGGCGGCAGGAAACGCCCGATTTCTTCCTGATTCACGTCAACTTCTACTATTTTGTTAATCATGGAATAGAGCTGCTTCTCACAAATTGCATATCCTTCCGGGACTTTTGCATAATTGAATTTAACCCCTGCCTTTTTTTCTATAAGCTGAAGTTTTCTTTTTTCCCGGGAATTGGTGATTACTATGGATGTTCCTGATTTACCCGCCCTTGCCGTTCTGCCGCTCCTGTGAGTATAGTTTTGTGCCTCATCGGGGAGCTTGTAGTTAATGATATGGGTGATATCCTGAACATCTATCCCGCGGGCAGCAACATCTGTTGCAATAAGAATCTGAATGGATTTGGTTTTAAATCTGCCCATGACTTTATCCCGTACTGCCTGAGAAAGGTCACCATGAATGGCTTCAGCGTTATAGCTGTCTTTGATCAGTTTTTCTGCTGTTTCCTGTGTCTCTTTTCGCGTGCGACAGAACACAAGGCCATAAATATCCGGATAATAATCAATAATTCGTTTTAACGCCTGATACCTGTCTTTTTCATTAACGATATAATTCACATGTAAAATATTTTCCGCACCGCTATTTTTCTTCCCTACGGTTATCTCAACTGGATGTTCCAAATATTTTTTTGCAATTCTTGCAACTTCTTTGGGCATTGTCGCGGAAAACAGCCAGGTTCTTTTCTGAGACGGCGTATTTTCAAGAATGGCATCTATATCTTCCTGAAATCCCATATTGAGCATTTCATCCGCTTCATCAAGAACCACATATGAGACTTTAGAAAGCTTTGCTATTTTTCTATTAATAAGATCAAGCAATCTCCCTGGTGTTGCCACAATAATCTGAGAACCTTTTTTGATCTGCTTTCTCTGAATTTCAATACTGGCGCCGCCATAAACGGCAACAACCTTTGCACCGTTTACATATTTGCATAATTTTTTAATATCATCTGAAATCTGCATGCAGAGCTCCCGGGTGGGGCAAATCACCACTCCTTGAGTATGTTTCAGATTAAAATCAATTAGCTGGATCATAGGCAAACCAAAAGCTGCTGTTTTACCTGTTCCGGTCTGGGCAAGCCCAACAAGATCCCTGTCCCCCCCAATAATTTCAGGAATTGCATCTGTCTGGATGGGCGTGGGTTCAACAAATCCTAGTTCATTAACCGCTTGTAATAACTCTTCAATTAAATCTAAATTTTCGAAACTCATGTGTTTTTTCTCAGCCTTTTAATAAATTTAAATATTTATACATAAAATGAAACCCAAAAATATAACACGGATAAAATGGTAAGGCAAACGTTATATTCAAAATCTGAACTGCTGATTTTATTAAATGATTGACAATCATTTCAGGGGTTACTTATAATCCAAAAATTTGGTTATTGGGGAAATGTTTATATTATTATCAACAACTGCCACCTTTTGTTTATGTAAAGCTTAACTGTAATGCATACTGAATGTACCTTAAACCGGCGTACATGTTTTATTCTCCACGTACTTGTCTTTTTGTTGATTCTTCCCGGTATCTGTCTGTCTGCCACCCCGGTAAAACATAAAAAGACACTCGGCATTGTGTCGGAAGTATCCTATGTTTCAACAGTATAAATCATCAAATAATAAAGTATTGAAACTGATCAGCCTGTTTCTGATACTTGAAGTGTTTGCGTTTTCATCATGTATTCGAATACCCAAAGAACATTTTATTGTCAGTCAAAGAAAAGTATTTGCCAGCGTTCAGGATTCATGCGGATGTAATGTGGATCAATTTGAAGATTTATTAGTTGAAGGCGTATTGGCAAACACTTCCGAAGATGTTCAGGAAATAGATGCCGGCGGTTTCCAGTTAATGAACTGGAACATATTGAAAGGCAAGAAGAATGGTTGGGAAAAGGATTTTAAACGTTTATCTGATAATATTGATATACTTATTATTCAGGAAGCACAGTTGACAGATGAACTTCGGGGAATTCTAAACGCAGATCAGTATAACTGGGACATCAGCATTGCATATAAATACAAAGGCCTTGAAACAGGTGTCCTGACGGCATCAAAAGAAGAACCTGTTTTCATATGTACACTCCGGTCAAAAGAACCCTTTTTTAAAGTGCCGAAAACTGTATTGATTACCCTGTACGCCATATCCGGTACGGATCAAATGCTTATGGTCGTCAACATGCATTCCATCAATTTTACATTTGGAACATCCCGTTTCTTGAAACAACTTGAAGAAGTGGAAAAAATTTTGCTTCAACACCAGGGTCCGATGATTATATCCGGTGACATCAACACCTGGACTAAAAAGCGAGTGGCTGTTATGGAGAATTTATTTTACAGGTTGGGATTAAGCGCTGTGACATTTGCAAAAAACAACCGGGTTAAAATTTTTGGGCTGGACATTGATCATATCTATTATCGCGGTCTTGTGGTAAAAAAATCTGTGGCCATCAAGGTAGGGTCATCTGATCATAACCCCATGCTGGTTGACTTTATGTTAAAAAATACAGATGAATAGAATGTTGTAAAACACCCTAAGGAAATGATATTGAGATGTTTTTCACCAGGGCACAATGACACTAAAATATAAATTTTACGAATTGGTTTTCTTTGAGTCTTCGCGTCTTTGTGGCTATTCTATTGTATACGGAGAAAGTTCTATGTTTTGTTTGAAAAACCGTTCCGCCTACAGTGTTTTAATTTTCATTTTGGTTTTACTGATATCAGTCCCGGTTCTTGCGGAAACAGATAAAGAGATAGGCAACCTGCTTCGGTTTATTGAGAATTCCGGATGCATTTTTATCAGAAACAATAAAGAGTATAATTCAGTTGAAGCACGAGAGCATCTTGAAAAGAAATACAACTATGTAAAAGGTCGTATCAAAACAGCGGAAAGCTTCATAAAACATGTGGCGACAAAAAGCAGCATGTCCGGAAGGCTCTATAAAGTACGCTGTAATGGCGGGGAAATATCCACTGGTGAATGGCTCAAGGATGAACTCCAAAAATTTAGGAGAAATAGTAATGATGGTCTCTGAAAAAGTCGAAAAACTCCCTCTCCCTTGATGGGAGAGGGGTTGGGTGAGGGTGAATAAGATTAAATTTTAATCAATTATATTTCCCTTTTGCTATGGGGAATACAATTTCCAGATAGCAGGAAGATTGCACCAATGAAACGTAGAACAAAAAGATGTAAAGTTAGTTTTTACATATTCGCATTGATTCTCATCACCATCATGCCTTCCTGTACCTCAAAAAAACAGGATATTCACACGGATCGTGCAATTGAAATAGTTAAGTACAATCAGACGGATTGCCCGAATCCTGATGATCCGACCTGTTTTAAAGACTCTCCTTTTGGCGTCCTTGTGGATAAAGCATTTCCTGAAAAAGGGGTGGCCCCCCACTACATAAATTTTCTTTCACACGGGGATGAAGCCCTCATCGCCCGGATTCACCTGATTCGATCGGCAAAACGATCTATTCTTTTTCAGACATTTATCTGGGGAGCCGATGAAGCATCAAGCTTTTTTTTCATGGAGATGTATGAGGCTGCCAAACGCGGCGTGAAAGTGAAAATTATCGTGGACCATCTGGGTGCCAAGGTCCAGATAGACAGTCTCCAGTTAGTTGCTATTGCCCATAAAAATCTGGAGATCAGGCTGTACAACCCGGTGTATGACAGGGTAAAACTCACATCACGGGAGATGGCGAAAGCTGCGGCAACACAATTCCAGCAGCTCAATCAGCGGATGCACAATAAGCTCCTGGTGGTGGATAACAGGATAGCCGTTACCGGCGGCAGGAATATCGAAAATAAATACTTTGACCTTGATCCGGTGTATACCTTCAAGGATCGGGATATTTTAATTGTGGGCGCCATTGTCAACGACATGAAACGCTCTTTTTACGAGTATTGGCGATATGAAAAATCCGTCTCCCTGGAACAATTTTCTGATGTGGGACCAGATGTTATTCAGGATAAAGAGATAACACCTCCCAAAAATCCCAAAGCGTATTATGAGACACAACCGGTACTAAAGGAATACAGCCGGCGGGCATCGGATGCCGG
>JAUXDD010000091.1 GCA_030618465.1 Desulfobacteraceae bacterium
AAACTTGCAAAAATCGATTTTCTGTTTTTAACCCATGCGCATATTGATCATATAGGAAGATTGCCTGATCTGCTTGAAGGTGGATTTAACGGAGAAATTATTTGCACTCATCCAACAAAGGCATTGCTTTTACCAATGCTGGACGATGCCATGGGCTTTTCAGAAAGAACTGATCGTGAAATTGGGAAATTAAAAATAACAATTGATGAATTGACCTGGGGCTTTGAATATGATCAAACTTTTTCCTTAAAAAACGGCATATCATTTAAACTGAAAAATGCCGGGCACATTCTTGGATCATGTTTTATTCGAATTGAATCTGCATCTCCTGAGTGGGCAGTAATTTTTTCAGGCGATATCGGCGCTGTTAATACACCGATATTGCCTGATCCTGAAACCCCTGAGCCATGCGATCTTTTGATACTTGAATCCACGTATGGTGACAGATTCCATGAAGAACGAACGGAGAGAATAAGAAGTCTGGGTAAGATTTTAACCAGGGCCGTTTCAGATGGCGGCAAGGTTTTTATCCCGGCATTCGCTCTTGGACGGACTCAGGAATTGATCTATGAGATGGACAGGTTGTTTACAGATTCCGAATATGAGCATGAGTTTCCTGATCTTTATCAGAATGAAAAAATACCCGTGTTCCTGGATTCTCCTTTAGGCCTTGAGATTACAAAGATATATTCCACGCTTTCTGATTTCTGGGATAAAGAAGCCCGAAGTATTTTTTATAAAGGTGATCACCCTATTGACTTTAATTATCTGTATGCAGTGAAAAATTTCAAGGACCATAAAAAACTCATGGAAATGCCGGGGCCTGCTATTATCCTTGCAGGAAGCGGCATGTGTTCAGGTGGAAGGATTATGGAGCATCTTGAAAACGGGCTTGAGTTTGCTGAAAATGACATTTTTTTTGTAGGTTATCAGAGCAAGGGGACAACAGGGAGAAATATTCAAAAATATGGAAACAGGCCAGACGGTTATGTATATATAAATGGTAGATATTTTGATCTGATGAGTAGAGAGATCGGTGTTAAAGCCGAAAGTTATGTGCGCGAAATTAGTAAGAGACAGAAACAGGATGGTAGTGTACGGCAAACTTTGACAATTAATAAAAATATATAATTCAAATGTGCGGAATTGCAGGAATAATAAATTATAACTCTACCGAGGATATGCATGAGACCCTTAAAAGTATGATTGGACTCATGCAGCACAGGGGACCGGACGCATCCGGCATATTTTCATATGGGCCGGCAGGCCTGGCTCATGCCCGACTTAGTATCATCGACCTAAACAGTGGTGATCAGCCGATTCATAATGAGGACAGAACTGTATGGATTGTATTTAACGGTGAAATTTTTAACTATCCTGAATTGAGGAAAGAATTGATTTCACATGGCCATAGGTTTTACACCCAGTCTGATACAGAGGTTCTGGTTCATCTTTATGAAGAAGAGGGAGTTGATTTTTTTCATAAACTTAACGGTCAGTTTGCATTAGCCATTTGGGATATAAAGAAGGAAATTCTACTTTTAGGGCGTGACAGGCTCGGAATCCGTCCACTCTTTTATTATCAGAATGGGGGCCGCCTTGTTTTCGGCTCTGAAATTAAAGCTTTGTTCGCGGATAATAGTATCCCGCGGGAACTTGATCCCCAAACACTTTCAGATATTTTTACATGTTGGTCACCTCTTGGTTCCACTACTCCTTTTAAGGGTATTTATCAACTTCTGCCAGGGCATTACATACAATTTTCCAGGAATGGGATAGCTACTACACGTTACTGGAATTTGTCCTATTCCGAATTAATCGACTCTAAACGACCACTCGCAGAGTGGACTGAAGAACTGTACGACTTACTCTATGATGCTGTCAGGATCAGGTTGAGAGCGGATGTTCCGGTTGGTGCTTACCTTAGCGGTGGCCTTGACAGTACTTTCACAAGCAGTTTGATAAAAAATGAATTTAATAATTTACTGAATACTTTTTCAATCAGCTTTACAGACGATCGTTTTGATGAAAGTTCTTATCAACAGATAGCGGCCCAAAGTATTAAGACAGAGCACCGTGTGATTAACTGTTCAGAAAAGGATATTGGAGAGTCGTTCCCCAGTGTAATCTGGCATACTGAAGCTCCAATTCTAAGAACTTCGCCTTCTCCTCTATATCTACTTTCCCGACTTGTCAAAAGTAGTAACTTCAAGGTTGTTCTAACAGGAGAGGGGGCTGATGAGGTTTTTGCCGGATATAATATATTCAAGGAAGATAAGGTGCGAAGATTCTGGGCACGTCTGCCAGAATCAAAGCTGAGGCCAAGGCTACTGGAGAGACTGTATCCTTACATTTTTACCCAGGGGACGAAAGCGCAAGCGTTCCTTTATGGCTTTTTTAAGAAAGGTATGGAAGAAGTAAACTCTCCAGGATATTCCCATATGTTGAGGTGGAAAAATACTTCGAATATTAAAACGTTTTTTTCAAAGGACATACTGGAAACCGTGGGAGATTTGAATTGTTTTATTGAGAGATTTGAAGCAACCCTGCCCTCAAAATTCATGTCCTGGGATGCTTTATCAAGGGCTCAGTATATTGAGAGTACAATTTTCCTTCCAAATTATCTTCTTAGTTCCCAGGGAGACAGAATGGCTATGGCAAATTCTGTGGAAGGAAGGTATCCCTTTTTGGATCACAGGGTTGTGGAATTTGCATCAAAGATGCCTTCCCGATATCGAATGAACGGACTAACGGAAAAGTTTATTTTGAAAAAGATTGCCCGTGGACTTATACCAGATGAACTGGTTGAAAGGCCAAAACAGCCATACCGTGCACCAATCAGTAAAAGCTTTGTGGGTTCCCATGTGGTTGATTATGCTGAAGAATTGCTTTCTGAAAATGCAATAAAAAATAATGGGTATTTTAATTTTCAAAAGGTTAAAAGACTGCTTACAAAATGTCGCAATAAAAGTGGGGATTTACTAAGTGAACGTGAAAATATGTCACTTGTCGGAATTCTATCCACCCAGCTGCTGGATAACCTTTTTATTAAAAATTTTCCATTTCAATCTGTTCGTGATCCGGTACGTCTGAAAATATTTACTTATTAGTTTTGAATGAAGGGGTGCTTAAATCTCAAATTTAAAATTAATATTAACCCTACAACGCAACTTAAATATGTTTTAACTTGATTAGTCTGAAATTATTTGTTATACTCCGCAACATAAATTAAAAAAGGAGGTTGCTTATGTTGCCGGAATGCAGATCAGATGAACATTTATTCTCAATACCAAAGTACAATGTAAAAAGCGAAGATGTGGAAGGGTTTATGAACGAACTTAAGGGGTTCCATGAAATATTTAATGATTGTTTTCACAGGAGCGAATCCCGCGAACACTTTTTAAAGTATATGGTAGGGCAATTTAGCGAGCTGGAAAAAAAATCTATTGAACCAATAGCCTTAAACGTAGAAGAAGGAAGAGTAAGGGCTATGCAGCGGTTTATAAGCGACGCTGAATGGGATGATGAGAAAATCTTATATAAGTATCGTAATCTTGTAAATGAGGATATGGGAGACAATGATGGTGTTCTAATTTTTGACGAATCAGGATTCCAGAAAAAGGGCAATGATTCTGTGGGTGTAGCCAAGCAATATTGCGGAAGCATTGGCAAAGTCGATAACTGTCAGGTTGGTGTGTTTGCGGGCTATGCATCCCCAAAGGGATATTCTCTTGTTGATAAGCGAATATTTTTACCTGAAAAATGGTTTACAGATGACTATGAAAATAAACGTAAAAAATGCAAGGTGCCTGAATCGCTTGTTTTTAAAACAAAGCCACAACTTGCGATTGAAATGCTCCAGGATATTGTAGGAGAGAACGCTCTTCCCTTCAAATATGTATTAGCTGATTCTTTATATGGCACCAGTCCTGAGTTTATTGAAGCAGTGGAGGAATGTGCTGGCATTACATACTTTGTATCAATCGCATCAGATACTCAATGCTGGTTGAAAATGCCGGTTCTAATAGAAAAACAATACAAATATAAAGGAAAAAACCGAACAAAAAAGGTGCTGGAAAAAACCGAGAAGAAGCCAATTGAAGTCCGCGAGTTGGCAAAAAATATTAATGACTATTTTTGGTACAAACGTAAAGTGTCTGAGGGGACAAAAGGACCAATCGAATATGAATTTACCAAAAGACAGGTGATTCTGGCAAAAAATGGCTTGCCGGATAAAACCGTTTGGCTCGTGATTAAACGAACGGTTGGACCCGATTCTGAGTACTCCTATTATATTAGCAATGCTTCAGTCAGTACCCGATTATCAACATTTGTATGGTTGAGCGGACTTCGATGGGCGATTGAGCAATGTTTTGAAGAAACCAAGAGTGAACTGGGGATGGATCATTATGAAGTTCGCAAATATGGGGGTTGGAACCATCATATTTTGACTTGCATGATGGCACACTTTTTTCTCTGGCACATAAAAATAAGATTGGGAAAAAAAAACACCGTCTATTACGCTATCGCAGCTTAGGATTTTATTGGAAGTTGTATTGCCTTTAAGGAAATATAATATAGCATCAGCAATTGAACTGGTCGGGTGGATTCAAGGTAAAAATCATCGTGCGTATCTTTCGCATAGAAAAAAGCAATTTTTATTGGCTAAATGCTTTTTAGAATAAGTTGCGTTGTAGGGTTATATGCTCAGTTGAGTTGAAAGCCCTATAAATATAATTATGGAAAGTAAAATTCATTAAAAATCTTTAAAAACAGGAGGGATAGAAAATACTAACCCATTGAAGGCAAATTTGTCTTTTAAAAAAATAATATTAAGAGGTGATGGTTAAACGTTTACGGATATTTATATGGCACGTATTCCAGGTCACAGGGGATCTGTAATGTATACAAGGCGCCGCCGCCGATCTCGACTCTGGGGCCACGATCATTGCACCAGGAGTGATACCACTCTGTGGTGATCTGTGGGCAGAACCAATCCTGGGCTGCTTCCAAGGTGCTGAACCCGCCTTGCATCTCTTCTTTTTCTACCTTGATATCGCAGTTCATACCGCCGCCGGGAATAGTGCAGGTGTCTTCTTCAAGATTAAAGAGATCGCGATGAGTGGCGTATACACGGGGTGCATCCCAGCAGCGCACGTTGTCCATATACCAGACCACATAATCCTCTCCACCATTGTCGCCGCATCGACTGGACCAATCGAAATCCGGGCCTTCACCGGTCAATGGATCGAACACCTTATGTTTTGTGCTGTCTGAACCAAAGTCGCAATACGCGTCATAGTCATGCTCGACAATGCTTATTGCCAGATCAAACCGTTCCCTAGTGCAAGGCAATGTTCCGCCGGAAGCTGCAAAATCCACGAGGTTGCCCAATGTTTCTGCGGTGCCGCCCGTCGTCAAGGCGTCAACCACTGCGCCCAAAGTGTTTTTCGTCGTATTAACAACTGACTCATTCTGGATGTCTTTGATGAAGTTGCCAAGTCCCTCGCCGACTGCGATAGCTACATCGAGGACTTCGTTGCCCCCTGAAACGGTAAGCGCAATATTAGCGGCAATATTACACTTGCAATAGGTCACCCATGTATCAAAATTAACTGGGATCTCCGTATCGATCGTAACGGAGTAGAGCCAGTCGCTGGGATCTTCACCAAAAACATTAATTGGAAGCAAATCCGCGAAATAGCTTTTGGGAGGAACACCACCGACAATCTCGACAGTGGGCTGTGGGCCGCCTTCGCAACCCTTGATGTTGCCATGGATTTGAATGCTTTTGTCCAACCATGCTGTGGTTACTTGGTCGCAAACCGCGTCACTTATTACTCCTCTATCTATACTCGCTTCCAAAGATGCTTGCGTCGGTAGTTGAAAAGGATGGTCCACGGTAACGGTTTCCTGCGTCCCGTCCGGTCCGGTGGTCGTGGCCTCGGCGGTAACATCATTGATATATTCTATTTCTATCATACCCAGCGCATCTGGCAGTATGATTTTAATAGGACGCTGGTGCTCATCAAATTCAATCTGCAGAAAAAGGACAGATCGGTCCGAACCCACATTTTTCGCCAATACCAGCTTATTAATTAATTGGGGGACGTTTCTGTCATCTCTTTCACCGTAGAAATTGTAGTAATAGCCATCATCATTGAGGAAGCGATATAGGAAACTGCCGGAATTAATCGGCGCCTCAAATTCATCAAATGGAAACTGAACAGCGGAAGCCTCGATACCATCATTCCCACCATCTCCTCCAGAGCAACCAAAAGATATCAACAATCCAAATATGATAACCAGTTCAAATAGCCCGATACGATACACGTTTAGATTCAGCATAACGCTCTCCTTTCTATTGGTAGCAAAGCCCAACAAACCAACATCTATTTTCAAGGATAAAGGATAAGAACTCACTTTTTTTGTAGATAATGTATATAGAAAATAAAATTGTATGTCAACATTAAAATTAACACATGATGTTGTGGTTGCGCTAACGGCAAAAAAAAGATGCGCTTTTGCAGGAAGAAAAATTATGGTTTTGTATAATGGAAAAAGTTTGCGTCACTCATTTTACAAATATTAAAGACGCCGAGCAAGACCTTGGCTATAAACCTTTAAAAACAGTGGCAGAGGCCATGGAAAAATGTATCCCCTATTGTCGGGAACAACTTGCCATTAAGAAGAAAAAACGATGACACCTATGAAGTATGGTAGCAGAATTAACAAAAAAAAGGAGTGAAAGCCGCGCTTCCACCCCTTTTTTATTGTATAATTCAGATTAACTTGATTTTATCTGATCTTATCTGTTCGCATACTCCGCATATGCCATGGCAACTGTCCTGTAGACAAAATGGGCCATCTTTGAAAACGGCAGGAATGCAAACAGGTTGAATATTAATATCAGATGTAAATAATAAAAAAAATACGCCAGAAACGCCGACCCGGCCAGCCGTGTCATTTCAGTCAGCATACCGGTAGCCCCCAGACCAAAAACAAGTCCGAGAAGATACCAGTCTTTGTAACTGCTGGTCTGGTTTTCCTTTGTCAGGCGGTTTTTTATCATCAGGGCGCCTCCGATAACCAGCGATATGCCGGCAATGTTGGCAAGCCATTTTACCGGGTTAAGCTGCTGGTAAGGCCCGTGAATACCAAATCCGTACATAACAACAAAAAATATGGATGTTACGATAAACAGCCCGATAAATCCAAACAGCACCATCAGATGAGCTGTTGCCCTGTCCTTATTTTCACTGCATTCGGAAAATTTATCATGCTTTAATATGACCGGAATCACGCGAACAAGGGCCTGAAAAAATCCCGCGATCTCAAATTCCTCTTTATCTGTTTTGCCTTCGGCAACGGCATTTGCGTGTATATCATTCACAAACCTTACCAGTCCCTGTGCAAAAACCAAAACGGCAAGAAATGCCAGCGGCACAAACACCATATCAACAAACCATGTGGAAACAAAATCAGAATGTGAGGTCACATCACTCTGGGTTCCATGGGACCAGTGGAATCCGGTAAAACCGAAAATACTGTCAAATATTGTCTCCATCATACCCCCGCAGTACATTGTCAGAAATGCCAGTACTGCAAAAATTATTGCCGGAACCCCGAGAAGCAGGGGCAGTTTCTGGGGATCATTTACTGCATTGGCAATAAATTTCGGTGTTGCATAATCAGATATGGCCAAAGAGCGAACCGCACTCAGCACATCTCCGGGTTTTGCATCACGCGGACATGATGTGGAACAGTCCCCGCACTCATGGCAGAGCCAGATATCAACATTATGCACCAGTTTCTCCTTTAATCCCCAGGATGCTGCAATCATTTCTTTTCTGGGGAACGGTTTTTTATCCGGAGAAATGGGACATACCACCGCACATGTTGCGCATTGAAAACACTTTTTAAGGGAATCACCTCCCCGCCCGATAACATCTTTAACAAAATCCAGATCAGGCTCGACAAGGTATCTATCACCCATTGTAAACCTCCTCGTATAATTTAAAGCTTTACTGTTTATTAAGCTTTATCTTCAAAAATAAAACTTAGAACCCCTTAAATGGATTGGGTCCAAGTGCTTCCACCATTTCAACAAAATCATTTATCATACCAGGCAGTTTGTCGTATTCGTCAATGGCAACTTCGAACTGTGTGACGCGTTCTTCTTCCAGAGCGAGGCTGGTCAGGGCATCACCGATTTTTTTCATTCGAATGTCTGCAAGCTCACTGCCTTTGACAAAATGGCACTGGTAGTCATCCCCATGTTTACAGCCAAGGAGGAAAGCACCGTCCATACCTTGAGCCAGGGCGTCTTTGATCCATATCACATTAACGGAACCCAGACATCTTACCGGAATAAAACGAACCTGGGCATTCAGCTCAAGCCTGTTCAATCCGGCAATATCCAGCGCCGGATATGCATCATTCTCACACACCAGACCAAGAATCCTAAATGGCGGTTCGTCAAAATCATCTTCAGACGGAACACCAACAGCCTTGACCATGGAACCGACACTGTCAATATTGTAATCCGCAAATCCGATGATACGCTCCGGACATGCCCCCATACAGGTACCGCATCGTCGGCAACGTGTCGGGTTCAGGAGTGGCGTACCTTTTTCATCATCATCCAGGGCGCCGAACGGACACTCTTCCGTACATCGCTTACACTGGGTACATCTCTGAAAAAAGAAGTCCGGAAAAGTCATATCCCCTGATCGTGGATGAACCGAAACACCTCTGTTCACCGATTCAATGCATTGAATGGCTTTAAGGGCCGCACCGGTTGCATCTTCCATTGATTCCTCAATGGTCATGCTTCTACGAATACACCCGGCAGCATAAATACCGGTTCTCTGGGTTTCATAGGGAAAGCAGATAAAATTTGAATCTGCATACTGATCAAACAGGTCGTTATCACGGAAACCCGGGCCCTGCCTGTATGCCAGATTGATGACCGGGTCATCCATTGTTGCCGGGACCATACCGGCAGCCAGAACCACCATATCGGCCTTGATGCTGATCTGTTCGCCCAAAAGCGTATTGTCCACGTCTACAATAAGGCCGCTGCCGTTTTTGGAAACGCTCATGACCTCGCCCTTGGTCAGGAAAACACCTTCATCCTGCTGCATGCTCTTATAGAAATTTTCCTGAAGGCCCGGGGTTCTCATGTGCTGATAAACCACATATGCCTTGCCGTCAATATAGTCTTCACGAACATACCTGGCCTGTTTCAAAGAAACCATGCTGGTTACAGAACCGCAGTAATTAAAATCACTGTCATCCTCACCTTTGCCCGGACTCTGGATGAATACGACAGATTCCGCCTCTTTTCCATCAGACGGTCGTTTAATCTTCCCTGCTGCCGCAATTTCTTCAAACTGGCTGTTAGTAACAACATCCGGAATTTCACCATATCCAAGGTGAGCATAGGTATCCCCTTCCAGTGTGTCCGGTCTCCATCCTGCTGCCAGGATCACCGCACCAAACAGTTCACCGTCCGGATCAAGGGTCAGGATGTCGGTTTTTCCAGAGTTATACTCTTTGTAAACTTCTGCAAGCTTTTCCACATCCAGTTCTTTTCCGTTTTCATCCACCTTCATCTCTTCCGGCAGCGGATACGGTACGTCAAACTCGATCTTATCACCCGGTTTTTTCATTGTAACGGTGAACTCACCCGGCTGTCCTGCAATACGGGCAACAATGGTATTTGTTTTGACCGTAATATTGGAATATGCCTCAACTTCATTTATTTTGGCATTGATCTGTAACGGAATCAGATTTTCATAAGGATCTTCAACCGGCATCTGTTTGCGGAGTTTTGCCGCATAGCCGCCGATTTGCGCTTCCTTTTCTACGATGGTGACGTCATAACCGGCCTTTACCGCATCCAGTGCAGCTGAAATTCCGGTAATCCCGCCGCCGATGACCAGGATCTTTTTGGAAATGGCATCCAGCTTGAACGGTTCGGGAATATCCACTTTTTCAAGCTTTGCAATGCTCATTTTCAGATAATCATCGGCCAGCATCTGAACCTGATCAATGAACTCTTCATCATCTTTTTGTTCTTCAGTGGGTGCCGGATATTTACTTCTCGGATGAGACCATACGCCCTGCTCTCTTATGTTAACCCTGTCAACAATGCACCCGTCAAATTTGAAAATATCGAAATTGACACGTCTTGAGCATCCAACAATGGAAATCGTGTTGGTACCATCCGCCACATCTTTCTTTATCAGTTCAAGTCCTTCATTACCGCAGAAACACGGGTGGGACTTGCAGCTGATCCCTTCTTCTTCGGGGATTTCACTTAACTTTTCAACATCAACAGACTCCCCGATTCCGCAACCTGTGCAGATATATACACCATATTTTTTATCCATGGAAATCCTCCTACCTCTTCACCAGGGTTTGAATAGCCTTTAACGCCATACCGGTAGCATTCTGATTTGATGATACCACGTCGGCAGGCTTATTGGCACAACCTGCTGCAAACATGCCACCCTTTTCAAAGTCATTTACAATAAAACCGTCTGCATTGTATTTCAAATCCGCATTGGGTTTACCTGCTTCGGTTGACGGCTGCATACCCGTGGCAAGAACAGCCATATCAACGGTCTGGCTTACCTTGCCGCCGCCGATTGTGTCTTCTGCGATTAAAGTAATATTGCCGTTTGATTCTTCACTGACTTCAGCGACTTTGCCTTTGATAAAAAAGACGTTTTCATCCTCTTTCAGTTTCTTGTAAAACTTCTCGTACCTGTACCCCGGTGTCCTTAAATCAATATAAAAGATGTAAATTTTTGCGTCCGGGTACTGCTCCCTGACATACGTGGCCTGTTTTAATGATGCCATGCAGCAGATGTATGAGCAGTAAGGAAGATGGTTTTCGTCTCTTGATCCTGCACACTGGACAAATCCAATGCTTTCAGGAGCCTTATCATCTGACGGACGCTGAATTTTTCCATTTGTCGGCCCGTTCGTTGAAGCAAGCCGTTCCAGCATCATATTGGTTACGATGTTCTGATACCTTCCGAAACCCAGGTTATCAATTTTTGCGGCATCATACGGCTGCCAGCCTGTGGCCCATACGATTGCACCAACATTGATGTTGATTGTCTTCGGCTCCATATCCAGTTCAACGGCATTGTATTTACAGGCGTCCTTGCAGCGGTTTGCATCTTCCGTCCCTATAATCTGGGGAGAAATTGTATACCTGAATGGAAACGCCATGCCACTTGACATGTATGCGCCTTTTGTTCTGTCCATATCAAAATTGAATTCGTTGGGTATTTCCGTTTCACAGACGTCTGCGCAATCACCGCAACAGGTACAATTTTCGTTTACAAACCGTGGGCTTAATTTAATGGTTACATTATAATTCCCCGGTATCCCTTCGACCTTTTCAACTTCTGCAAGAGTAAAAACTTTAATTCCCGGATTGTCCTTAATCCTTTTGAAATTAATCTCAAG
>JAUXDD010000288.1 GCA_030618465.1 Desulfobacteraceae bacterium
AGAGAAGACAAATGACCGAATTTGAGTATAGTATGAATTCATGGTATATATTTGCAAAAATAAAAATATCCTGCCCCAATGGCATTGTCAATTGAGTGATGTTTTAAATTAGCAGGGGCATAAAAAAGCACCTTTTTTAATCGTAGTTTTTATTGTAATCTTGTACCTATTCAGGGGGTATATTCAGCGTTAAGATCATATGAAAATAAGGACTATTAAGTCAATGTCATTAACTTAGGCCATTTTTTCCAGAAATGATATCAGCTTAAGAAAAATGATATGAGATTTTTAGTTTATTTATTATTTTGAAGGCTGCTAAATCCCCCCCGGCCCCCCTTTACGAAAGGGGGGAGCAAAACTTTCCTCTTTTGAAAGGGGGAGTAAAGCTTTCCTTTTTTGAAAAGGGGGGAGTAAAACTTCCCCCTTTTGAAAAGGGGGATCGAGGGGGATTTTATAATTGATTGAAATCCTTAAGTTAGCAACATTAATTTATCACCATCCGTTATTTCTTACGCCACGTTCCTGTATTCGGCATCAATTACATCATCATTAGCAGCGTGTCCGGAACCTGAGCATTGTCCACCGGCACATCCACCGGACTGGTTTGCATCCGCATGTTGCGTCTGCTGATACATGGTCTGGGCAAGTGCATGGGAAGCATGGGTCAGTTCTTCACTCAACCGGGTAATCTCTCCCACATCGTCTCTTTCCATGGCCTGTTTCAGTTCGTTAACAGACGATTCAACCCTGCTCCGTGTGGCGCTGTCCACCCGGTCACCTGCATCCACCAGGGCATTTTCTGCCGCATAAATCTGAGCATCTGCGGCATTCCTGGCTTCAACAAGTACTTTTTTCTGTTTATCCTCTTCTGAGTGAAGTTCGGCATCTTTAACCAGCTTATCAATTTCTTCTTTTGTCAGCCCTGAAGATGATGTGATTTGTATGGACTGCTCCTTGCCGGTTGCATTGTCTTTTGCCGACACATTCACAATACCGTTGGCATCAATGTCAAAGGTCACTTCAATCTGGGGGAGTCCACGCTGTGCAGGCGCAATACCTGTCAGTTCAAAACGACCGAGTGTTTTGTTGCCGACCGCCATTTCCCTTTCCCCCTGGAGTACATGGACGCTGACAGCCGGTTGATTATCTTCTGCTGTTGAGAACACTTCACTCTTCCTTGCAGGAATGGTTGTATTCTTTTCAATTAATTTGGTCATAACACCGCCCAGGGTTTCAATTCCAAGTGAAAGCGGAGTTACGTCAAGCAGCAACACATCTTTCACATCCCCCTTTAAAACTCCTCCCTGGATGGCCGCACCAAGAGAAACTACTTCATCCGGATTGACCCCTTTATTAGGTTCCTTACCAAAAATCTTTTTCACCCGTTCCTGGACGGCCGGCATCCGGATCATACCGCCAACAAGAATAACCTCGGCGATATCTGAAGCTTTTAAACCGGCATCTTTTAATGCGGTATTGCAGGGTTCTTCAAGTTTATTGAGAAGATCCGCTACCAGTGATTCCAGTTTGGCCCGGGTCAGCTTGATGTCGAGATGCTTTGGACCTGTGGCATCTGCGGTAATAAAGGGAAGATTTATATCTGTCTCCATTGCAGTAGACAGTTCCATCTTGGCTTTTTCCGCAGCTTCTTTCAGTCGCTGCAGCGCCATGGTATCTTTTCTAAGATCAATCCCCTGGTCTTTTTTGAATTCATCCGCCAGATAATCCAGGAGCCTGAGGTCAAAGTCCTCACCCCCAAGATGGGTATCCCCATTTGTTGATTTAACCTCAAATACACCATCGCCAATTTCAAGAACCGAGATATCAAATGTTCCCCCGCCAAGGTCAAATACGGCAATCTTCTCATCATTTTTTTTATCCAGGCCATAGGCAAGAGATGCGGCAGTGGGTTCGTTAATAATTCTCAAAACATTTAACCCGGCAATCTTACCGGCATCCTTTGTTGCCTGTCTCTGGCTGTCATCAAAATAAGCAGGGACGGTGACTACAGCGTCTGTGACTTTTTCACCGAGGTATTCTTCTGCTGTTTTTTTAATATTTGCCAGAATAAATGACGATATTTCAGCAGGACTGTATTGTTTATCACGAAGCTTTATGCCGGCATCGCCATTGACTGCCTGCTCAATTTTAAAGGGAAGTATCTTTATATCATCCTGCACCTGGGTCGATGCATATTTTCGCCCGATAAGGCGTTTAACCCCGAACACCGTATTCTCCGGATTGGTAACCGCCTGCCTTTTTGCAATCTGACCGACAAGCCTTTCACCATTGCTTGATATCGCGACGATTGATGGAGTGGTTCTACCCCCTTCAGGGTTCGTAATGACCTTTGCCTCCCCCCCTTCCATTATTGACACACATGAATTGGTTGTACCCAAATCTATTCCAATTATTTTACCCATGATCTTACTCCTTGCTAGTTGACTTCTATTTTCATAATACGCTCACTTGCTTTTCCTAAATTGTAATCACAGTATTCTGATGGTCAAGAGAGTGTATTCATTTTTTTAACATAATTTTTGGATATATCAGATTTAACGAGGCATTTTTGGGTGTATAAACAACAAATTAAATACTTCATACACAAACGTCAACGAAATATGCTCAGGGCATACACACAGGTCTGCCCCTGCGAATTTATAAAAACAGACTTTTTGTACTTGACCTTTTTAGAATCAGTATTATTTTTTTATAATAATGTCGGCCAGCGGATCATCCGGCCAGTGATGTTTTGGGTATCTGCCTTTCAGATCTTTCTTAACGTCGGCATACGTATTTTTCCAGAAACCGGCAAGGTCCTGTGTGATTTGTACCGGGCGGAATGCCGGCGACAGGAGGTGAAGTATCAGAGAAACTTTTCCGCCCGCTATAGTTGGTGTTTGCTTCAGGCCGAAAATTTCCTGGATTCGTACCGGCAAAACCGGCGTGTCGTTGTTTATGTAATCAAGCCTTATCCTTGAACCACCGGGCA
>JAUXDD010000280.1 GCA_030618465.1 Desulfobacteraceae bacterium
ATTCAATTTAATATGTTCCGGGAGAGGGAGGAAAACTATGGCCAGTCTCAATAAAGCGATGATTATTGGTAATCTGGGAAGAGATCCTGAAGTTCGATATACGCAGGACGGTAAAGCCGTCGCCAGCTTCAGCCTTGCCACAACAGACAAATGGAAGGACAAAGCTACCGGAGAGAACAGGGAAAAAACAGAATGGCATCGTATTGTCGCCTTTGGCCGGCTTGGTGAAATATGCGGTGAATACCTTTCAAAAGGAAAACAGGTCTATATTGAGGGCCGTCTTAGAACCCGGTCATGGGAAAAAGACGGAATTACACGATATACCACTGAGATAGAAGCAACTACAATGCAGATGCTTGGTGCAAGAGATGCTTCCGGCAGCTATCAGGGGCAGGGGAACAACATGAATGCCGGCAGCAGACCCAATACCGGTGGTTCCCAGAACAATAATATGAATCCAGGCAACAGCCAGCAAAGTGATATGGCCCATGAAGGTGGAGGCCATATGGGTCAGCCGTCTCCGCCACCGGAAGATGATATTCCGTTTTAATTTTCACCATATATGTTATTCTGAACCGGCAGCGGCAGTATAATAAATGTCGTTGTCTTTGCGATATATGTGAATGCTGTTATTTTTAACAAGTTCTCCAAGTATTTTGGATACCTCGTTAATGTGTATACCATATACACAGGCTATCTGATTTGCCGTGCACGGTCTGCGATGAAGCATGGCCAGGATTGACTCCAGGCTGATCGATGGGCTTTTTATCTGTTTTGAGCTGAATTCGGCAATAATATCTGCAGCCGGTTTAAAAAGGTGCGTCAGGGTTTCCAGACTTTGTTTTTGAACAGGCGCGACAAATTCTTCCGCAGGAGGGCGGACCGCTGTATTAAGCTGGACTTTTTCGGGCCCGATCTCTTTTGCCAGGGCTGCGATCTTTTTGACATCATCAAATTCTGAGTTTATCCCGGGGACAAGAAATACCTCCAGCCAGAATTTACCCTTGTATTGATTCCGGAAATCTTTTAATCCCCGCAGGAACTGATCAAACTTCAATTGATCATGCGGGCGGTTAATCCTTTCAAACGAATGCTGGTCCCAGGCACTGAGAGAGGCCTTGACAATGTCAGCTTTTGCTGCCTGCTCACGTACTTCCGGAAGATGCAGCAGGGTGCCGTTTGTCAGCAGGACCGCCAGGATGTCTGTTTCTGATAGAAAATCAAGAATCCTGCCAAAATCGGAGTGAAGGGTGGGTTCACCGGAACCCGCCAGGGTAAGGCAGTCAGCTTCACCGTCGGTATCAAGCCATTCTTTGATTTCAGAAAGTACGTCATCAATGGGGGCATATCCCCGGCGCGTGAATTCTTTTTTCGGGGTTCGTCCCAGCTGGCAGAAAACACAATCCAGACTGCATGTTTTGTATGGCAGCAGATCAATGCCCAGGGAACGGCCAAAACGTCTTGAAGGAACAGGCCCGAATATATATTTATATTTTTTTTTCATAATATATTACCGGTAGTCACTGTAATTGACATCATGTTTGTTTGCCTTGTATGAAAACTTTCTCACCGTCGTGCCAAGCAGATCCGCGGCCGTGGATATATTTCCCCGTGTATTTTTCAGGGCGTCTATGATCATTTCTTTTTCAAGATTTTCCACTGCCTCTTCCAGCGACCGTGCCGGCAATGTATTTGATTCGGTACCGGTCTGAAGGGTGGGCGGAAGATGGTAACTGTGAACGACACCTTCTTCACATAACAGGACGGCACGTTCAATACAGTTTTCCAGTTCTCTCACATTACCGGGCCAGTGGTAGCTCATGAGCATATCTATGGCCGGTGTTGACAGCCGTTTAATGTTTTTCCCGTTTTCCATGGAGTATTTTTCCAGGAAAAAATCGGCGAGAAGCAGGATATCGGTTTTGTGCTCCCGCAGGGGCGGCATGAAAATAGGAAAAACATTGAGGCGGTAATACAGATCTCCCCTGAAAGTTTCCTCTTCGACTGCCTGTTCCAGATTTTTGTTTGTGGCGGCGATGATGCGGACGTCTGTTTTTAAGGTTTTATGACCACCGACCCGTTCAAATTCTTTTTCCTGTAACACACGGAGCAGTTTCACCTGTACATCCAGATCAATGGAACCCACCTCATCTAAAAATATGGTTCCTTTGTCGGCCATTTCGAACTTGCCCATTTTCTGTTTTATTGCGCCGGTAAACGCCCCTTTTTCATGGCCGAAAAGTTCGCTTTCAATCAGGTTGGACGGCAGTGCGGCACAATTGATTTTGACAAAGGGCCGTTTCGCTCTCAGGCTGTTGTAATGGATGGAGTTGGCCACAAGCTCTTTTCCGGTTCCGCTTTCTCCACGGATCAGGACGGTGGCGATACTGCGTGAGACCTGGGAGATCATTTGAAACACTTCCCGCATTTTGTTGCTGTTGCCGATGATATTGGTAAACTGGTATTTCTGTTCAAGCTCACTGCGCAGCCGCTTGTTCTCTTCCTTGAGTTTTTCTTTTTCCATGTGGATGGTTTCAAGATTAATCACATGGGTGGCGATCATTGTGGCAATCACAGACAGGAATTTTTTCCCTTCTGTTAAAGAATAGGTCTCATCGAATGGTTTGTCCACACTGATGGCACCGATCACCTTGTTCCCTTTTTTGACCGGAACACAGATAAAGGACAGCTCCTGATCCATCTTTTTTTTTCGAGTGGCAGTCCGGTCAAGAAATTCCGGCTCCTCACTGATTTTGGGAATACTCACCGCTTTGCCGGTCTGGATCACTTTGCCGGTGATGCCTTCCCCCGGTTTGTATTTGCCTTTCTGCATGGCGCTTTTTGACAGGCCATGGGCAACAACAATATTGATTTCATTTCGGAGCGGGTCCAGTATGGATACCGTGCCCCGGACCATCCCCATGTAATCGGAGAGAAGGTTCAGCATCTGGTAGAGAGATTTTTCCAAATTCAGGTGCGCATTAAGGGCATTGCTGATTTCATAAAACAGGGTGATTTTTTCAATTTCTTTCATAATAAATCCGATGATTAAAATCTGTCAAATTTGTAAGTTGTAGCAATAAATATAACAATTTTGTCTAATATACCATACGATTTTGTGAAAACAACATATTTGTGGTAGAAAGTATGAAAAGATTTTTCGTGACACGTATTGCATATTACAAAATTGTAATATAATATTCGGATTTATAACAAATTTGTTATAGTGATTTGTTTTTCCGTTTTTCGGATATGTAGAATATATAACAGATATTATCAATATTTCAGGCATGGCATGCCATT